>NZ_VOJA01000001.1:300000-518244 GCF_007923265.1 Francisella salimarina
GCTAATCATCCTACTTTAATCGACTATGTTGCAATAGTGTCTAGACTCAAGCTTTGCGATAATATTGTCAAACAAAGCTTATGGGAAAACCCATATTATAAGCATGTAATAGAAACAGCTGGATATATTCCAAATATCAATCCTGACCAAACATTCTCACGCTTAAATGAAATATTTGCAGAAGGTAGAAATTTGTTAATGTTTCCAGAAGGTACCAGAACTAGTCCCAACCAGTTACCAAAACTAAAACGAGGTGCCGCGCAACTAGCAATTAGAACAAATGCTCCTATAAGAATGATACATATTTCATGCTCTCCTGTTACTTTGACAAAAAATACCAAATGGTATAACATTGCCGAAACAACGCCGTTGTTTAGAGTAGTTGTTGGAGATAAGGTTAATCCTCAAGATTTTATTGATGAGGCAGATGGGATACCATCTCTAGCTGCTCGTAGGCTAACTAAATTTTTACAGTATAATCTCTCTACTAAATTAGATTTTTTATAAAATAGGTACTTTAAAAACATGCAACAAGAAATAAAAGAAATGATCATCGAGGTCTTAAATCTTGAAGATATTACAGCTGATGAAATAGATGCTGATGAAGCACTTTTTGGAGAGGGTTTAGGACTAGATTCAATAGATGCTTTAGAGATAGGGGTTGCGTTAAAAAAACGCTATAATATAAGTCTTGAAGTTGCTGATGAAGATGTCAAAAAACACTTTGAATCTGTGGCATCTTTGGCTAAATTTGTAGAAGAAAATAAATCTTAAGGATATACTGATGAGCTTTTCTAAAGAACAAATTTTCGCACAATTACAGGATATTCTTAATAATCTTTTTGAAATAGATAAGGATGATGTCACTCTAGATTCAACACTATACGAAGATCTTGATTTAGATAGTATTGATGCTGTTGATTTAGTAGTACAACTGCAAAACTTCACAGGTCGCAAGTTTAAACCTGAGGAATTTAAATCTGTTCGTACTGTTGGGGATGTTGTTGACACTATAATTGCAGCTCTAGCACAAGACTAAATACACACTTAATGAAATCTCTACTTAAATTCTTTGTATTGATAATTATTATACTATATCCATTTATAGTCTATATTGGCTTAAATTCACTCTCGATAAAGTATCTTGGCTTAATTGTCGCCTTAATATTTATACTAAGATTACTAATTTTAAAAAAAGATCCTAGCATCACTTGGAAACTTATTACTATTGTGGGGATACTTCTTGCAGGTATAGCCATCATTGTAGATAATATCACCGTTATGCTACTATACCCTGTCTTTGTAAGTATTAGCCTCTTCTGTGTTTTTTGTTATTCATTATTCCAAGACAAAAGTCTGATTACCAAACTTGCAATTCGTATGAGCAGAGAGCCTCTACCAGACTATGCAATAAAATACACATGGTATGTAACATTAGCTTGGTGTGTGATTTTTGCTATAAATGCCAGTATTTCAACATACACTATTATATTAGGTTCGATACAATTTTGGACACTTTATAACGGTTTTATCAGTTATATCCTTATAGGATTAATGATGCTTAGTGAGATTATAATTAGAATTGTTGTTAGGAGATATTTTGAAAAGCACACTTAAATCAATACTAGAATTTTATGCACAAAATCCTTCTGAAATCATATTTATCAAAGATTCAAATAATATTATCGCAAAAGAGTTTTTAAATGATATAAAAACTTTAGCTAATCATCTTGATATCATTCTAAGCAATAGTTGCAAAGTTGCATTATCAGTTGATGATATGTACTTATTTTGTTGCACATGGATAGCATGTCAGTTTTTAGGTAAAACTACTATAATGATACCAAATGACAAACCTGGCACAATTGCCAAGCTTGCAAAACATTACGACTCTTTAATAACTAATAATGATCTTGATTTATCAGCAAAAATCATCAATGAATATACATTAAAAGATTGTGAAACTATATTTTTCACATCTGGATCTACTGGTGAATATAAAAGCTATAGCAAAACCATAGACAATCTTGAACAAGAGTCTTTCGCGATCAACAGTGTCATACAAAGCTTTAATCTTAAGAATATCAATGTGCTTACAACAGTATCACATCAGCACCTGTATGGCTTTAGCTGGGCTATAGTATGGCCACTGCTATACCAAAAAATCATTCACACAGAAAGGCTATTTGTACCCGAACTTATCCACAAAAAGCTACTTCAAGATAATAATATTTTGATAACAACTCCTGTAATTATTTCTCACCTTGATGGTAGTATCAGTAGTCCTATCACTAACTCTTTGCTCATTTCATCAGCTAGTGCATTAAGTGCCGATATCGCGATTAAATTTCAAAATAGTTACAACATCCCTATTCTCGAAGCTTATGGTAGTAGTGAAACTGGAGTTATTGCGTATAGACAACAGTTAATCGATAAACTATGGAAACCTTTTGATAATGTTTGTATTACTACAGAGTCTGATCAACTAGTTGTTAGATCTCCCTTTTTTAAGCAAGAAAAACAACTAATGGCAGATATCGTTACATTATACAACGATAAATTTGAGCTAAAAGGTAGGGTCGATAAGATTGTCAAAATTGCTGGTAATCGTTTATCAATATCACAAATGCAAAATATATTAATCGCTCATGACTTAATAAAAGACTGTGTATGTATCAAGCGTCAAAGCTATCGTGAATATATAGCAGCAATAATATGTCTAAATCAAGATGGACAAGACTTATTACAAAATTTTGGTAAACAAAATTTAATTAAACAAATAAAGAGCTATCTATTAAACTATTACTCAAATGTAGTTATACCTAAAAAATGGCGCTTTGTAACTGAAATACCAACCAACTCTCAAGGAAAAAGAACTCTAGAGCTATTAGTTGAATTATTAGATGATAATTAAATAGGTTAGAGCTTATAAGTTTGATAAGATTTAAGCTTATTAAGGAGACTTTATTTAAAATTTATGGCGAAATAAACTATGAACAAACATCTTAAGATAAATAATATACAAAATATTGATGATTGCTGTGTTTTAGTATCGGCGCAAGTACTCCACGAGTGCGATTTTTTTAAAGGTCATTTCCAAGAGCAGGCCATTTTACCGGGTATTGCTCAAGTTGATTTTGTTATAAATTTGGCAAGCCAGATATTCGGTATTAATAAACTCTCTTTTGGTAATATTCCACAAGTAAAATTCAAAAAAGTTATATTACCTAATGATGATATAGAAATAAAAATCGCAAATAACAACAATACAATTACTTTTGAAATTTCTGTCAATAATCAAGTAGCATCTCAGGGTAAAATAAAATATGAGTAGTAGTGATTGTAATTTATGTATTGTAGTACCAATCTATAACCATGGAAAGCAACTACGTAACACCATCAAAAATATCGCCAGATATGACTTACCTATCATACTTATAAATGATGGTAGCCAAGATAACACTAAACAAATTATGAGAGAAGTTGCTGATGAATTTAATAATATTGTTTTGACAGAATCACTTGATAAAAATCAAGGTAAAGGTGTTGCTGTAAGTTATGGTGCCAATTTAGCTTTTAAAATGGGTTATACACATATGCTTCAAATAGATGCTGATGGTCAGCATGATTCGACCGATATCCCTAAATTTATACAAGCAATGCAGCAAAACCCTCAGGCACTAATATCTGGTATGCCTATCTATGATGATAGTATTCCCAAAAGTAGACTTCATGGTAGAAAAATTACAAATTTTTGGGTAGCAATAGAAACTCTGTCGTTTGATCTCAAAGAATCAATGTGTGGTTTTCGTATCTATCCACTAGAGGCTTATACAAAGCTTATGCAGAAAAAAACTTTCTCAGTGAAGATGGATTTCGATATAGATGTAATCGTGAGAATGTACTGGCTAGGTCTTCCTATAGTCTATATAAATACCAAAGTAATTTACCCTCAAGATGGTTACTCCAATTTTAGAATGTTTCGAGATAATGTCAGGATATCTTTGACTCATACAAAATTAGTTACTGGTATGATTATTAGATTACCATTACTATTATGGAGAAAAATCAGGTGAAACATTGGACTAAGATAAAAGAAGCCGGTGGTATATTCGGGCTTAGAACTACTTTTATTTTATTTCGTTTGTTAGGTCGTAGACTCACCTACTCAATCATGTCAGTAGTTATGATCTATTATTTTTTATTGTACAAAAGTGCACGTAAATATTCTTTTAAATATATTAAACACCTCGATAAAAATATTAAAACTTCAAAATTATGGTTTTATAGTTTCAGACATTTTTTAGCATTTGGTGAAATGGTTATAGATAAAATAGCTGTTTGGAGTAATAAGATCACTATAGATAATGTAGACTTCTCAGTACAAGATCGCAAAATCATGAACCAAGCTATCAAATCACAAAAAGGTGGTGTTATTTTTACTGCTCATCTTGGTAATCTTGATGTTGCAAGATCATTGGCAGACTTTGATAATAGTATGAAGATAAATGCTCTAGTATTTAGCAAGCAAGCTCCTACATTTAACAAACTTTTGACAAAGATTAATCCTAAATACTCGATCAATATGATATGTATACAAGATGTTACTCCAGATCTAGCAATTGAGTTATATGAGCGTGTTGCTAATGGTGAATTTATCGTTATACCTGCAGATAGAACTTCTGTAACTAAACCAGAGAGAAATCTTAGATTATCATTTTTAGATGATATGGCATTTTTCCCGCAAGGTGCATTTATATTAGCAAGCATTCTAAAATGCCCTACATACTTTATGCTATGTCCAAAAAAAGATCGTAATAACTTTGATTTTATTTTCAAAGAGTTTGATCAAAATAGCATTATTTTAAATAGAAAAACAAAACAACAAGATTTAGAAAAGTATGCACAAAAATACGCACAAATGCTTGAATCATATTGTAAAAAATATCCAAAACAATGGTTTAATTTTTTTGATTTTTGGCATCAAGGAGAATAAGTAAATGCTTAAAGATAGTTTATTCACACATGTTTACAAAATGGCTATCCCATTTTTTGATGTTGATATGCTCGAAATTGTTTGGCATGGTAATTATATCAAGTACTTTGAAATGGCTAGATGTAGTATGCTCAAAGAAATTGGCTATGATTATATAGCTATGAAGAAAGATGGTTTCGCTTGGCCTATAGTTGATATAAAAGCCAAATTTATTAAATCTGCAAGATTTGGACAAGATATTGATATTTATTGCGATCTAATAGAGTTCGAGAACAGATTAAAAATAAACTATACTATTTTAGATAGCTTAACTAAAATAAAGTTATGTCAAGGTTATACTACTCAGCTTGCTGTTGATATTAACAAAAAAGAAACTTGTTTCGTAACACCTCAGCAATGGCAACAAAAAATAAAAGAGATTATTAGAAGATGAAGAGACTATTTACTTTTATTAGCATTTTTTTAACTATTGTGGCTCCTTTGTATGCTTCAGACCTTACAAATAATTCAGACTTCCAAGCAGTTGAAAAGCAATTAACCAAAGATACTAATATCTCGGGTAAATTTATACAAATCCGACAAATTGCAGGTTTAAACTCAAGTTTAAAATCTTCAGGAACATTTAAACTAACCGATGATGGATCTCTGCTATGGCAACAGCAACAACCAATCAAAACCACAATGCAAATGTCTAAAAATAAGCTTACACAAACTATTATGGATAATCCTCCTACGGTTCTAACACGCGAAGACCAACCTGTAGTGTTCACATTCACTAGTGTTTTTATGTCTGTATTTAAAGGTGATACAAAAACCATATCAGAATTTTTTAATATTAATTTTGAGGGTAATACTCAAAACTGGACTATCACCCTCACACCGAAATCTAGCCCTCTTAATAAAGCTATAAAAGAGATAACTCTAAAAGGTAATAGATATATTACAAATATTGACGTCGCTGATACCCAAGATAATATAATCAAAATACAACTTTTTGATATTACAACAAACTAAATATTATGATTAATAAATATCTTATCCGTCTTATTATTTGGAGTGTCATTGTTCTAAGTAGCATAACCCTATTTATAGCCATCATTACAAAAGGACTAAACTTAAATACAAACATTCTATCTTTGTTACCAAACCAAGAGACCTCGCCTGAACTTACCTCAGCATCAAATAAGTTTTCTGACCGTATAAGTAATGATGTTGTATTTTTAATAAGTTCTAAAGATCAAACTAAAGCTACAAATGCTGCAGCAAAGTTTAGCCATTTACTAGAACAAAGTAATAACTTCACAACGGTAAATACTGGAATAAACCAAGACCAGCAATTATCTTGGGCAAAATTTTATTTCCCATACAGACTACAATTACTTAACGATAAAGACCAACAACTATTAGTTGATAAAAACTACGAAAGACTATACCAAAATGCTCTAGCAAATATATATAACCCAACAGGAGTGGTTAATCGTAACTTACTTAATAATGATCCTTTCTTTACATATCAAAACTTTCTTTTAAACTTACCTAAACCAAGCTCCAACCTTAAGCTTAGAAATGGCTTTCTAGTAGCCGAAAAAAACAATACTTATTATGTTCTTATTAAAGCCGAAATTAAAGGACAAAGCTTTTCATTAACTACTCAAACTGAAATTATCAAAAGCATTAATAATGCTATCAAACAGATTAAATCAAATCATATTAGTGTTCTAAAAACTGGAATGCTCTTTTATGCAAATGCTGGAGCCGAAGATGCTCATCATGAGATAAATACTATTGGTATTGGCTCTATGATAGGCGTCTTGATTTTGATAATTCTAACATTTAGATCAATTATTCCACTTTTTTTTACACTATTTTCAATACTTTGTGGATTTATTGCTGCGTTTGTTGTTACACACTATATATTTGGTAGTGTCTTCTTATTTACGCTAGTTTTCGGTGCAAGTTTGATTGGTATATCTGTCGACTATGCTTTCTTTTACTATTCTGAAAAGCTTTTAGCTGATGCTAATTGGACTCCAAAAACAGGACTAAATCGTATTTCCAAAGGCATAACATTAGGACTTTTAAATGTTATTATAGCTTTTTTAGTTATAGCAATTGCACCTTTTCCTGGACTACATCAACTAGCAGTTTTTGGTATTATTGGCTTAGCTGTGTCATATCTAACAGTGATATGCTTTTTCCCATATATTATCAATATCAAATCAAAAAGCCATAAGAGTATTCCTCTATTAAGGCTTACGGATAAATATCTAAATCTATGGAAAAATATTAGTACAAAAAAAATTATTCTTATCTTACTAGCTCTAGTGATAATAATTATTGCAGGAATATATAAAATAAAGCCAAATGATGATATTCATATATTACAATCAACTCCTAAAGAGCTCAAGGATGAAGAACAACAGCTTAAAAACATAATTGGCAGTGATATAGGTCTCAGCTATATTATCGTATTAGCTAAAAATGATAATACCCTTCTGTCAAAAGCGAATCATGTAACAAGCATTATTCGTAGTAACTTTGCTAATATTAAAAATCCACTAATTAGCATAAGTGACTATGTACCAGGCTTAGAGCAGCAGCAACAAAACTATAATCTTATACAAAACTTTATTAATACCAAATATCCACAAGAGTACCTTAAACAAATAGGTTTCTCAGGGGCTCAACAAGTAAAAGTTATAGATGAAATTAAAAACACAAAATTTAAGCCTCTGGAACTATCTGCATGGTTAGATAAACCTGTTTCAGCACAGATGAGATTTTTGTGGTTAGGAGACCAGCCAAATGATTATAAAGCTGTGGCAATAGCACTTTCAAAAGATATTGATATTGCTAAACTACAAAATTTGCTTAGCTCTATCGATAATGTTTATATTGTTGATAAGGTAAGTCAGATAAGTGATATTTTTGGTCATTATCGTAATATGATTTCTTACATAATGGCGATTGTATTTGTCTTACTATGGTTAGGATTAACTATTAGATATTCTTTTAGAAAATCTATAGTTTATATTGTAGTACCATTATTATCATGCTTCACATCTATAGCACTCCTTGGATTACTCAATATTCCTCTGACATTATTTAGCATCCTTGCGATAATACTTGTTTTAGGAATAAGTATGGATTATGTTTTATTCTTAGCTGAGAGTCATAATAGATTCAGTAGTACTATGCTAGCATTAGCACTATCAGCTATTACTACTATACTATCATTTGGGCTTTTAGCATTAAGTAATACTCCAGCTATTGAATATTTTGGTCTAACTGTACTAATAGGTATTTCGGTAGCATTTTTATTAGCTCCTATAGCAATTAAGATACAAGGTTATGAAAAGTAAAACTCTTTCAACTATTTTTATACTTATCTTTTTAAGCAGTTGCTCATTGTTGCAAACAAAACAGCAAATCGATGTAAAGGTAGCTATAACACCAGATACAACTGTAACACTACCCCAGCCACAACAACTAGGTATTGATAAAACAATATCGCAAATAGTCTCTGCTACTTATTATGATAAAGATGGCAAACAAAAAAATCTAACAACAAATATGATTATTGAAGCCAACTCAAAACATATCATAATGGTAGCATTATCAGCCTGGGGTGGATCTTTATTTAAGCTTGACTATAATGGTAAAGATATCCAAAGTAGTAGCCTGCCAATGCCAAACCAAAATATTGGTGTTAAACAAAGCCTCACAGAGTTTATTATAAGCCAGGCAACTGTCAATATTGTCAAAGAGATGTTTGCTAATACAAATATTAGTGTATCAGAAAAAGCAAATAAAAGGATTTTAACTTCTAAAGACGGCAAAAAAATTCTAACAATAAAATACAGTGATAATAATAAAAAAATAACTATTCACAACTATCACTACAACTATATTATTAACATAACAGATTTAGATCAATAATTTTTTTGATATATCCTATTTTGTAAAGACACTATCAAAGCCATAATATTGTGCAAACTGCTCATTGTTCCAGCCTTGACTTTTAACATATTCTGGATCATCTGAATATTCCATAAGCTCAAAATAAACTACACCCGTGTGTCTCATCAGATGAAAACTTGGTAGAAGTATATTTTTCTCATGCATCTGTTGATAATGCCTTACATCAACCATTCTAAGATGATTGTAATAACCCAATTGAAGATAAGCATAAAAAAACTTAACTACAAAAAATAATAAAGCGACAACAAAAAATAAATATAACTTATCAAATAAATATGAAAAACCTGAACGAAATAAGTATTTGCATATGATATAAAAATATATAAGCATGTATAGCATTTCAACTCGTATTTCTAAACCAAACATAATAAGAAATGTTGTCAGAGAAATCGATACTAAGCATAAAATTGTAAGAACCTTAGTTTTTATATCCTTTTCAAAAGCAAAAACCATAAATATAGAAAGAATAAATGGTAGTGAAAGTTCAAATTTTGAAAAAAACTTTATAGTTATATCAAATAAATTATGAAATATATACCCTAAAAGAGATTGCCCAGCAAGCATACCACTAGTTCTGGCAAAATTTCCAGGTGCTATCATCATCACAATACCCGCAATTATAAATGGTATAACAAAATATAAAGTATTCTTATTTAGTTTATCTTTTTTGACAATTTGATGAATTATATAGTAAAAACAAATGGTAAAAATTACCATGAAAAATGCTTCATTATATAAACCAAGAAAAATACCCAAAATAATACTTAATACTTTTGAGTGCTTGTTCTTTACGAAAAGAAAATAAAAACCCCATACAAGCAAGCTAATGCCCCAAAGATATTGAATGCCTATGGTCTTCCACATTGCATTGCCTAAAAAAGTATTTTCTATGAAGTAACCCATAAATAGACAAGCATATATAATGAATTTTCTAGATAGAATACTAACTTGATCTCTAAATATTAATTTATATAAGTAAACAAACAACACTGTTAGTGCAAGTGCATTTAGCATATCTACAACATAAATCAAAGAAGGGTAACTTTTGTTAAAAAGAATATAAACTGGTAATTGTGCCGAAACTCTACCAGTCCAATAGAAATAGTCACTTCTAATGTGAAACCATACTGTTCCATCATGAAGAGCATTTACATTTGATCGCCAAAGATCATCCATCATCAAAGGTTGACACAGATTAATAATTAAAAAGTAAGTGAATATCAAAAGGTAAACAAATATCTGATATTTTATATTTGATTTTGTACTGAACATCTATAAAGTTTAAACAATTTACATAATAGAAAACTATTATATATAATTTCTGATCAAAAATACTGACTTTTTCTAAAAAGTGCTGACTTAGCCTTGACACGGCACATGAATCAAAAGTTACCGTTGCTTCCTTCCGGACCTGGCGGGGTTCACAATCTATCATTGCGTGGAAACCAAGTCAGCGTTAGGTATATTACTAGATATATCCTAAAATTACAAGCTAACAAAGCAAATTCCATTATCTAAGATAAATTGGTATTATTATCAAAAATAGTTAAAGTTAACAAATATCATGATAATAGTTATATCACCTGCTAAAAGTCAAAATTTTGAAACTGCAACGGCAAAATATCAATTTACACAGCCAATATTCAAAGATCAGATAACTAAGCTTATAAATACCCTTAAACACTATGAAGTTGATGAGATTGAAAAGCTAATGAAAATTAGTCCCAAACTAGCTGAAGAAGTATTTACTAAACATAATAGCTTTGACCCTAAGAGTTATAACGAGTCAAATTCAAAAGCTGCTATTTTCACATTTAGTGGAGACGTTTATAAAGGTCTTGAGGCAGATACACTAGATAAAGAGACTATCGAATATGCTCAAAATCATCTTTTGATGTTATCTGGACTGTATGGACTGATACGCCCTCTTGATTTAATGCAAGCTTATAGATTAGAAATGGGTACAAAAATTAAAATTGATGGAGAAATTCTATATAAGTATTGGCAAGATAAGATTACTGCTCAATTAGATGAATACTTCAGCCAGCAACAGAATAAAGTTTTGATAAACCTTGCTTCTAATGAATACTCACAAGCAATAGATAAAAAATCTTTAGATGCAAAGTGGTTAAATATTGATTTTAAGGAAAATAAAAATGGTACATATAAGACTATAGGGATTCATGCGAAAAAAGCGCGTGGTTTAATGACAAGATACATTCTTGAAAATAGGATAGAAAATATCAGTGATATTAAAAAGTTCAATGTAGCTGACTACAAATTTAACTTAGAACTTTCAAATGAAAATCTTATGTGCTTTACGAGATAGTTTATGAAAATTAGAATACTCTCTTTAGGAGAAAAACCACCCAAATGGGTTAGTGACGGTTACGATGAATACAAAAAACGCCTAAGCAAATCAATCCCGCTTGAACTGATTGAATTACCAATAGCTAAACGAACTAAAACTGGTAATCCCAAACTTTGGATGGAACAAGAAGCAAAAACTATCCTTACTAAACTTAGTGATTCTGATCACTTAGTAATTCTTGATGTTAACTCTAAAATAATTTCAACGGAAGAATTAGCTGAAAAAATGCAAAATTGGAAATTTAACAATCCAAATGTTGTGATTTTAATTGGTGGTCCAGATGGTATAGATCAAAGTATCAAGAATATTGCTAAAGAAAAAATATCCATATCAAAAATGACTTTCCCTCATCCTCTAGTACGTATCATTATTGCTGAACAATTGTATAGGGCTTATACAATATTAGAAGGTCATCCGTATCATAAATAACCACAAAACCTAGCTTTTGTACACCTATCTTTATGATTTAAATCTTTAATAGTCTGAATGTCACAAAAACTATACTGAGAAAATATACTTGCTATATCATCCGCTTGCGTGAAGCCATGCTCTATATATAAATATCCTCCTTGCTTTAGAAAAGCATCTGCTTGGGATATTATTGTTCTAATATCTGCTAAGCCATCACTTCCTGCAAATAAAGCTCTTGAAGGTTCATATTTCCTAACACTATCATCAACATTAGCATCGTCAATATCTATATATGGTGGATTTGATACTATGATGTCAAACTTAGTACCATCTAGACTTTCATACCAACTACTTAGCATAAATTTAACATTGGTAATACTATTGGCATGAGCATTTTTTTTAGCCACATCTAGAGTCTTAGAGTATAAATCAACAGCCACAACTTGACTCTTAGGCAGCTCATCGGCCAAAGCTAAAGCAATCGCGCCAGAGCCCGTACCAAGATCTAATATTTTTAGTTGAGCATTATTATCTTGTATATCATCTAACACTGCAGCAACTATAACTTCAGTATCTGCTCGGGGTATAAGAGTATCTTTAGTTACATATAGCTTTTGATTCCAAAAATATTTATAACCAAGAATATAAGCTAATGGCTCGCCCGCTAAAAGACGTAAAATTTTCCCATTTATTTTTGTAAGTATGGCATTATCTAACTGCTTATCAGAATTTAGATAAAGATAAGTCTTATCAACACCCAAAACATCGCAAATAATCATTTGTAGATCATATTTTATTGATGAGTCACTTTGAGGAAATTTAGCTACAGCTGAAGCTAACAGTTGAGATATTGAGATATTACTCATCTGACATAGTTGCTAGAAGATCAGCTTGATGCTCTAAAATTAGTGGCTGGATAATACTATCTAAACTTCCTTCCATAACCTCATCAAGTTTATAAAGAGTTAAGTTAATACGATGGTCAGTAACTCTACCTTGAGGATAGTTATACGTTCTAATTCGCTCAGATCTATCACCACTACCAACTAAACTTTTACGCGCATCAGACTGCTCTTTTTGTTGCTTATCAATCTCTGCTTGTAGAAGTTTTGACTTAAGCATAGACATTGCAGCAGCACGGTTTTTATGTTGTGATCTTTGATCTTGACACTCGACAACTACACCTGTTGGGATATGCGTAATTCTAATTGCTGAATCAGTCTTGTTGACGTGCTGTCCCCCTGCTCCAGATGCTCTAAAAGTATCAACTTTAATATCAGCAGGATTTATATCAATTCCCTCAACCTCATCTGCTTCAGGCATAACTGCAACAGTACATGCTGAGGTATGGATTCTACCTTGAGACTCTGTAGCTGGAACCCTTTGCACTCTATGGGCACCAGATTCAAACTTCAACTGAGAATATACACCATCACCATTTATCTTTGAGATAATTTCTTTATAGCCGCCATGCTCTCCTTCACTAGCTGAAATAACTTCTATTTTCCAACCTCTTTGCTCAGCATATTTTGAATACATCTTAAACAAATCTCCAGAGAATATCGATGCTTCATCTCCACCTGTTCCAGCTCTAATTTCCAAGAATATATTAGCGTCATCATTTGGATCACGAGGTAAAAGAAGTATCTGCAATTCGTCCTCAAGTCTTTCGATAGCCTCATTAGCTGACTTTAACTCTTCTTTTGCCATTTCAACAAGTTCGGCATCTTTCTCATTTAACATTTCATAAGCAGCTTCTTTATCTTCAAGAGCTTGCGTATATTCCTTAAATGCCTTTACAATAGGTTCAAGATGAGAATACTCTTTCGATAAATCTCTAAACTTATTCTGATCTGAAATAACGTCAGCCTCACCCAAAAGAACACTAACCTCTTCATGTCTTTCTATCAAACTCTGTAGTTTTACTTTAATAGAATCTTTCATTTACTTTTCCACATTTAAACCAAACATTCGTTTCATACATACTAGACAATCACTTCTACCCTGCTTAGAAGCCTCTTTCATGCCAACAACAGGATAGTGTAATACTTTCTTTTTAATTTCATAAGCAAACCTCTTTAGTACTTCTTCAGGATCTTTACCATTTCTTATTTTTGCTAAGCTTTTTTCTAATGATAAATCCACTAAACCATCAGCTTTCTGAAACAGTTCCTTAATAGCACTATTAGAAATAATTGCCTTTTCTTTTTCTAAATAATCTTCTAATGATTTTACGATAATTTTTTGAGCTCTTGAACTCTCATGCTTTCTTTTATCTTTATTACCTTCTATAACACTATTAATATCATCGACGCAGTAATACGCATTCTGCTCTAGATCTCCAAGTTTAGGATCTAATGCCTGCGGTATAGAAATATCAATAAAAACTCTTGGCTTTTCTCCTACATCTTCACATTTAACTATGTACTCAGTAACATTAACTGCTGCAATTATAATATCCGCTTTTTTAATTAGTTTAGACAAATCTGATAAATAATAGGCACTAGCATTACTAAAATTAGATGTAATTTTTTCGGCCTTCTCTATAGTTCTATTAGCTAGCATAATATGCCTAGGATTAAGAGCTGTTACGTGTCGAAATAAAAGCTCTCCTGTTTGACCAGCACCTATTATGAGCACATTTTTAGCAGAAATATTATCCAATTGCTTTTTAGCTAAGCTAATTGCTGAGAATGCTACAGATACTGGACAATGCCCTATTCTAGTTTCACTACGAACTTTTTTAGCAGTTGCAAAAACTTTCTGAAAAACTCTATCTAATTCTTTACCTATAGCATGATTTTTTTTACTAAGAGTATATGAATCCTTAACTTGTCCTAATATCTGTGGCTCTCCTAAAACCATAGATTCCAAGCCACAAGCTAGTTTCATCAAGTGCATAATTACTTCTGTACCTTGACGTAATTTAAAATAATCTCTTATTTTGAAATCTGGATTTCTAACATATCCTTGCCACCAAACCAAGACATCATCAACGACTCTTAGATCTGTTATTTCAAGATATACTTCAGTACGATTACATGTTGATAGAATAACCGCATGGATGACATTATCTATTGCTAATATTGATTTATATAACATCGATACATCAAGCCCTGAAAGTGCAAACTCACTACGAACTTCTATTGGGGATTTTTTATAATCAATTGCTAAAGATATTAATGCCATGTTCAAATAATTTTTAAATGTAAATAACTAGTAATTAAACTTAGAAAAATAAATCAATATTCTAACATAAAAGACTCGAACATTACATTCCAATCTAATCAATAAACTTAGAACGTTGGCAACTTTTATGTTAAGATGTTGTAAGTTTACTATAAACAAACTTAATTTGTAGACGCTAATTAATTATGAAAAATCTATCTAAAAAACAAAGTCAAGCTCTCTATACTATAGCGGGTATAATAATTGTAGCTATCATCTGCGCTATAATTTTACAATTTTATAACTCGAATAATGAAAAAAAGATGTTTGCTGCATCTGATATGTACCAAAGAGCTCTGATTGCAAACGAAAATCCAAAATCTCCGACAAGTATAAAGATATCAAAATTTGAAGAGGTAACAAAAAACTATTCAAATACTAGCTTTGGAATATTTGCTAGTTGGCAATTAGCAGATTTATATATGGCTCCAACAGATCTAGATACTAAGAGTTTCAATATTAATATATCCAACCTTCCTAAAGCTATTGATGTATTACAACAGAGTGTCCAAAGCAACCCTGATGATAGCTTAACTGATATTACAAAAGTTAGACTTGCTAAACTATACATATCCAGTAATGACCCAGATAAAGCTATCAGTACGCTTCAAAGCATTAACTCTCTAGATAGCAATGCATACCCGTTAATGTTATTAGGCGAAGCTTATAGTGAGAAAAAAGATAAAGCTAAAGCATCAGAAGCTTGGAACAAAGCTCTAAAAGATCCTAACAGTTCACCTGAATTCAAGCAAATAATTACTCAACTTCTAAATAACGCCAATTAATCATGAAAAAATTATTTCTAGTAATAGTTCCATTGCTACTATCATTATTAGCTACTAGCTGTTCTACAAGTAATGTTCCTCCACCAACCCCGCTTGCTGAAAAACCTCCTAAGGAAGCAAAAGTAAAAGTTAAATGGAGTAGAAAAACAGGTAATGGCAACGGTGGACTACCCATTTATAATGTATCCCCTACTTATGCAAATAATACAGTATTTGTCCCCAACCAAAACGGTGTAGCCTATGGTTTATCAATTACAGACGGTAAAATAATTTGGAAACATGATACTGGTACCATACTATCGTCACAACCAAACACGATAGCAAATGCAGTAATTTTTGGGTCTGTAAAAGGTGTATTAACTGCTGTTGATCAAAAAGATGGAAAAATACTATGGCGTACTGATGCTCCAAGTAGCATTTTTTCTCAACCAACAATATATAGTAATCATTTATATACTCATACTCATGATGGTTCCGTAACATCTTTTGATGCCACAAATGGATCCAAAGTATGGAATGTAACGAATAACATACCAGAGATAACTCTACCAAGTGACTCATCGCCCATCATACTTAATGACACCGTGATGGTGGGGTCTGCTTTTGGTACAGTATTAGGCTTCACTTTAGAAAGTGGCGATAGAACTATTAACCTACCTGTTGCCATAGCACATGGCTCGTCCCCAGCTGACAAAATGGTTGATATTACAGCTAATCCAATGCTATACGGTAACTACCTAATTTTCGCTGCTTTTCAAGGAGCTATTGTAGCTCTAGATAAAGATACTGGCAAAATGCTTTGGGCAAAGAAAGCCTCTATAATCAATAATATGGCTATCAACAACGGTGTGATTTTCACAGCACAAGCCAATAGCGAACTCAAGGCTTATGATATCCAAACAGGAGATACTGTCTGGACCCAAAGTACACTAGAATGGCGTAAAATAACTGCTCCCATTTATTACAAAGGTTTAATAGTAGTTGCTGACTATCAAGGCTTCCTACATTTCTTTAACTCATTGAATGGAGATTACTTAGGTAGATACAAACTTACACCTAAAAGTGACTTTTTTGATTATGGAATTTCAGGACAGCTAGTTCCAACTGAAAAAGGTATACTGATAGAAGCTGACAGTGGAACAACATACTTAGTCGATGCTCATAGTGATAGAGTTATTTATGAAAATATCCTTGGCGACTACAAAGTCAACAGAGGCAAAAATGTCAAAGTCATATATCCTCTAGAGCAACCAAAATCAGGCTCTATTGAAAGCTCTCCAAAAGCTCTACCAAATAAAAAGGTAGACTCTAATAAAACCAGCAAAAACGACACTAGCTCAAAGTCTGCTACTGCTACTGCTACTGCTACTGCTACTGCTACTGCTACTGCTACTGCTACTGCTACTGCTACTGCTACTGCTACTGCTACTGCTACTGCTACTGCTACTGCTACAAACACTAAAGATATACAAAACCCAGCAAATCAAGAAATGATAAACTCAACCCCGGTATTAAATACCTCAACAAAGGCTGAGAAAAATGAAAATACTGACTCTTCAATAGCTGAAGGAGTTGTTACATCTAACAAAGTACAACCTACACCAAAAGGTAAAAATGCTACTATAATTATTGGTGATTTTAGTAAAGGCGACTCTGACTAATGTATAAAGGTATAAGACCATCAATTTTTATTCTAATACTAATGGTTTCACTAGGACCTTTTGGCGATACTATTTATGCTCCTGCGTTACCAGAGATCAAAACTATTTTAGGTACTGATTATCCACACGTACAACTAACCATCACTTCTTATTTACTTGGTTACTCAGTTAGCCAACTTCTATATGGTCCATTTTCAGATAGATTTGGACGTAAGCCTGTAATGCTAGTAGGCTCAAGCTTTTTTATCATTAGCTCAATAATATGTTTACTTAGTACAAATATTGATACTCTAATTTATGCAAGATTACTACAAGGGTTTGGTGCCGCAGCTGGAGGGGTTATAGCAACAGTCGCTGTTAAAGATGCTTTCAAAGTTAATGAACAGGGTGCTATATTTGCTATTATGAATATCGCTTTTGCTTTAGCTCCTGCTTTTGGTGCTGTCTTAGGAGTATTTCTTAGTCCTAACTTAATTTTTTGGATCCTACTAGTCGCAGCTACATTATTATTTATCAAAGTAGCACTTTTTTTCCCAGAAACTGTCAAGGAAAAAAACATGGATGCACTGACTATCAAATCATTCTTTCAGAACTACTTCTCTCTTTTTAAGGATCATCAATTCTTCTTTGCAACCTTTGTATTAGGAATAAATATTAGTGTGATATACGCATGTTTAGTTACAGCTCCAGATATATTTATCAATATATTGAAACTTGAAAAAGCTAATTTCCTATACTTACTTACAATTATGGTTACAGCAGTAGTATTAGGATCAATTATTTGCTCAAAATTAAGTCGCGTAATAGCATACAAGCATCTAGTTAATTTTGGTATGCTTTGTACTTTGATATCAGGAATACTCTTTATTTATGCCTTCCAAAAATTAACAGGACTAACTCTTTCTATAGCTTTAACCGGTGTTCTTTCTCTCACATTCATAGGTGTATCATTCAGTGTACCCTTATTAACACCAATAGCATTAGAAAACTTTACTACTACTGCTGGTGCTGCATCTTCAGTTATGGGGTTTATGCAGATGGGCATCGCCTCAATCACAACTGCTGTAATTAGTCAAATCCATTTTGGTAGTGAATTTACTTTAGCTTTTGCTTTTGTATTGCTACCACTTATTGGACTAATAATATTCTTCCCTTATAGTTGTTACTTCCTTAAGAAGTAAATATCCAAAGCCTTTATAGTCTTAGGCTTACGAATTAAAATAATTATATGATAGAATCTACTCTAAGTAATATATTTCAAATATTTAATAATTTATAAATGCAAAATTATAATGCTAAATCTATCGAGGTCCTCACAGGATTAGATCCTGTAAAAAAAAGACCTGGTATGTATACAAATACTGAAAACCCGAATCACCTTATACAAGAGATTGTTGATAACAGTGTTGATGAGGTTCTAGCGGGACATGCCAGTAAAATAAATATCACTCTATATAATGATAACAGTATAGAAGTTGCTGATGATGGTCGAGGTATGCCTGTAGATATTCATCCTGAGCATAAAATGTCTGGGATTGAGCTTATTATGACCAAACTACATTCAGGTGGTAAATTTAGTAACAAAAACTATACTCACTCAGGCGGTCTTCATGGAGTTGGGGTGTCCGTTGTCAATGCTCTGTCAAGCAAACTTGAAGCAGAAATCAAACGTGATGGTAATGTTTATCAAATAACTTTTGAAGATGGCCTAAAAACTAAAGATTTAGAGATCATTGATAGCGTTGGTAAAAAGAATACTGGTACTAAAATTAGATTTTGGCCTAACAAAAAATATTTTGATGATATCAAAGTTAATATCAAAGCTCTTAAAAATCTCTTGGAAGCCAAAGCAATACTATGTAAAGCACTTACAATTAAATATTTAAATGAAATAAAAAAAGAAAGAATCACGTGGCATTTTGAAACAGGGTTAAAAGGTTATCTTGATCATAAATTAGAAGCTGAAACACTTCCTCTTGAGCCTTTTATGATAGATAATTTTTCAAATGGTGATTCTTATTTAGATGCTGTATTTTGCTGGTGTGAAGACCCTTTAGAAAGTATCAAAAACAGTTATGTTAACCTAATTCCAACACCGCAAGATGGTACACATGTTACAGGTCTGAAAAATGGAGTTTATGATGCAATTAAGGCGTATATTGAAAAAAACTCTCTTGGAGCAAAGAACATCAAAGTTACAGCTAATGATTCCTTTGCTAAATTAAACTACGTAATATCAGTAAAAATAACAAATCCTCAATTTGCAGGACAAACAAAAGAGAAACTTTCCAATAAGGATGTAACATCATTTGTAGCCACTGCTGTCAAAGACTTACTAACAATATGGCTAAACCAAAATCCTGAAGAAGCGCGTCAAATTATTGAAAATATTAATAGTGTTGCTCAAAAAAGAATCAACGCTGATAAAAAAACAGCTCGTAAGCGTATTATGAATACTTCAATTCGGTTACCCGGCAAGCTTACAGACTGTATTAGCTCTGATGTTAGTTCTACTGAACTTTTTATAGTAGAGGGTGACTCTGCTGGAGGCTCTGCTAAACAAGCTCGTGATAAAAACTTTCAAGCCGTCCTACCTCTTAAAGGTAAAATCCTAAACAGCTGGGAACTTGATGCAGATACCATTATGAACTCTCAAGAAGTTCATAACATCGCTACAGCAATTGGTGTTGACCCAGATAGCGATGACATTTCGGGTTTAAGATATAATAAAATCTGTATACTCGCCGATGCTGACTCTGACGGTCTGCATATTGCCACTCTTTTATGTGCCATGTTTCTTAAACATTTTAGAAAACTTATTGAATGTGGACACATTTATATAGCCCAACCACCACTATTTAGAGTTGATATTGGTAAGAATACCTTTTATGCTCTTGATGAAAATGAAAAAGAAAAAATCTTAGCTGAAAATTCTAAACTAACTGGCAAAATAAATATCATGCGTTTCAAAGGTCTTGGCGAGATGAATCCTATCCAATTACGTGAATCTGCAATGGATGTTTCATCGAGAAGACTTTTACAGCTTACAGTTTCTAATACTTTTGATGATGCTGAAATTTTAGATATGCTTTTGGCGAAAAAAAGAGCCAAAGACCGTCGTGATTGGCTTGAAAATCATGGTGATAAAGCTGAAATTGAATAAATTTTGTAATTTATTTACAAACTTCAGCTAATCTTCCTGTCATCACCCCTAAGATAGCATCATCTGTTTCATTCATTCCTTTGCCCGTAGCCAATATTGCAATATTTTTGATAGTATCTTCTACATCATCACCAACAATACCGTCATGTGGAGTTACCGTATTACCAAGCATTGCAGCATTTACAGCATCAAACGCTGCATATACGGAGTTTGCTATCTTAATAGAGCATGATGAATTAGCGCCATCACACATAATACCAATAATTCCTGCTAAGGCATTAATAATAGATTTCTCAACTTTTTCTTCCGATAGTTCTAGCATCATTGCAAGACCACCAGCAATTCCTGCTGATGCGCACGTAGGACCACATAACGCAGATAGTCTACCGATACGTGACTTTATATAAACCGTTGATACAATTGCAAAAAATAAAGCTTGATAAAGCTTATCTTGAGACTTACCTCTTGACTTAGCAAATTCGATCAATGGTAAAGATAATGTTAAACCTATATTACCACTACCCGCAGCTGTCATCACAGGCAAAGCCGAACCGCCCATCCTAGCATCACTTCCAGCCGATGCTGCAGCTGCCGCACGATTACGGATATCATCACCATAGAAACCGTTATCAATTCCTGAACGAATATTTCTACCTGTTTGGATACCGTACTGATGAGCTAAGCCTTCATTAGATATATTAGAATTATCTTTAACAATTTTATCTAACATATCACTAATTTTAGATGTATCTAATTGTAATGCGATTCCATAAATCTCTTTAATTGAAAATTTAGAAATTATTTCATCAACAAGATTACTCTTATTATCTTCATCATTAACTTCATAAATAACTTCATCATTCTTTTTGATTAAAGTAATATTTGTATGTGTATATTTAAACTCAACCACAACCTTATCTTCGTTGTGATATGCTTCTATACGTATATATAGTTTTACAGGTACAGATGCATTAAACACTTTAATGCAATCTTTATCTAGATATTTTTGTACTTTTGGTAACTCTGCATCAGTCACTCCAGAAATAACCATAAGCTCTTTAGCTGCATTGCCTGCGATTGTACCCATTGCAACAGAGGCTTCTATACCAATCATTCCACCACTATTCGGTACAGTTACGCTTTTTACATTTTTAATCATATTACCAGAGGCAAAAACATCTATCCTATCAGGTATATGCCCTAGCACATCTCTTGTTTTTGCAGCACAATACGCCAAAGCAACTGGCTCCGTACAGCCTTCTGCTGGCACAACTTCTTTGTACAACAAATCTATTAACTGTTGTTCTCTACTCATCTCTGCGACCTCCTTTAGACTTAAAATCTACTTTTTCCCATTCAAAAAAACTACCTGGATCTGTTTTTCTACCAGGAGCAATATCACTATGAGCTGCGATATCAATCAAGCTTGGATAACTTTGTTGTAAATCTTTTAATAAAATATTGAGCGACTCATATTGCTGTTGACTATACAAACTACCATCAGTGCCTTGCAGCTCTATCCCTATCGAAAAATCATTACATCCTTCTTGACCATTGAATTGACTTACTCCAGCATGCCAAGCCCTATCAGCCACGGATACAAACTGTATTACATCACCATCTCTTCTAATATAAAAATGTGCTGATACCTCAACACCTTGCAAACTCAAGAAGCTCTCATGTTGCTTACAATCAAGCTTGTTGGTAAAAAGCTTCTCAACATTAGTATTATCATACTCACCTTCTGGTAAACTTATACAATGTATAACTACTAGACTGATGATACTACTATTAGGCCTTTGATTGAAATTTGAGCTTTTTATACACTTAGCCTTTTTATACCAGCCCTGATCAAACATCTTAGTATTTAAAATTACTTACAATAGTATTATACTTTATCAACTAATTTGGTAATTTTGAATAAATTTAGCTATGAAATGTCTTGATTGTAAGCTTGCAAAAAGAACTTTTTTATACGGTATCGTAACATTAATCGTTGTATCACTCAGTTATAGCTTCTTAGATATAAAAGTAGCAAACTTTATACATACTAGTGACTTTTTTGGCACTGGAATTAGTACAATAGCTGCTATGACATCTAAAGTATTCTCGCCTAAGGTTTGGGCTATACTTGCAATTATAATAACTCTAATTTGCATATATAAGCATATAACCAAAAACCCTTCAGAGAAGCTTTATATTATGTCATTAACCTTGATAATGACTATTTTAATCACCACTATAGTCAAAGTCATATTAGCAAGGTATAGACCAGAAATGTTACTCTTTGACAACAGATATGGTTTTCACTTTTTCTCTTTTAAAAAAGCTTATAATTCTATGCCATCTGGTCATACAGCATTAACTTTTGCTGGCTTACTTGCGATAGCCAACTTTTTTGATAAAAAATTTATCACTGTCATAGCTTTGGTAATATGCTGTTTTGTTGCTGCTAGTAGAATTATTATATTAGACCATTTCATTTCTGACGTAATTCTTGCTGGATACATAGGTATTTTTACCTACTTATGGTCAAAAGCATTTGTTGAAAACAAAAGATTGAACAAATAATCAATTTATATATTCTTTGAAATAGGTCAAAGCTTTTCTATAAACCTCTTGCTTAAAGTAAACCACATGATTTATTGGATACCAATAACTTACCCATCGCCAATTATCAAACTCAGGCGAGTCGTTAGCCTCCAAGTTAATATTATTTTCTGAAGTTTTTAACCTTAGTAAAAACCATTTTTGCTTCTGCCCTATACATACTGGCTCACGACTTCTTACCAACGAATCAGGAATGTCATATTTAAACCAGTCTCTAGTAGATGCAATCACTTCAACATCATGAGGACGTAAACCTATCTCTTCATACAATTCCCTATACATCGCTTGTAAAGGCGTCTCACCTACTGCGACTCCA
The DNA here is from genome assembly GCF_007923265.1 of Francisella salimarina. NCBI lineage: Bacteria > Pseudomonadati > Pseudomonadota > Gammaproteobacteria > Thiotrichales > Francisellaceae > Francisella > Francisella salimarina. The sequence continues at coordinate 323,523 of NZ_VOJA01000001.1, forward strand.
CCTTGAGGAAATTGCCATGAAGTTCTACTCTTTCTTTGACCCCAAAACACTCTATTTTGTCTATTTAGTAAAACTATCGCTACATTTGCTCGATACCCACTTTTATCTATCATTATTCAAAGAAAACTATCTTCTTCCTAACCTTATTGTAAACTAATTTTTGTAAGTTTGATAATTTATAATTATATTTAGTTCATAACAATAGCTTCCATAAATATTAATAAAATGAGCATTTTTTGATTCTTTACTTATCTTCATCAGTCAAATCATTTAACATAGTTATTAATACTCAGATAAACACTCTTAAAATAGTGATTCCGAACACTCTTAGTAATTGCTTTTTTATACAAGCTAAACAAACACCTAATAATATAGCTATTACTGATGAAAACATTGAGCTTACATATCAGCAAACAGCTAACCAAATTATAAATCTAGCGAGATACTTGTCAGAAAATGGCTATAATCATAATAGTATAATCTCTATATATAGTTCAAAACGATATGAAATTATCATTGCCTTTTTAGCAGTATCAAGTATAGGAGCAAGTTGCGTACAGTTAGATAAATCATTTCCTTTACCTTTGCTTAAAGATATTATTAACGATACAAACCCAGACCTAATCCTATGTGATGAGATACCAGATATTAAATCAGTTAAATGTATAAATTATATAAGTATCATCTCAAAATGTGATGACTCTAAGATTCAAGTACCTACTGATATAAACATAGATCCAGAAAAAGATTTTTGGCTAGTATACTCATCGGGTACTACAGGTAAAAATAAAGGAATTTCAATATCTCATAGAGCAATCCTAGAATCATATAAGATTAGAGAAACTATCAAACCATATGATAATAGTAGTTCGATTGGTTGTAATATTTACTATCTCTGGGAAGCTTTTAGACCTTTATTAAAAGGTGGAAGAACTAATATAATTCCAGATACAGTTCTTTATGATTTTAAAGCTCTTGCAAAATATATCAAAAACAAGAAGATTAATGAGATTCTTTTTACACCTTCGTATCTTGAAACTTTATTATCAACCTCTGAAGATACTGCTATAGAAATATTTCATGATATTGATACCTGCTGGTTAAATGGTGAAGTAGTTTCTAGCTGGTTACAATACAAACTAGAAAAATTCATGAGCTCCACAAATATATATAATCTGTATTCCATATCTGAATGTCACGATGTTGCAGTATACAAATTACACCCAAATGATAAATATTTAGAAGAAGATGGCATTGTACCTGTTGGTCATGTACTACCAAAGGTTGATGCTGTCGTACTTAATGAGAATAAAGAAATAGTTAAGAATGGTCAAAAAGGAGAAGTATATATCCATTCTATAGGATTAGCTAATGAATATATTAACAGGCCTGATCTGAATGCAGAAAGATTTATCTCTGCAGCAAATAGCCCTATCAAAAAGCGACTTTATAAAACTGGAGATTTTGGTAAGCTCTCAGATGATGGACAATTAATAACAATATATGGTCGATGTGATTATATTATCAAACTAAGAGGCTATACCCTTTCACTACCATTTATTGAATCAGTTATAAAAGATAAACTCGACATAATGCACTGTATAGTCGATAAAACTGGTGCTACAAGAATGTCAGAATCACTGATTGCATATTTAGAGATCCCCAAAGAGAATCAAGATACTTTTCGCCAACAGTGGAATCTAAAAGATAACAATAAGCCTTCTAAAAAGCTACTAGACAAAATTGCTCCTCATCTAGCTCACTACATGCTCCCTAAATATATTGTTCTACTCGATGAAATACCTCTTAATAGATATTCAAACAAGCTTGATAGAAATAGTATCAAATATGACGATTTAATCATTGAAACTCAAGAAGTTCAAGCAATCAATAATTTGCAAGAATATAAAAGATTATGGTCAAATATCTTAAATATATCTGAAGATGATATATCTCTAACAAGCTGTTTTTTTGAGCTTGGTGGATCATCCTTATCTGCAATGTTACTTATAAGTAATCTAAAAGAGTTTGGCTTTGATATTAGTATCAGCAATTTTGTTGAAAAAAGTTCTTTGCAAGATAGTTATAATCTAGTAACAAATAATCAATCCTCAACAAAACAAAAGATAACCCAAGAGATCTTAGATGACATTAATAAATTTACAACCACAATAAAATCAAATATTTGCGAAGATTTACCCTCTACAAATACTGGAAATATCTTATTGACAGGCACAACAGGATTTTTAGGTTCTCACCTTCTAGCTCACTTAATATCAAATGATGAAATACAAACAATTTACTGCTTGGTAAGAGCTACAGATGAAAATCAAGCGAGACAAAGAGTCGAAAAAACTCTTGAAAAACTTAACGTTAAAACAAACTCAAAAATAGTATATTTAAATGGAGATATTACTAAAACAAACTTTGGTTTAGATAGTAAAAAATGGTTAGAACTATCTAAAGAGATAAATACTGTTATTCATACAGCAGCGTCTGTTAACCTACTATTACCTTATAATGCTTTGAAACCAAGCAATCTTGATGGAACAGCACATTGTATTGATTTTTGTCTTACGAATAAAAGTAAACATTTAATATACATATCCACTAATGGAATATTCCCATTACATCTGAATAAAATTTTTGATGAATCTAACTCCATTGATTGGATTGAATCACTAGAGTCTGGCTACTCACAAACAAAGTGGGCAGCAGAAAAACTCGTTCATAAAATGATTGAAAAAGGTCTTAATGCAAGTGTTTTAAGACTAGGAAATCTCTCACCTCAAACACCTAGCTATATAAACAAATCCGATACGAACTGGTTACTACTAAAAGAAATAATTACCCAGAAGAAAATACCTCAAAATATAAACTTAGAAATGACTCCAGTAGATAATGTAACTAAGATTGTAGAACATCTTATATTGACTAAACCAGACTACAATATCCTTAATATTACTAACAAAATTTTTCTTAACGCAAACATATTAGCTAAATGTTTCAATTATGAAACTATCGAATATAATAATTGGCTTGATACTATTATAGATGATTCAACAAAGTTCTTAGCAAATGATAAGCTAAACATCGACTCATCAATATGTAACTATGATAGAACTAATTACCAAAGAATCATGAAAGAAATCAATATCAATTATCCAGAAATAACTGCTGAATATATAAATAATATTTTTCTAGGAGGTAAAGATGAGCTTACTTACAAATAAACATGTATTAATAGTCGGTGCCTCTAGTGGTATGGGTAAAGCTATTGCTAATGCATGCAGAGAAAAGCAAATGAAAATATCTTTATGCTCGCGTCGTGAAATTGATATTCAAGGTGATAATGTATTTTTTCAATCAGTAGATATCCAGAATTTAATTCAAGTAGAAAGTTTTATAAACCAAAGTATAGATAACTTTGGTGAATTTGATTATGTCATTAACTGCGCAGGTGTTATGTATTATCAATGTATAGAGAATAGAAATTACCAAGAATGGATGACTACAATAAATACTAATGTCATAGGATTCGCTAATCTTTTATACTCTGTACTACCATCACTAATCAAAAATAAAGGCATGCTAATCAACATAACATCTGATGCTGCTAGGCAAGCCTTTCCAGGTCTAGCAATTTACTCAGGTTCAAAGGCTTTTATGGAATATACACTTAGAGCAATTCGTTTGGAGTTAATTGATAAAAATGTCAGAATTATCAACATCCAGCCTGGTAATGTTGCTACTCCACTGCAAAACATGTCTACAGATAGTGAGGCTGTCAAAAAATATGCTAGCGATGATTCAGATAATTTCATACAGCCACAACAAATAGCTGAGACAATAATTTTTGCGATGAATCAACCTAAAAATGTTGCCATAAATGAAATACTAATAGAACCTCAAAAAGAGCCTATCAGCGGATAACTTCAAACTATATAAACATCTATACTTGTAATATTTCATTCAATTAGCTAATGTATAGATAAATTATTCTTATTCTCAGGTTTTTTAGTTTGAATTTTAAAAAACGAGCTTTTCTATTTGGCTCGCTGTCTGGAATATTTTGGGGGCTTGACTATACATTAGCAGGACAAGTTCACACACTTCTCACAATGACTTTTTTAGTTTCAATGTGGCTTACATCCATACATGATTTGGGAGTTGCAGCAACTGTTAGTGTCGTATCAAAATCATCTGTAAAAAAAGTTAAAGATCTAAAGCTTTGGCAAATTATAAGTATATGCTGTATCCCGCTTCTAGGTGGACTTGCAATGACTATGTACATGCTTTCGACAAGAGATATCTCTACTGGGACGGCAATCATAATATCATCATGCTATCCTGCTGTAGGAATGATAGGCGCGAGAATCTTTCTTAAAGAAAGCTTAACTCCTCTGAAAATATTAGGATTTATAATTGTTTTAATTGGTATTACCCTAACAGCATATAATGAATTATTTGATCAGGCAAATAGCATTATAGGTCTTAGCTTTGCAATTTTAGCAGCTATTTTTTGGGGACTAGAAGGAGTTATCTACAAAATGGTGTTGAATGCTGATGTCTCGGCAAATACATTACTTTTTCTACGTAAGATCTCTACAATTATAATATTCTTACCATTCACTTGGATTATAATCGATACAGTTAGTATTTATGTGCTATTACTTATAGCCGCTATTGGTGTTGTTGGTTATATTGCAGATCTAGCATATATGCAAGCATTTAAGTACTCAAATGTAACTTTAGCAATGTCACTAAATATTACTTATATTATTTGGGGGCCTTTATTTGCATTTATATTATTCGATCAAAGTATAAGTATCCTACTTCTTATAGCTTGTGCGATTTTAATATTCATAGGCAATTATCTAATATTTAAATCAAAATCAGTTTACTAAAAAACTGAATTTTCTCCATATAAATAATTAGGTAACTGAAAGGTATAAAGAGCATAACCTCCGACTAGATCAGATGATTGATCTCCTATCGAGATAAGTATCTTATACCCTAGAGATTCAATATAAGCCCTTCTCTCTGCCTTAAAATTTTTAAAGCCCTTAGAATCATATTTTGTCAAGTTATTTGGAAAAACAAATACATCTTCAAAACCCACATAACCAGCATTATGTAATGCCTGTTTTGTCGCTTCTAGATGCTTAGCAATACGCGCACTTATGAAAAATATTTTAAGTCCTTTAGCAAGACAGTAAAGATAGAAGTCTAAAGTAGCCTTGATTGGATAAGCACTAGTTTTTGCAAGTAGTTCATCCCAAATTTGATGATTCTCCTGTTGAGGAAAGCCTACTTCTTTAAAAGGATAATAATGATTCAATGAAGTTTCATCAATATCAAGAACTATGGCATGATTTTTTAATGAGGATTGAGCATCTATTATTTGCTTAGCTTTTTCAAGAATACTGCTTACCTCATCTTCATGAGCTTGACTCTCATAATAAGAAACAACTTGTTCTTGTGTCATATATACGCTTATTTTAGACCTAATTCTTTCAATCTTTCTTCTAGAAATATTCCAGCTTGAGGGTATTTTTCAGATAAATATACTTCTGGTTTAGGGTGTATAAAGCATGGTGTTGAAACTCGATCAAGATTTTCTATTTCACCTTCTGGCTTTACAACTCTATGCTTAGTTGCAATATACTCACCATTAGTCATTTCTTGAAGCATGTCACCAATATTTATAACTAGAGACTCACTATCACATGGCACATCATACCATTGATTAGTTACTGGTGACAAAACTTGTAAACCTGGTGAAGAAGCTATTGGCAACAATGTAATTAAGTTAATATCTTCATGTGCTGCAGCTCTTACTGCACCTGGCTCTTCATCACCTTTCATAGCAGGATAATGTAATATTCTTAACAACGTACTTTCATAAGAAACAGTATCTCTTAATCGTTGTGGTAGCTTACTAGCAACAGCTGGATCCATATGCTCATCTATCCATTCAAGAAGTGTCTCGCCAAGCTTCATCATTTTTTCAAACATTTCTCTAGCTGCACCACTTACTTCCTCAGGATATCGCCCATTAGGAAAATATAAATGATAGAAGTGCTTAATGTCTTTTACTGTTTCACCCTTTGCAACCTCAGAGACATCTTTTGGAAAATATCCATCTTGATTTTCAACATCAAATAAGTATTTATCAGCATCACCTGACTTTAAGAAATCTTGCCATTCATTATATACAGCTTGGATAAGATTCCAATCAATAGGATGAGTCTTTAAAACCGCAAAACCAGTTTCTTTCAAAGACTTTGTAAACTCTTCGGCTGCATTATCTGCATAGTAATCAACGCTACGAATATTCATTTTTACTCCATATTTTTAGAGGGAAACAATTCAAGGACTGCCTTTAATTATATCAATAATACTTTTATGTTTCATTAACTTGATGATATCTTAGATAGGAAAACTTAATCAAATAAACTTCTATAGCTTCTTCTTTATTTTTCTACGCAAATATATCTCTAACTTATCAAGTGATCTTGCAAGTTTTTTACTTATTGCAATAAATGGTAATAAAGCTAATCCTATAAAAAATAATCCTGGTCCAGGAGTAAATAGCATAATTAGACCAAGTATCAAAGCCACAATTGAAATTATTAAAAACATTAATAAAACTAGAGGATTAGATAATTTTTTACGAGAATATCTATGCAATAAATAAAACCTTTTTCCTGGTTTAGCTTTTACTATACTTTTAAGTTTCAGTATCACTTTTAAACATACCTTCTAAGTTAAGCAAATAACACTGGCTCTAATAATTTTAACCTCTTGGATGATGTTTTTGGTATATTTCTTGTAAGCGATTTTGAGATATATGTGTATAAATAGTTGTTGTTGATACATTACTATGACCTAACAATAACTGAACCGATCTAAGATCGGCACCATGATTGAGCAAATGTGTTGCAAAAGCATGTCTTAGAGTATGTGGTGATATATCTGTGTTTATACCCGCAATAAGCGCATAGCTCTTAATACGATGCCAAAAAGATTGACGAGTTATTCTCTTTGAATGTTTGCTAATAAAGACTGCTTTCTCTTTAAAATTCTTTGCTAACGACTCACGCGACTCTTCAAAATACTTGTGTAAATATTCAAGTGCATACTCTCCTATCGGCACAATTCGCTCTTTCGAGCCTTTACCCATGACTTGTATTACCCCGACATTCAAATCAATATCATGAGTATTTAGCCCAACCAACTCACTAACTCTCAAACCTGTAGCATACATAAGCTCTAGCATTGCCTTATCACGAATACCAATATCATCTGTTAAATCAGGCGCTTGAAGTAGCCTTTCGACATCAACTTCTGTCATATCTTTAGGCAACCTTTTAGCTAACTTCGGTAAAGTTAATTTTGTAGTCGGATTAGTAGTAGCTTGTCCTGTCGATATAAGCCAATTATAGAACTTACGTAATGTAGATATCATACGCGCATTAGATCGGCTACTATAGCCATTCTTAGAACGATAAGATATAAAAGCATATAATTGCTCAAAATCAAGACTAATTAATTCTGCTTGCGAGAAATAATTTTGTAAAAACTTTAGATCTGTACGATAAGATGAAATAGTGTTTTGGCTTAAACCGTGCTCAAGCCAAAGATTATCAAGAAAAGCATCAACAGCTGTAGACACTTTTTGATTTTCCTAGAATTATACTTTTTCTTTAATTCTAGCAGCCTTACCGGTAAGACCTCTCATGTAGTATAGCTTAGCTCTACGTACATCTGCTCTCTTCTCAACAGTGATACTGTCAATCAAAGGTGAATGCGTTTGAAAAGTTCTTTCTACACCCATACCTGAAGACATTTTTCTCACTGTGAAAGCAGAGTGAAGACCTCTGTTTCTTTTTCTAAGAACAAAACCTTTAAAAGCCTGAATTCTTTGCTTATCACCTTCTCTAATCCATAGATTAACAGTGATTGAATCACCTGGATTAAATTCTGGAAGATCTGTTCTGATTTGTGACTTTTCTACTAATTCAACAAATTTATTTTTCATTATTTTCTCCTTTTGTGCTTACCATATCCATTTTATAATCATTTATAATTTGCTTATCTTCTTCAGATAGGCATAGGCACTCGATTAAATCTTTACGACGCTCATAAGTCCTTATCAACTTCTGTTTACGCCTCCATTTCGCTATTTCCTTATGATTACCAGATAACAAAACACCAGGTACTGAGTTACCATCAGGCAAAACAGCTGGCTTTGTATAGTGTGGGTAGTCCAAAAGACCATCATAAAAAGAATCCTCAATCATGGAATCCTTGTTACCCAACACCTCTGGCAATAGCCTTATCAGACTATCCATAACTAGCATAGCAGGGAGCTCACCACCACTTAATACAAAATCACCTACAGAGATTTCCTCATCGACATGATCTTGTACAAGGCGCTCATCAACCCCTTCATATCTGCCACAAAGTAGTATCAGTGAATCATTTTGCAAAAGCTCAAGAGCCTTCTCATGATTAAAAACACCACCCTGAGGTGACAAGTATACTACTTTTGCATTATAACCTAAAGTACTTTTTGCTTCTTTAATAGCTTCAGATAAAGGTCCATATTTCATAACCATACCAGCGCCACCACCAAAACTAGTGTCATCTACAGTAGCATGCTTATCTGTTGCATAACTACGAGGGTTAAAATAATTTATAGATATTTTAGAGTCTTTAACTGCTCTAGCAGTAATCCCGAAATCACTTATTGCCCTAAACATTTCTGGAAATATAGATATTATTCCGAATTTCATTTTGAACACCTATTCTAAATCTTCCCTAATTGTATTACCTACAACAAACAAACACAAATATTTGAGAGATAAAATACACTTTGTAGCAATGAATGCACATTGACGATTAGTATTTTATAAAATACGATAGCGCAGTGCTAAGTGATTTCACATACTTTTTCCAACATAAAAAGAATATGTCGCTAATGCTTAGCAGTAGGTAACAACATATTATTAGGAAAGAATTATTGACTAATAATCATATTCCCAATCAACGACTATTTTTTTAGACTCAAGATCTTGGCTAACTATATATTGCTTAACATAAGGAATTAAATATTCACCAGAATCATTCTTACAAACAAGAACCTCGTTGGCTCCAGTTTCAATAATATCAATGACATTACCAAATGAATCATTCACCATATTAACTACTGAGCAACCTATCAAATCCTTGAAATAGGCTTCATCTTCTTCAACCTTAGGTAAGGCTTCTTTTGGTACACCAATTAGGGAATTTACATATTTCTTAGCTACTTCTGCACTATCAACACTAGCAAGTTTAATATACAACTTATCCCCTCTTCTAAAAACACTTTCTTCTTTGAGGGGTTGCCAAATATTATTAGCTGGCAATTGAATATACCAGTCACCATAGCTTAAAAGAGTTTCAATTGAATTCGCCAAAGGATATAAATTAAGCTCACCATCAAGCTTATATGTAGCACCAATCTTAGCTATTTCTACGAAGTCCTGTGACATAAAAGAAAAATTATTATGAAAATGATGCTATTAAGCAACTTTTTTTGCTTCTTTGATTAAGCTAGCTACTCTATCTGAAGGCTGAGCACCTTTAGCAAGCCAAGCTTCAGCTTTAGCTACATCAAGCTTTAATCTTTCTTCACCACCTTTAGCTAAAGGATTAAAGAAACCTAGCTTCTCGATAAATCTACCATCTCTTGGGCTTCTTTTATCAGCAACTACGATTCTATAGAAAGGACGCTTTTTAGCTCCACCACGAGCCATACGAATTACTACCATTTATTATTCTCCGGTTTTATCTTTTTATATTTCAAACTTTTCTTAGCTAAGCTTAGCAGCCATAAACCTAGCAAAAATTATGCAAAAATTTAATAGCAATACTTTAAAGTCTCTTAACCAAAATGTCAATAGTTGACTTTACATAAACATAATATATAATACCCGAAGTCGCTGAATTTAACAAACAACTTGCTTGCGACACTAAATAATAAGCTAAAGCGTTTCTACTAAATTTTATAAAAGATTTTCTAGAAACCTTTTAGCAAAACTAAAAGGGAGAACGAAATGTCAAAAAATTATTTATTCACATCCGAATCAGTTTCAGAAGGACATCCAGACAAACTAGCTGATCAAATTTCAGATGCCATCTTAGATGAAATCCTAAAACAAGATAAAAATGCTCGTGTGGCGTGTGAAACTCTTGTAAAAACAGGCATGGCTCTAGTTGCTGGTGAAATCACAACTTCTGCATGGATAGATATTGAAGAGTTAGTTAGAAAAGTAATTGTTGAAACAGGTTACGATGACGCAAACAAAGGTATCGATGGAAGGACTTGCTCAGTTATAAATGCTATTGGTAAACAATCAGGCGATATTGCCCAAGGTGTTGATCGTGGATCACTAGAAGACCTTGGTGCCGGAGATCAAGGGCTCATGTTTGGTTTTGCGACAAATGAAACTCCTACTCTTATGCCTTCTGCTATTTACTACTCTCATCTACTAATGAAAAAGCAAGCTGAGTTAAGAAAATCAGGAAAACTTGCTTGGTTAAGACCAGATGCAAAAGCTCAGGTTACACTTGCTTACGAAAATGATAAACCTAAATTTATTGATACAATCGTACTTTCCACTCAGCACAATGAATCAATCTCACAAAAAGATCTTCATGATGCTGTAATAGAAGAAATTGTAAAAGAGGTAATTCCTGCTGAGCTAATCACAAAAGATACGAAGTATCACATCAATCCAACAGGTGTATTCTTAATAGGTGGTCCTCAAGGAGATTGCGGTCTTACGGGTAGAAAAATTATTGTTGATACTTACGGTGGAGCAGCTCATCATGGTGGTGGTGCATTCTCTGGTAAAGATCCATCTAAGGTAGATCGTTCTGGTGCATATATGGGTAGATACATCGCTAAAAATGTTGTTGCAGCTGGCCTAGCAGATAAATGCGAGGTTCAAGTAGCATACGCGATTGGTGTGGCAAAGCCAGTATCACTTATGATTAATACATTTGGTACAGGCAAAATTGCTGATAGCAAAATTGAACAACTAGTTTCAGAAACTTTTGATCTTAGAGTCGGTAAGATTATCGAAAATCTTGATCTACTTAGACCAATTTATCGTAAAACATCTAACTATGGCCATTTTGGTCGTGAATTACCAGAATTCTCTTGGGAAAAAATAGATAAGGCAGATAATCTTAAGTCTGCCGCTAAAATCTAATTTATTCTTTATACTCTCTATATTTCAATAAAATCAACCACCTATATTATTAGAATCTATTACAATAATATGACAACACTTTGTGAATATGAAAATGATTATCTTTTTATTAAGAGTTTATAACTAACCTTATATATTATTTATATATTATTTATATAATATTGAGAATAATTATATAAACTCGTATGCCACTATACTCCAGCATTTCTAGTATCTATTTTTCAATCTAATCGAAAATACAAAATAATAGCAAAAAGACTTATATTAGGAAATATAATTGGCTCAATTAGAGACTTTTAAGATAAACTTTTAGAGGTGCTCATAAAACTTCTGAGTTAGACGACTCTAACTAAATTAGATAATTTAATAGTTCGTTAATCACTAAATATTTATATCTTAAGAGTAGTTCCTGAAAGCAACAAGTCTAAATACCCCTTACTTTCTATAAAGTTATAGCATATTTTGGTTATAAAGCTCGTTAAAAGATTATAGACACACCTTTTTGGATATAGTATCAAGGCAATATTACATTCTGTTAGAGCTTGACTACAGAATCTAGTAAATAGCTTAGATATGAACCATCTAGTCAATTATCACTTAAATTATTATGTGCATTAAGAACAAATTTACTAAATAACCTACAACGTTTGATACATAGTTTTAAGACTTATATTTATAAAAGATTAGAGGGAAAGTTTTTGAAAGAGAATACTTAAGAAATATTTATTTAGATTATGCTGTCGTACTAGCTTTATTATATTTTTTCTTTGCTTGAATAAATTCAATTTTTAAATCTTTATACTTTGATTTAATTTCTCTTATATCAGCCTTAGATAATACATTCTCTTTCTTAGCTTTTAAGTATTCTTGCTTAGCACTATACATATTTTTGACATTTGTAACTAACTTAGCGTACATTTCTTCAATACCTAAGTGGAATGTTTTATTCTTTTTAGTTAATGCCTCATCAAGTTTAACCTTTGCTTTTGCAATTTCAATCAAATGCTTAGGCGTAGTTTTAAGATCATAGCACCAACCTATCTTTGCTAATCCAGCAATGAACCATTTAGAAGGATCAAGATCAAACCATCTTATACCATTTCTATAGTCTCCGGCAAAAGCATGATGATAATTATGATAACCTTCTCCACCAGTTACAATAGCTGTTATCCAACTATCTCTAGCTGTGTTTTTTGTAGAGTATGGTCTTCTTCCTATAGTATGTGCTAAAGAGTTAATACAAAAAGTCGCATGATGAACTAATACAACTCTCAATAGGCCTCCCAAAACTAAGAAGCCCAAAGCACTATGCCAAGCAGCAGTTAATGTACCGCCAGATAAGAAACCAAAAACAAATCCAAGCAGCGCAGGTAAACCAAAACATGCTAGAATAGCTAGCACAGTGTAGTTATTGTGCTGATATACCAATGCCTTATCTTTCAATAAATCATTAATACCTCTAATTTCTTGAACATCTGGGCTACTATGTCTTAGCAACCAACCAAAGTGTGAAAACCAGAATCCTCTTGTCGCAGCGTAAGGATCTTTGACAGGATCGTCAACATCTTTATGATGTTTTCTATGATCTGATGACCATTGAATTACACTATTCTGTAATGCTGCAGTACCAAAAAGCAAAAGTGCATAACTTACAATCTTATTAGCTTTGTATGTCTTATGAGACCATAACCTATGGTATCCCATTGTAATACCCACACCCGTAAGTGCATAGAAAACTACAAGACATACATAATCAGCAGTAGTGAACCCAATAGTCATTGCATACCATGGGACAGCGATAATTGTAACCAACGGCAAAAGCAGAAGTCCAAAGACACTCTTCCAGACTATACTACCTTCTTTTTCAATGGTCTGATGTATTATTTCATTATTATTCATTTAGAACCTTTAACCTTTTTTTGAATTTAACCCACATGATGTGAGTATGGAATTTATTATTTACGATATTATAATATCATGAAACTAATATTTTTGATAGTTATTTATGGTAGCCCTAAATTTGAGCTCTTGCTTTGACGTTAATACTTAAGTCAGAATCCTTATAGCCATTAGCATATCTATAGGCACCAGCAAGGGCTATCATAGCACCATTATCTGTGCAATATTTCATTGGAGGGAAAAATATCTCATAACCCTTATTCTTGGATAGTATATCCAACTTAGAACGTAGCAATTTATTTGCACTAACACCACCAGAAATCACTAATCTTCTATTTTTTGTTTGCTTCAAAGCCTTGCTACATTTTGATACTAAGACATCTACAGCTGCATCTTGAAAAGCATAACAAAGATTTGCCTTATTTTCTTGAGATTTATCCTCTTCTGAATACCAAGTATTTAGCACCGCAGTCTTTAAACCACTAAAACTAAAATCTAAGTTAGGCTTGTTTTTCATTGGCCTAGGTAAATCATACCTATTTTTATCTGCAGCTTTATCAGCAAGATTAGCCACTTCGACTCCACCAGGGTATGGCATTCCTAAAAGTTTGGCAGTTTTATCGAATGCCTCCCCGGCAGCATCATCAATAGACTCACCCAGCAGAGAATAGTTACCAAAACCTCTGACTTCAAATAACTGTGTATGACCTCCAGACACTAATAGTGCTACAAATGGGTACTCTATAACACTATTTTGATCTAGAAGAGGAGATAGTAGGTGTCCCTCGAGATGATGCACAGCAACAGTATCAATATTATGAATCATCCCTAAAGTTTTAGCAAAAGTTGCCCCCACCATCAAAGCGCCGACCAGTCCCGGCATTGCTGTATATGCAATGCAACCTATTTGATCAAAGCTTAAATCAGCCTCTTCGAGGACTTGTTTAGTCAACACATTAAGCTTAGCTATATGCTCTCGAGATGCAAGTTCTGGAACGACACCACCATACTTCTTGTGCAATTCAATTTGACTATATAAAGTATCTGCAATAATAGTCTTAGACTTATAGTCATAAACAGATACGCCAGTTTCATCACAAGAGCTTTCTATACCGAGAACAAGCATTACTTCTTAGCAGTCCCTGCACCACCATTAGTTTTTGTAATCTGAATAAACTTGGTTATAAAAGAACCAACAACTAAGCCGATAACAAAAGCTATAGACAAAAGTACCATTAGGGGCAATGTTGTACTACCAAATATATAATCAAAGCTAACATTATCAGTATTTAATATAGACAAAAACACAATTACAATAATTGCCAAACCAAACAATATTTGCCAAAATAACTTTTTAACTGTACTAAACATAAATTACATTCTTAAAAAAATATATTGACAATATTATAGTTAATTTTTTTGAAATTATAAAACTTAATTTGATAGATAAATTAGAAAAACTATTTAATATCACATATATAAGATATGTGATATGGATTTATTGAAAATTATTAGAAGTCTAAAGATTCCAAGGCGTTTCTCAATGACTCTTCAATATCTTCATTGATATCCTTGTCTTCTTTTTCAATTTGATTCTCAAACGAAGAAGACTCTTCAGTGTCAAATGATGATGCATCTGTAAACAGTGTATTATCTTCGACACCAAGCTCTTCTCTCATCTTCTCAATCTTATTAGACTCTTTTCTAACTGCTAAGCCAGTACCCGTCGGAATCAACCTACCAATAAGAACATTTTCTTTAAGTCCTCTTAATTGATCGACTTGAGAATGTATTGAAGCCTCTGTTAATACTCTAGTCGTTTCTTGGAATGATGCAGCAGACAAGAACGACTCTGTAGATAAAGATGATCGAGTAATACCCATTAAAGTAAGTTCATACTCAACCAATGATTTATCCTCTTTAGATAATCTGTCATTTTCTTCAAGTATTCTTACTAGTTCAATACTTTCATTTTTGACAAACTTACTATCACCTTCCTCAAGTATTGTCGCTTTTCTTAACATTTGTCTGACAATAGTCTCAATATGTTTATCATTAATTACAACACCTTGCATACGATATACAGACTGAGCCTCAATTAAGATATAATCAGCAAACGCCTCAAGCCCCTTATACTTTAGAAGGTCATGTGGATCAGTAGGTCCATCCGCCAGAACATCACCTTTTGATACTGGTTCACCATCAAAAACAACCAAATGTCTAGACTTAGGTAACAGTATTTCTTCTGTAATATGACCATTCTTATCTAAGATTTCAATTCTTTGCTTCTCTTTAGTATCTCTATTACCCAATCTAACCACACCATCACAAGGTGATAATATAGCAGCATCTTTTGGACGTCTAGCTTCGAAAAGTTCAGCAACACGCGGAAGACCACCTGTAATATCCTTGTTCTTAGACCCTTCTAAAGGAATCTTAGCAACCACATCACCAACCTCTAGAACCGAATCATCAGCAACATTCAATACAGCACCTACAGCTAATGAAATTGATTTAAGCTCATTACCTTTTTCATCAACAATCTTAACAACAGGTTTTAAGTTCTTAGATGTTGTTCTTTGAGATATTGAAGTTATCTCAATAGTTTGCTGACCTGTTAGATCATCATACGTATGCTTTGATGTGATACCATCAATAACATCCTCTAAAACTACTTTACCAGCAACATCTGTAATCAATGGTTGAGCATGCGGATCCCAAGTAGCAATAACATCGCCAATCTCAACACCCTTGCCACTTGCTAAAGGAACAACCGCACCCATAGGGATTTTATGTTGCTCTCTAACACGGCCCATAGTATCAGAAACTATAATTTCACCAGCTCTTGATATAACTATATTTTGGCCATCTTTATTTGTAACTGTTCTGATGTTTTTGAACTTAATCTTACCAGCAGTTTTAACTTTGATATCAGATACTGTAATACCCAATGATGCTGCACCACCAGTATGGAACGTTCTCATCGTAAGCTGTGTACCTGGCTCACCAATTGACTGAGCAGCAATTACACCGACAGATTCACCGACATTCACCTTTCTCTCACGAGCAAGATCACGACCATAACATTTAGCACATAAGCCTCTACGAGTTTTACATGTAATTGGAGATCTAACCTTGATCATGTCAATACCATTATCATCAAGTATCTCAACAAGATTTTCATCCAGTAGAGTACCCGCTTCTAATAGCACTACTCCTTTTTCAGTCACAACATCAGCAGCCAATGTTCTACCTAAAGCTCTCTCTACTAAAGGAACTTTAACTTCACCATCTTCAACGATAGCTGAAAACATTAAACCATCATCAGTACCACAATCTTCTTCGATAACAACTAAATCTTGAGCAACATCCACAAGTCTACGAGTTAAGTAACCAGCGTTAGCCGTCTTCAATGCTGTATCGGCCAAACCTTTACGAGCACCGTGGGTAGATGTAAAGTACTGCAATACTGACAAACCTTCTCTAAAGTTCGCCGTAATAGCAGTTTCAATCATCGTTCCATCTGGCTTAGCCATTAGACCACGCATACCTGCAAGCTGTCTCATCTGGTTATAAGAACCCCTTGCACCTGATTTTGCCATCATATATACAGAGTTAAACGATTCAATTTCTTTATTCTCACCATTCACCATTACAGTATCTTTAGATATAGCATCCATCATTGAAGCACCAACCTCATCAGAAGTTTTGCTCCAAATATTAATGATATTGTTGTATCTCTCATTTTCTGTAATTAATGATGACTGATATTGCTCTGTAATATGCTTAATTTCTTTTTCTGCTTCTTCTACTTTAGCTTCTTTAGTTTCAGGTATTGTCATATCATCAACACCTACAGAAACACCTGATAATGTTGAGTATTTGAAACCTGCATACATTAGTTTATCAGCTAAAACCACAGTTGCTTTGCCACCTAGCACTCTAAATGCCTGGTTAATGATTTTAGAAATTTCTTTCTTGACAAGCACTTTATTTAATAGCGAGAATGATAATCCTTCAGGTAATATATTAAGAAGTAATGCTCTACCAACAGTAGTATTCACAACTCCTTTCTCGTTATAAGTATTACCTTTAGTATCAAAAACTTGTCTATCTATTCTAAGCTTGATTTTAGCATGGATATCTATAGTGCCAGAGTTATATGCTCTACTAACGTCATCATAGTTTGAGAATAATTTACCTTCACCTTGAGCGCCCTCTTTCTCTCTAGTGATATAGTACAAACCTAGTACAATATCTTGAGTAGGAGTAATGATTGGCTGACCAGATGCTGGAGATAAGATGTTGTTTGTAGACATCATTAATACTCTAGCTTCTAATTGAGACTCTACAGTTAATGGTACGTGTACAGCCATTTGGTCGCCATCAAAATCAGCGTTAAATGCTGCACAAACCAAAGGATGTAGCTGTATCGCTTTACCTTCGATTAGCTTAGGTTCAAATGCCTGAATACCAAGTCTATGAAGTGTTGGAGCACGGTTAAGTAATACAGGATGCTCATTAATAACAACTTCTAAAATATCCCATACAACAGCTTCTTCAAGCTCAACCATTCTCTTAGCTTGTTTGATGGTTGTTGCGTAACCACCTAACCTTAACTTAGAGTATACAAAAGGCTTAAATAGCTCTAATGCCATCTTCTTAGGTAAACCACACTCATGCAATCTTAGAGATGGACCAACCGTAATTACAGAACGACCAGAATAGTCTACACGTTTACCAAGTAAGTTCTGACGGAAACGTCCTTGCTTACCTTTTATCATATCAGCAAGAGACTTAAGTGGACGTTTATTTGAACCTGTTACAGCCCTACCACGTCTACCGTTATCTAGTAACGCATCTACAGCTTCCTGTAACATTCTCTTTTCATTTCTAACAATAATATCTGGAGCATTTAAATCCAATAGTTTTTTAAGTCTATTGTTTCTATTAATTACTCTACGATACAAATCATTAAGATCAGAAGTTGCAAATCTACCACCTTCAATTGGAACTAATGGTCTTAAATCTGGCGGTAAAACTGGTAATACAGTCATTACCATCCACTCAGGTTTATTTCCAGATGCTTGGAAAGTTTCAAGAAGTCTCAATCTCTTGATTGCTTTTTCTCTTTTGGCTGTAGACTTACTTTCTTCATATTCAGCTTGTAAAGACTCTATTTCAGTTTCAAGATCCGTATCTGCTAATAAATCTCTGATAGCCTCTGCACCCATAGATGCTTCAAACTCATAACCATAGTTCTCTAAAGCTTCTGCGTACTCATCATCCGTAAGAAGCTGCTTCTTCTCTAACGGAGTCATACCGGGATCTGTAACTATATAAGACTCGAAATATAAAACTTTCTCAACATTCTTCAATGGCATATCAAGGAATAAGCCAATTCTAGAAGGTAAAGATTTCAAATACCAAATATGTACTACAGGACATACCAAATCTATATGTCCCATTCTTTCTCTACGGACAGAAGCTTTTTCTACCTCAACACCACAACGCTCACATACTACGCCTCGGTGCTTAAGTCTCTTATACTTACCGCATAGACACTCATAATCTTTAATTGGGCCGAAGATTTTTGCACAGAATAATCCATCTCTTTCAGGCTTAAATGTTCTATAATTTATAGTTTCTGGTTTTTTAACTTCACCGTGAGACCATGAACGAATGACCTCAGGAGATGCTAAAGATATTTTAATAATATCAAACTTTTTACTATTGTAATTTTGATGTAGGATACCGTTATTCACAGGTAATTCTCCTATACTTTTATTTTAAATAACAAAAAATAAGTAGCTTTAAATTAAGATGCTTATTCTTCCTCAGATGAATAGTCAAAATCCATGTCTATACCCAACGCTCTAACTTCATTTCTTAAAACATTGAATGACTCTGGAACATCTACATTCATAGTTAACTTACCATCAACTATGTTCTTATACATCTTAGATCTACCAGCTATATCATCCGATTTAACCGTTAACATTTCT
Organism: Francisella salimarina; assembly: GCF_007923265.1. Taxonomy (NCBI): domain Bacteria; kingdom Pseudomonadati; phylum Pseudomonadota; class Gammaproteobacteria; order Thiotrichales; family Francisellaceae; genus Francisella; species Francisella salimarina. The sequence continues at coordinate 342,694 of NZ_VOJA01000001.1, forward strand.
CTTAATGTATAAGCAGCACCATATGCTTGTAATGCCCAAACTTCCATCTCACCAAATCTTTGACCACCAAATTGCGCTTTACCACCTAGTGGTTGCTGCGTAACTAGGCTATAAGATCCAGTTGATCTAGCATGCATTTTATCATCTACCAAATGGTCTAGTTTAAGCATATACATGTATCCAACCGTTACATTCCTATCAAATGCTTTACCAGTACGACCATCAAATAGTTTCATCTGACCATTTGCCGCAAAACCACCTATTTTAAGTAATGATTTAATATCTTCTTCTTTTGCACCATCGAATACAGGAGTTGCAATCGGCACCCCTCCTTTTAGATTTTCACAAAGATTAAGTACTTCTTCATCACTTAAAGTTTTAAGATTAACTTTTTTATCGCCCACACTATTATAGACTTCTTCTAAAGTTTTTCTTAACTCAGCTGCTTTTCTTGTCTTTTCAAGTGTTTGCTCTACCCTCTTACCTAAACCATAAGATGCTAGACCTAAATGCGCTTCAAGAATCTGTCCTATATTCATACGCGACGGTATACCTAAAGGATTCAAACAAACATCTACCGGAGTACCATCTTCCATATACGGCATATCTTCAATAGGAAGTACTCTTGAAACCACACCCTTGTTACCGTGACGTCCAGCCATTTTATCACCAGGTTGAATACGCTTCTTAATAGCAACAAAAACTTTAACAGTCTTAAGCACACCAGGAGATAGCTCATTACTTTGAGTGATTGATTTCTTCTTAGTTTCGAATCTGGCGTCTACAGCTATCTTAGCTTCTTCATAGTATTCTCTAGCATTCTGTACTTTTTGCTCAAGTTTTTCATCTTCAAAAGATATTTCCAACCACTTAGCAAAAGGTAGCTTTTCTAAGAACTCTTTTGTAAGAACAGCTCCTTTCTTAAGACCTTTTGCCTTTTGAATCTTAGCGCCTATAACATCTGCTTCAATTGATGATTTAACTACAGATTCTATTACAGCAAATTCCTCATCAAAATCCTTGCGCGCCTTGTCAATTAACTCTTTCTCAATTTTAAGGGCTCTTTTGCTTTTACCGCCTTTATCATTTTCGAAGACTTGAACATTGATTACAGTACCAGAAGTACCACTTGGCATTCTTAATGAACTATCAGCAACATTTGAAGCTTTTTCATTAAAGATAGCTCTTAGAAGTCTTTCTTCTGGAGTTAATTGTTGCTCAGCCTTAGGTGTAATCTTAGCAACTAAGATATCACCCGCTTCAACATTAGCACCAATATGAACAATACCTGACTCATCAAGCTTAGCAAGACTTGATTCACTCACATTTGGAATATCTGCTGTTACTTCTTCTGGACCTAATTTAGTATCACGAGCCACACAAGTAAATTCTTCGATATGGATACTAGTATACTTATCATCTTTTACTATTCTTTCAGAAAGTAAAATTGAATCCTCAAAGTTGTAACCATTCCACGGCATGAATGCAACCATAAGATTATGACCAAGCGACAACTCGCCAAAATCTGTTGCAAAACCATCTGCTAGAATATCTCCTGCTTCAACTTTATCACCAACATTAACTATTGGACGCTGATTAATACAAGTATTTTTGTTTGAGCGTTTGAACTTTGTCAAACTATAAATATCAACTAACTTACTTGTTTGTGATTTTTCAGTATCAACTTTAATAACTATTCTATTAGAATCTACTTCAGCTATCTCTCCAGCATTTCTTGCAACAATACAGTTACCTGAATCTCTAGCGACTATCTTCTCCATACCTGTACCCACTAAAGGTTTTTCAGATTTTAGAGTTGGTACAGCTTGGCGTTGCATGTTTGCACCCATCAATACCCTGTTAGCATCATCATGTTCCAAAAATGGTATCAATGCCGCCGCCGCCGAAACCATCTGCTTGGCAGAAACATCCATATACTGAACCCTACTTGACTCAGTAAATATAGCTTCACCACCAGAACGACACTGAATAAGATCTTCTACAAAGTGGTTATTTTTATCAAGCTTAGTCGATGCCTGCGCAATTACATAATGATCTTCATCTATAGCTGACAAATACTCAATTTCATTAGTTACTTTACCATTTACGACTTTTCTATATGGTGCTTCTAAGAAGCCATAATCATTAACTCTTGCATAGCTTGCCAATGAGTTAATAAGACCAATATTTGGACCTTCGGGAGTCTCAATAGGACATAGTCTACCATAGTGAGTTGCGTGAACGTCACGAACTTCGAAGCCTGCTCTGTCACGGGATAAACCACCTGGACCTAGTGCAGAGATTCTTCTCTTGTGAGTTACTTCAGATAGAGGGTTATCCTGATCCATAAACTGCGATAAAGCACCTGATGTAAAGAATTCTTTAATTGCTGCTGTAATAGGCTTAGAATTCACGATATCTTTAGGCATAAGCTTATCTTTATGAACTAACGACATACTTTCACGAATACCTTTCTCGACACGGTAAAGACCTATTCTAAATTGGTTCTCAACCATTTCACCAACAGAACGCACACGTCTATTCCCTAAGTGATCAATGTCGTCAACCTTTCCTTTACCATCACGAATATTAATAAGCTCTTCTATAACCCCTACAATATCACTATTCTCCAGAGTATAAATATCTCCGGATACTTTATCAGAACCTAATCTTGCATTCAGCTTCATCCTACCGATATCAGATAAGCTATATCTACTCTCGATGAAGAACAGTCCTTCAAAAAGAGCTTTCACAGAAGCTGCTGCTGGAGGATCACCTGGTCTAAGAACTTTATATATTTCTACAAGTGCTTCATCTGTATTTTTAGTAAGATCGTATTTAAGAGTATCTGATATATATCTACCTCTTTCAGTAGTTATAAAATCAATAACTTCTAATTCAAGCATGCCAACTTCTACACACGCTTCTAATAAACTTTCTGTAACATCGTCATTAGCGTAAGCTATAACTTCACCTGTTACCTCATTAACAATGTCTTTTGCTACTCTAAGAGTACTAACCAAATCAAAATCAATTGCTACAGAGTCAACGCCTGCGTCTTTGATTTTCTTGATATCTCTAGATGTTAATTTCTTATTTTTCTTGACTATTGTCTTATCATTTTCATCAACAATATCAAATTTAAGCACTTCACCTTTCATTCCTGATAAATTATCAAGCTTAAGTGCAAAACCTTTATTATCAAAACTAATTGTCTTACTATCAGAGAAATTACTTAGTATCTCCTCTTGTGTATATCCAAGAGCTTTTAAAATCACTGTAGCGCAAAACTTTCTCTTTCTATCAATTCTAGCCCATACAATACCTTTGGAGTCAAACTCAAAGTCAAGCCATGAACCTCTGTATGGGATAATGCGCGCCGAAAACGCTCCATCTTCTGAATCATCCTTGCTAAAGAATACACCAGGAGATCTATGTAATTGTGAAACAACAACTCTTTCAGTACCGTTAATTATAAAAGTACCGTTAATTGTCATAAGAGGAATATCTCCCATGTAGACATATTCTTCTCTAATATCTTCTACAACCTTTTCGTTAGGAAGAGCTTCTTTATTATATACAACCAACCTTAACTTTACATTTAATGGCGCATCATATGTAGCACCGCGGACTTGACACTCTGTTTCATCAAAAGTAGGTTCCCCAATTTGATAATCAACATAATGAAGTTCATATTGACCATTTTTACTTTCGACAGGAAAAGATTGCTTTAACACTAATTCAAGACCAGAGTGAAGTCTACCTTTTGCATCATCTGCATTTAAAAATTTCTTATAAGACTCTGTTTGAACGGAAAGTAAATATGGCACATCTAAGATATGAGGAAGAACCCCAAACTCTTTGCGAATTCTTTTTTTCTCAGCGTATGAGTAAGACATCAAAAACATCCCTAAGATTTTGTTTACACAAAATAAAAAGCAAATATGATTATATTTGCACCAATATCTATGTATCTTTCAATACTAGAAAGACTAGAGGCCAAAACTGACCACTAGTCGTAAATTTCTAAAAACTATAGTTTAGAATTTTATTATTTAAGCTCAACTTTAGCGCCAGCTTCTTCAAGTTGCTTTTTAAGAGCTTCTGCTTCATCTTTAGATGCAGCTTCTTTAACTGTGAAAGGAGTACCTTCTACAGCTTCTTTAGCTTCTTTAAGACCAAGGCCAGTTGCGCCTCTTACTGCTTTAATAGCAGCAATTTTGTTTGAACCAGCTTCAACTAAAACAACGTCAAATTCAGTTTTCTCTTCAGCAGCAGCAGCTTCGCCACCAGCAGCAGGGCCAGCAACAGCAACAGCAGCAGCAGCAGATACACCAAATTTTTCTTCCATCATTTTAACTAGATCACATACATCCATTACACTCATTTCAGCAACAGCATTTAGGATATCTTCTTTTGTTATAGACATTTTTATAACTCCTATTTATTTAACAATTAATTCTTTTTCAGCTTTTTCATAAGCCAGTGCAATTATTTACTATCTCCAACAGCAGCAAATACTCGTACCGCTTGAGACGGAATCTCATTAAGAGTACGAACAAACTTAGTAACTGGTGCTTGCATAACATTAAGTAATGTAGCAAGTGCCTCTTCCCTAGTAGGAAGCTTAGCAAAGTCATCTAACTTTTCAGGACCAAACAGTTCACCAGACATAGCTAAATTCTTAACTTCAAAAGCATTGTGCTCTTTTTGGAAGTTCTTGAATAGCTTAGCTGCTGCACCTGGCTCATCCTTAGAAAGAGCAAGAACAAGAGGACCTTTAAGAGCATCACCAAGACACTCAAAATCAGTTCCTTTAATTGCTAAACGTGCTAAGTTGTTACGCACAACTCTTAAATAAACTCCAGACTCACGAGCCTGCTTTCTTAATGAAGTCATTTCATTAACCGTCAAGCCACGGTAATCTGCAACTGCTGCAGACAATGCTGTAGAGACATTTTCAGCAACTTCAGCGACAATTGCTTTTTTGTCTTCTATTCTAAGTGCCATATCGACTCCTTATTTTATTGTCTACACTTTATTTAATTAACACGATATTTAGACCGAAAAGGTTGTCAACATCGTCTGCGTAGGATAAATTATTAAGCCAAGCAAGCTCAGCTCCTACGGTCTTTGATCGTTGTATTTTCATACAACCCAAAGAAATTGCAAAGCAGTATATTATATATTTAAATCCGAAAAGTCAACACTTATTCCTGGACCCATTGTACTAGATACAGAAACTTTCTTCAGATAAATACCCTTTGATACTGCTGGTTTTGCTTTTTTAAGATCAGCTAAAAGCTGCTCTAAGTTTTGTGTTAAAGCATCAGTAGTAAAGTTTACTTTCCCAATCGTAGTATGAATTATACCAGCTTTATCAACTCTATATCTAACCTGACCTGCTTTAGCATCTGTTACAGCTTTGGCAACATCCATAGTTACAGTACCAACCTTAGGGTTAGGCATAAGTCCTTTTGGACCAAGTATTTGACCTAACTGACCCACAACTCTCATAGAATCAGGAGAAGCAATAACAACATCAAAGTCCATATTACCTTTTTTAACTTCATCAGCCAAATCTTCCATACCAACAATATCAGCGCCAGCAGCTTTCGCAGCATCTGCCGCAGGACCTTTAGCAAAAACCGCTACTCTCACAGTTTTACCAGTACCATTAGGAAGAACTGAAGCACCTCTGACAACCTGATCAGATTTACGAGGATCCACCCCTAAAGCCACAGAAACATCAACTGACTCAACAAACTTAACAGAAGAAACATCTCTTAAGATATCAAAAGCCTCTGATACAGGATATTTTTTCTCAGCGTCGACTTTAGCCGAGATCTCTTTCATTCTTTTTGAAATTTTAGCCATTATTCAACCCCTTCTACTTTTACACCCATACTACGTGCAGAACCTGCAATAATTCTTACAGCAGCATCAACATCTGCAGCTGTTAAATCAGGATCCTTAACCTTAGCAATTTCTTCTAACTGCTCACGAGTAATAGTACCAATAAAATCTTTTGAAGGGTTTGATGAACCAGACTTAACTTTAATAGCTTTCTTGATCAGATAAGAAGCTGGTGGCGTCTTCATCTCAAATGTAAAGCTACGATCACTATATACAGATATTTCTACAGGTATTGGCATACCAGGTTCCATACCTTGTGTCTTAGCATTAAACTCTTTACAAAAACCCATAATATTAACACCATGCTGACCCAACGCAGGACCAATTGGTGGACTAGGGTTTGCCTTGCCAGCTGCAACTTGCAACTTAATAATAGCTTCTATTTTTTTCTTAGCCATTTTTATTCTCCAAATTTAGGTTAATAGCACTTATATGAAAATATAAGCTCCCTATCATCTTAGTAAATACCACTAAGACTCTTTTTCAACTTGTGAAAACTCAAGCTCAACAGGAGTAGATCTACCAAAAATAGATACCGCAACCCTCAATCTTGACTTTTCATAGTTAACTTCTTCAATAACACCCGTAAAGTCATTAAACGGTCCTTCTAAAACCCTAACAACCTCACCAACATGGTACGTTTTTCTCAATCTTGGCTCAACTGCAGAAGCATTTCCTTCCACAAAACCTAGTATTCTTTCAACCTCAGGCTTACTAAGAGGAATAGGCTTCCCTCTTGAACCAACAACTGTTAAAACTCTAGGAACTGCTTTAATAACATCCCAAGCTTCTGTTGTCAAATTAGCTTCAATCAAAACATATCCGGGAAAATATTTTCTTTCACTTTTACGTTTCTGCCCGCCTCTCATCTCAACAACATTTTCAGTCGGCACAAGTATTCTACCAAAATTCTCTTTCAAGCCTGCTATTTCTATATTTTCTTCTAGCTGAGTTTTAACTCTTTTTTCATAACCTGAGTGCACCTGCACAACATACCAAAGCATACCAATATCCTTTTATTAACCCAGAAAATACTGAATAAAATTCTCAAATATAACACCAAATAAAGATATAATTAGTGCAAAAATTATAACTACAACTATAACCATAGCTGATATTGTCATAGTTTCTTTTCGCGTAGGCCATACGACTTTCGCTAACTCAAGCTTAGATGCTTGGAAAAAAGCCCAGAAACGACGACCCTGATTTGTAAATCTTGCGACCACTAATGCAGCCAGAACCACCACTACAGCTAAAGAAGTGTTATACGAACTGTAGCTTGAACCTAAAACATCAGAATACATAGTAACAGCAACACCAGCAACTACTATCGCTACAGCCACCAACCACAACAACGCACTACTAGACTTAGAAATCTTCTTAACTTCTGTGGTCTTCGTGGCACCACTTATCCAAACCTTATTATTAAAACCTTGATTCTTTTTCACAAGACATCCTTTTTCTTAAAAAGAGTATTTTTAATTAGAGAGATTATAAACGTAGGCAATAAAATACCATAGCAAACAGACAATATCAAGAAATAAAAAAGGCGGAGTTGCAATTTATACAACACCGCCTTAATTATGTGGCAGGCCAGGAGGGACTCGAACCCCCAACTTGCGGTTTTGGAGACCGCTGCTCTACCAATTGAACTACTGACCTATATTTTTGTTAAATTACCTATTATTCGATAATTTTAGCAACAACACCAGCACCAACTGTTCTACCACCTTCACGGATAGCAAAACGTAGACCTTCGTCCATAGCGATTGGGTTGATTAAAGTGATAGTCATCTTAACATTATCACCAGGCATTACCATTTCAACACCTTCTGGTAACTCAACAGCACCAGTAATGTCTGTAGTACGGAAGTAGAACTGTGGTCTATATCCTTTGAAGAATGGAGTATGTCTACCACCTTCTTCTTTAGAAAGAACATATACTTCAGCTTCAAACTTAGTATGAGGCTTAATTGAACCTGGCTTACACAATACTTGACCACGCTCAACGTCGTCTCTCTTAAGACCACGAACTAGGATACCAACGTTATCACCAGCCTCTCCTCTATCAAGAAGCTTACGGAACATTTCAACACCTGTTACTGTAGTCTTTTGAGTTGGACGAATACCAACAACTTCAACTTCATCACCAACGTTAATAACACCACGCTCAACACGGCCAGTTACAACTGTACCACGACCTGAGATTGAGAACACATCTTCAATTGGAAGAATGAACGGCTTCTCTGTATCACGCTCAGGTGCAGGAATGTAGTCATCCATAGCCTGTACAAGCTCAACAATTTTCTCAACGTACTGCTCTTCACCTTCGATAGCTTTAAGAGCAGAACCCATAACAACTGGAGTATCATCACCAGGGAACTCGTACTGATCTAGAAGCTCACGTACTTCCATTTCAACTAGCTCCAACAATTCTTCGTCATCTACCATGTCACACTTGTTTAAGAAAACAACGATTTTTGGTACGCCAACCTGACGTGAAAGTAGAATGTGCTCACGAGTCTGTGGCATAGGACCATCAGCTGCAGAACATACTAGGATAGCGCCGTCCATCTGAGCAGCACCAGTAATCATATTCTTAACGTAGTCCGCGTGTCCTGGACAGTCAACGTGAGCATAGTGTCTATTTGGAGACTCATACTCAACGTGAGAAGTATTAATAGTTATACCACGCGCTTTCTCTTCTGGTGCGTTATCAATTTCATCAAAGTTCTTAGCTGCAGAACCATTTTTCTCAGCCATAACTTTAGTGATCGCAGCAGTAAGAGTAGTTTTACCATGGTCAACGTGACCAATAGTACCTACGTTTACGTGCGGCTTCAAACGTTCAAATTTTTCTTTAGCCATTTTCATGCTCCATTTTTTTTCAACAAAAAACAATAGTTTAAATATGGTGCTCACAACCAGACTTGAACTGGTGACCTCTCCCTTACCAAGGGAGTGCTCTACCAACTGAGCCATGCGAGCTTATTAATATTTTATTATAAATTAGATTTAGGTGGAGCGGGTGATGGGAATCGAACCCACACTATCGGCTTGGAAGGCCGAAGTTCTACCATTGAACTACACCCGCATGGTGGAGGGAGCAGGATTCGAACCTGCGAAGGCTGAGCCGTCAGATTTACAGTCTGATCCCTTTGGCCGCTCGGGAATCCCTCCCCTAAAACTTTTAGATAACTATAAAGTTTATTTGACTAAAAATCAAGCTTTTTTATGATAATTTGCATTTTGCTTTACGCCAACAACTCATCTAACAAAAAACTAAGGTTATATTACTATGCGTAGGTGTAAATGTAAAGTTATTATATCGTTTTTTATAAAACCACACACATTTTTTGCGCTCTTGTCATCGCCACATAAAGTATTTGATTTCTTTCTATAAAATTCTTATTTAATGAAATATCTTTTAAAAGCACAAATACCTTTTTATAAGTCGACCCTTGTGCTTTATGAGCCGTAACAGCAAAGCCATAATCCAAGTCTTTTTTTATTATACTATTCTTGGGCCTTAAACTACCATCAGAATATCTTTCAACATCAATCATTAATAAGTTATTTTTACGAAACTCATAATACGTTGACCACATTCTATCGCTTCTAGCAATCTCTAGTAAGTTATCATGTATCTCAGCATACTGATTTAAATTACAAGTATCATCTGAATCTATTATGAAAATACTTTTTTCATCAAAACCCTTATAAATTTTTGCTTTTTCATGCACCTTTACACTATATCCCATAAGGCCATTCATATTTTTTTGCTTTTTTGATACCTCAACCACCTTATAATCAACACAATTATTTATCAAGAAAGATTCTTTAGAATTGGCTTTTATGGCTCGATAGCCAATTAAAACATCACCTTTCTCAATTAAGTCAGCGCCTTCTCCAAACACCAAGTCCCTGATTATCCTATTCGCCAACATGACTGTCTTATTGCGCCAAGCTATTAACTTAGCATAGTTCAAATCAGTCCTTGCATAAGATGACCCAAAAACTTTTTTTATTTGCTCTCTAAACTCATCATTTGACTTAACAAATAGTACACCCTCATTCTCTTTATTCAAGACAGTTTCTTTTTTATTCAAAAAATAAGGTAGCTCTTCACTAACGTCTCTTATTTGCTGACTTAACTCTACTAGTGGGTTGCTATCTGCTTGTCGCATAAGTTGAGTAAGTTCACATCTATTCTCTAATTGAAAAATTGGACTAACCTGATCGCCAACTGGTGGTATTTGTGCTTTATCGCCCAAAAATATAACCTTAGATGATAATGATTTAGTAATTTCTGAATCAATAAGCTCAAATAGTGATTTATTTATCATACTAGCTTCATCAATTATTATTAAGTCATAATTTTTGATACTCGCCTTATTAATTTGTCCAAAGACAGGTTCATTCGGATTGAAGTCAGCAAGATTTATATCAGGCTGCAAACCAAGTAAAGAATGAATAGTATAACCCTGCCTAGTAGTTGATTGTGAAATAACAGCATTTGCCTTACGAGTTGGTGCAGAAACTATCGCTCTTTTGGGATATTCATCCAAAATCTTTTTGACCACAGTAGTCTTGCCTGTACCTGCAAAACCTGAGAGTAAAAAATAAGACTCCCTACTCGCAATAAATTCTTTTATAAGGCGAATAGCTTCTATTTGTTGTTGATTAAGAATTATTTTCTGCCCATTCGGCAAATATAAATAATTTTCAGAATTGAGAAAGTTTTTTTGCATTATTTATTTTCTAACTCGGAAAACCTCGTAATAACCCTAGAAAGAATTAGATTATTTGGCATAACAATTTCATTACCAGCTTCATCATTTAGTTTTGTATACAGGAAACCGATCGACTTAACTTGACCTTTTACACCACCCAAGTCCACCTTCTCACCTATCTCAAAAGGCTTACTAAACGCCAGCATAATCCCGGATGCCACAATATTATAAGATGTCTTAAGAGACATAGAAATACCAAAAACGATCCCCGTTAAAACTCCTGTAACAGGCGATATAGGCACTCCAAGCTTCGCTAGTGCAATAACCACCACTAAAACTAAGAAAATGGTATACACAACGCTTGATAAAAATTGTGATACCGTCTTATCATACTCCTCAAGTAAGTGGTAAACTACTTTTTTTATATATTTAGATATCCAAAAACCTATACCTAAAATTAAAACTGAAATAATTAGGTTCATCCAAAATGATCCTCCAACACCTATCTGATCAAACATTTCTTTTTATTCTCCATATATGTTTTTTTAGCACTGGCAAGCATAAAAATAGCAGCGCAACTAAGGACTATTGATATTGAGGCAAACAAAACCTCCTCAAAAGCTTCGAGATGATTTACTCTCCCCATCAAAGTGTTCAATATAAAAATCACATTCTCCACAACAAATAATGCCATACTTATAGCAAAAACAGATAAGCATATAGAAAATCTATATAAAAAAGCTGATATTGCAAACAACAGCAATAATGGATACATAACTATCTGCAAAGCATCTATAAAGAAATACTCGAATGTTTCTACACACTCAAAATTATATTTAATTGTAGATATGTATATAAGTGCAAAAACAAAAAATGTTGCAAATAGTATTAGAGCATCTCTACTAAAAACACTATCATTAAACTCATGATATCTTTTTTTTGAAAACAAGAGTCCACATACCGTAATAAAAGCAGCACCAGAAATAAATCCATCATAAGAAAAAGTATTCTCTAAATATATACGATGCGCAACATATCCAAAACCACCCATAGCTAACAAAGATATTGAAAAGCAAATCCAAAAGGCTGCATCCCAAGGCTTTTTCTTTGCAAAAATATAACTTAAAATTGCACAGCATAAAAATAGCATAAGTGAAATAAATAACCTCAGAATATCATCAGCTAACAATGGTAAATAAATCATCTCACACATTTTATTAGAAAACTCCTTTTGTTCTCAGAAATAAGTATAAACCTGTAGCAATGACACTTCCCAGCACCGGGCCAACTATTGGTACCCACGCATAACTCCACTGTGAAGAGCCCTTGCCCTGTATTGGCATGATAGCATGAAACAATCTAGGTCCAAAATCCCTAGCAGGATTTATAGCATAACCAGTTGTACCACCAAGTGACAAACCAATTGCAATAACTACAAAGGCTACAGGAATTCCCCCTAAAGCTCCCATATCTATCGGATAAGCCGTAGTCACACTAGCCTCACCAGCATGAGCAACCACACCATGCATTGTTAAAATTGCAAAAATAAGTACAAAAGTACCAATAACCTCACTAGCAAAGTTTGAGGGTAAATGCTTAATAGCTGGTGATGTACAATGAGTAGCTAATTTCAAGTCAGTATTATCAGTAGCTGAGTAGTGTGGATAATACATAGTCCACACTAGAAGCTGACCAACCATAGCACCTAATATCTGTGAAATAACAAATGGTACAACCCACCCCCATGAGAACTTACCGGCAATAGCAAGTGCTAATGTAACAGCAGGATTTAAGTGAGCTCCACTAATAGGGCCAGCAACCAACACGCCCAAAAACACCGCCAAACCCCAAGCGAATGTGATAACAATCCAACCACCATTCTCTGACTTAGTGCCTTTTAAAACAACTCCGGCAACCACACCATTTCCCAGCAGTATCAAAATCATTGTGCCGATAAATTCAGCTATGCACGCTTCTAACATAAATAACCCTTAATTATACAACTCATCAACATTAAAGTTCTTAGAAAATTCCATAAAGCTATCAATTTGCTGATTTTGCCAAGCTTCATCTTTATCCAACTCTTTTGCCATAAGTTTAGCAACAACTGGGGCTGCATCGATACTAGCCTTAATATCTAAAAAGGCTGCTCTAGTTCGGCGAGCTAAAACATCCTCAACAGTTTGAGCCTTCTCAGCTCTAACATGATAAACAACCTCTGCCTGATAATATGGTAAATCATCATGTAACAACTCAAAATTATCAAGCTCTGTCTGGATTGATTTAATATCTTCAGCATTTTTACCATAAACCTTTAGTGGATAAGCATCTTTTGGTTCAATAGCGTCAACAAGTAACTCATTAGAAGTCTTGGAAGTCTTTTGAGCAATTTTTTTAGTCTCGATAAAATCTATAACATCCTGCCCCATCCTTCTAAAGATTGTCCACTTACCACCAACAACTGTGATTAAGCCATTTTTTGACTCTATAACCTCATGCTTACGCGAAATTTTTGCTGTATTTTTAGCATTCTTTGGCGACACCAATGGTCTTTGGCCACAATAGACAGACTTGATATCTGCTACTGTAGCTTTAGTTTTAGCATACTGGTTAAATGTCTCTAGGATAAAATCAATCTCAGACTTCTCAGCTCTTGGCTCAATACTTGGAGCTTCTTTTTTGATATCTGTAGTACCAACGATTAAATGATTATGCCAAGGCAATATAAATAACACTCGACCATCTTCTGTTTCTGGAATTAAAATTGCATGCTCTGTTGGGAATTTCTCTCTATCAAAAACAATATGTGTACCTTGAGCAACTGATACATATTTATGAGAGTCTTGCTGATTTGCAATATCTATAGTCTTATCTGTAAATGTCCCTGTAGCATTCACTATATGCTTAGCTGTAAATTCTTTTTGCTCGCCTGACAGGGTATCAACCACTTTTACAGTATCTAATTTTGAATTTGTAGAGCTAAAAACCTTCTCAACCTTATGATAGTTAAGGGCTGTACCACCTTTTGCTTCAAAAGTCTTCATCAATGAGATCAGTAATCTAGTATCATCAAACTGACCATCATAATAAACTAAACTTTTCAGCAATTTCGAATCATCAATATTTGGTAGCTCTGCCAATGTTTGCTGTTTATTTAGATTATAGCTTTTGCCAATTTTATACTTACCCGACAAAAACTCATATAGCTTCACACCAATTGTATATTTAATAGTCTCAAAATAACTGCGAGTTGGAATAAGATAAGACTGCTTATGAGTCAAGTGTGGTGCGTTATGTAAGAATGAGTATCTTTCCTCAAGCCCCTCTTTCACCAAAGCAAAATCAAAATTCTCAAGGTATCTCAGGCCACCATGTATCAGCTTAGTCGACTTTGAAGATGTTCCTTTACCAAAATCATAGGCTTCTAAAAGCAAAGTTTTGTAGCCTCTAGAAACCGCCTCTACAGCACAACCAAACCCAGTTGCACCACCACCTATAACTATTATGTCGTATTCGTTTTTCATTTATTTTTTTCAAATCTTTATATCTAAAAAATCGCCACTCTTACAGAGCAACCACAAAATTTGCTAATATTACTCAGCCCAAGCCTTACTTCTATCTACTGCTTTTTTCCAACCCTTATAATCATGGGCCACTGTTTGAGGGTCTTTTTGTGGCTCAAAAGTCTTCTCTGTTGTGAGAATAGATTTCAATTCTTCTTTATCTTTCCAAAAACCTACAGATAGACCCGCTAAGAACACAGCCCCCAAACCCGTAATCTCATTAATTTTAGGCTTGGAAATCTTTGATTGTAGTATATCTGATTGGAACTGCATTAGAAAATTATTTTGAACCGCTCCACCATCTACTCGAAGCCCTGCTAAATCAAGACCCGTACCTTCTTTCATACAATCCAAAACATCTTTTGCCTGGTAAGCTATAGCCTCAAGTGCTGCCCTTATGATATGCTCACGCCTAGTATCACGAGTAATACCAACAATAGTCCCTCGAGCATACATATCCCAGTATGGTGTGCCGAGACCAACAAAAGCTGGCACCAAATAAACACCATCCGTTGAATCAATTTTTGTAGCATAGTACTCACTATCTTCAGCAGAGCGTACAAGACCTAGACCATCACGAATCCATTGAATAACTGCTCCCGCGATAAATACACTACCTTCAAGAGCATAAGTTGGCTTACCATTCTCAGCCCAAGCAATAGTCGTAAGGAGCCCTGCATCAGAAAACACAGGTTTATCACCAACATTCATTAAAGCAAAGCACCCTGTACCATAAGTGTTTTTCGCCATACCTTCCTCAAAACAGCAATGACCAAATAAAGCTGACTGCTGGTCACCTGCCACACCAGCTATTGGAATTCTAGCGCCGCCCAAAGTACTTGGATGAGTGTGCCCAAAATCGCCACTTGAAGATCTAACCTCTGGTAGCATTGATACAGGAATATCTAAATACTCTAGAATTTTTTTGTCCCATTCAAGTGTATTGATATTGAACAACATTGTTCTTGAAGCATTTGAAAAGTCAGTAGCGTGAACTTCACCTTTAGTTAAATTCCAGATTAACCAAGTATCGATTGTTCCAAAAAGTAAATCTCCTTTTTCTGCCTTCTCCCTAGCACCATCCACGTTATCAAGTATCCACTTAACTTTTGTACCGGAGAAATATGCGTCGACCACAAGACCTGTATTTTTACGAATATAATTAGTAAATTCTTTATCTTTATTGATTTCATCGCAGATATGCGATGTTCTTCGGCACTGCCAAACTATAGCATTATAAACTGGCTGGCCTGTATTCTTATCCCAAACTACTGTGGTTTCCCTTTGGTTAGTAATACCTATTGCAGCTATATCTCGCGGAGAAACTCTAGCATACTCTAAAGCTTCTCTAACAATACTACTTTGCGATGCCCAAATTTCCATAGGGTCATGCTCTACCCAACCATTCTTTGGGTAAATTTGAGTAAATTCTTTTTGCGCTATCTTTTTAATATTACCTTGCTTATCAAAGATAATAGCACGAGAACTAGTGGTCCCCTGGTCTACTGCTAATATAAATTCTTTTGACATAAAAAACTCCATAAGTAAAAAAACTACAAATTTCTAAATAAATATTTTATGCTTTTTTCTCTTTAATAAAAAGAGACAGCAACACAGATAAAAACATTAATACTGGTAAAATGAATAATGAATATTTAAACGCCTCTAGTTGCGCAAAACCATAATTCTCCAAAGATGAAACCATATATCCAACAAATGGCTGAAGCACAGCACCACTTAAAGGTATAAATAAATTGACTGCCGCGATACCAGTAGCTATATACATTGGACTGATGTGTTGGCGCAAAATTGTAAAATTAAGCACGTGAGCTGCTTGCATCCCACCCCATAGCACGCACAATATACACATAATTATTGGATTAACATGTAGATATACAACAGCCACAACGATAAACAAACCAAAAATTGAAGCCCATGTAAGTAAGGCTTTTTGCTTGTTTAACAACGTTGCTACAACTCCCCATAAAGGACTAAAAATTGCAATCCCAATAAATATCATAGATGATGCTAAACCAGCATAGTGCTCAGGATATCCATCCAAACTTAAGAACCTATAGCTCCACAAATCAGCAAATATAGCTGTAGTTCCATAAATTGTAAAACAGAAAAAACCATTTAATAATATTTGTTTAATTTTAAAAACTATTGGAATATCTTCAATCTTTGTATGAGTATCAGCCAACTCATCTGTATCTGTCTGGTTATGCGGCTCCTTAAACGGTATAAAAAACAATACACTTAAAAATAACACTACTGAGACAATAAGAATTCCAGACATTATAACTTGGATACTAAAATTATTGGCCAAAATAACTAGTGGCAATCCAGTCAGAGTTCCCGCGCCATACATGAGCATCTGAGTCGCCCCTGTGAATAAAGGGAAAGTTCTTTTAGGAAGCCATATAGCTATCGCTTTTAGTGCAGATAAGAAAGCAAATCCTCCACCAATACCTGCTAATACTCTATATAAAATAAGATATTCTGGAGATGTCGCTCTAGTTGCGATAAAAACCCCTATAGAAAATATCAAGGTGCTGACTGCCATGATTCTTTTGACACCAAACTTATCTAATAAAATACCTGCTGGAAGTTGTGAAGCAACATACGCCCAATAAAATGCTGAGCTTAAAACACTAATTTGCTCTGGCGTTAGGTTATATGGTGCTGTAGAAAAGTCATTATAAAGTGAATTTCCTGAAGCTCGTATTATGAATTCAAGTGCATAAAAAAATGCACATATAAACCATATCGTAAATCCAACTCTGGTAATTTTTTGCATAGTTTGAAATATAGAGATTTAGTATTTAAAAAATTATGCTAGAAAACCCTCTACATGTAAATAAAATAATCTCTCTTGAGCCCAAACTAGCTACTCTATCTAGATAGCATTAAAAACTAGTTTAGAAATTCCATTCAAATCCTGTTTTCAACATCCTTGAGCCTTTATATTGTGCTCCATCGAATCCTGTAAACATATCTGTATTATCTGCCATTTCACCAGTTAAGTTATACTGCCCTTCCAAGAGAAGCCCAAAGTTATCTGATAGATTATACTTAGCGCCTGTTCTTCCACTAGCAAACGCTGCTATACGAGACCCTGTATCATATGCAGAATTAACATTATTTAACTGATATGGATTAGCTCCTAACACAGTACCACCATAGAGCTCAAACTTATCATTCCACAATTTTTTAACTAACTTTGTTTCCTGGGTATAAAACTTTGTATCTTTGAGATCTCCCATAGATCCTTCAGCTATTAGGTTAGTAGAGCTAGTATATGCATCAAAAGTAAGGCTATCAGTAATATCAATAGCACTATCAGAAACATTAACCAAAAAATCAGAAGCATTTTCCCTATCTATCACTTCATTTCCACGCTCTGTACTTGGACGATAAAAAGCATCATTTGCTGTTATGTAATACTTACCTGTTTTTAGATCAAGTTTATTATCAGAATAAGCAAAAAAAGAACATAAAAATAACACAGAAAAAGCTACTACATTCTTCATAATTGACACCTCCATATTTAAAACCAATATTATCATAATTTAATACTAATTAGATCATGTTAAAAAAAGTTAATTAGACTTTTAGCTAATGAAAAGATAAATTAAAGAAATATTCATTTTGGGTATTTAGTAATGCAAAAATTTAAACTATCGTTAGTATTAGTAGTAGGAATTAGTTTTTATTGCTATGAATTTTTTCTGAGAATACTGACAGGTGCTTATCAAGAACAAATAGTTGAACACTTTAATCTTTCAACACATATTGGATTTTCTTTTTTAGTATCTAGTTACAATATTACATACCTCCTAATGCAAATACCTGCTGGAATACTACTTGATAGATACGGTAGTAAGAAAGTACTTATCAGTGCCACTATACTCTGTGGAGTTGGTAACATCATTTTTGTCTCAGGTGGTTACGAATTAGCACTATTCGGTAGATTACTAGTAGGACTAGGATCTTCATTTGCTTTTATTGGTGTTCTAAAACTTACTTTAGAAAATTTTGAATCAAAATATTTCCCGATAATAACAAGTTTAGTTATATCACTCGGAACACTCGCTGCAGCATTTTCTCAAAACATAAGTGTCATCATATCTCACTATGATACTTCTTGGATAAATATCTTTATCTATTCTGGGGTTATAGCCCTGCCCCTAGCACTGCTTTTTCAAATCATAATCCCACAAGAAAGATATTCTTCGACACTTATGCCAAAATTTAGTGAAATACTAAAACGAGGTAAACAGCTAATAAAAAATAGTTTAATCTGGAAAAACGCAATGTGGGCAGGACTTCTATATACACCAACAGTAATTTTAACATCACAATATGGTGTATTGTATTTCAAGCAGTCTTACGGTTTTGACAGTATATATTCAACAACCATGATAACTGCGATTTTCATTGGTTGGATTATTTTTTCACCAATAATGACACATATGTGTAACAAATTCAGTGGCAAAAAAATCATAACCATTTCAATAGTTGGAATTATTCTAATATCCGTACTAGTAAATGCTCATTTATTTAAGAATTATGCTATTAGTATTGCGTTCTTATTTGGCACTTTTTCAGCATCACAAGTCTTAGTGTGGTATTACTTTAATAAGATATGCCCTCCAAGTTTTGCTGCGGTTGGGATTGCAATCACAAATATGCTTATAACATTAGTAATAGAGATTGGACAACTCAGTGCTGGACTAGCGATTGATGGTGGTGATCACTTTAATATAAACGCAAGTACAAGTATAACGATCGCATTTATTACTGTTTTGACTTTAGCATTTATTATCATGAGAAACATGATCAAAAGTATTAAAGCTTAACTAGATTTGCAATATCTGCTAACAGTATTTTCTGACCAACATCTGTACCAAAGTCCACAGTATAAAACTCTTTTGAACCTTGAGATTGTGCTTTGACAAAAATCCCCTTACCAAAGACTTTATGGAACACCTTATCTCCCTTTTTGAACTTATTACCTTTTGTATCATTTGACTTAAGAAAGTCAAAAGGAGATACACCAAAATTTGATTTTTGCTTTAACTTTGGTTTATTTTGAGATCCTACAGTTAGTTTACCTTCATTAATATGTTCAGAGTCTATTTCCATCAGAAAGCGTGATTTGACTTGGAAACTACTTCTACCAAAGATATTACGCACTTGAGCATAGCTAATGGTTAGAGCCTTCATAGCTCTTGTAACAGCAACATAAAATAAACGTCTCTCTTCAGCTAGCTTTTCTTGGATTTTTTTAGATTCTGAACTAGTATATGCCTCTTCAGCATTAATAATCGAGCTAGGAGGAAATACCCCTTCTTCTGCTGCTACTAAGAAAACATAGCGAAATTCTAAACCTTTTGACGCATGTATTGTCATTAGCTGAACACTATCTGTATTTTCATCAGCCTGCATCTCACCAGCTTCTAGCACTGCAAAAGACAAAAAATCTTGTAGTATATCAGTATTATCATCAAGTAACTCTATCTGCGGTTCAAAATCTTTAGCTGCACTTATTAACTCTTTTAAGTTATCAATTTTTTGACGATCTTTTTCAGTATCTTTTTCTTGATATGATGCCAACAAACCACTTTCATTGATTACAGTTTCAAGAAGCTTATCTAGACTTAAGTCTTTTATTTGTGATGAAATAGCATTTATAATTTCTATAAACTTTAACAGAAGAGATGCGGTTCTTTTTGTTACAATTTCTTTCTGGATAATATCTATAGTGGCTTGCCAATATGACACATTATTAATCTGTGAGAAATTACGAATTGTATCTAAAGTTTTGTTGCCAATTCCTCGTGTTGGAGTATTAATAATTCTCTCAAATGCTAAGTTATCATTACTTGTAACAGCTAATCTTAAATATGCTAGGGCATCCTTAACTTCAGCTCGATCAAAGAAACGAAAACCTCCATAAATCCTATAAGGTATACTTGCATAAATACAACTCTCCTCAAGGACACGCGACAAGTAGTTTGAGCGATATAAAATTGCTATATCAGAGTAATCGACTCCAACATCATGTAACTGGCGAATTTTATCTATAATATACTTCGCTTCATCCCGCTCATTAACTGCACAATATACTTCAACTTTTTCGCCATCTTCAGCAGCAGACCATAGTTCTTTTGACATTCTATTATCATTATTTTTGATTACAGAATTGGCTACTTTAAGAATATTCTTCGTTGAACGATAATTTTGCTCTAACTTTATGATTTCAACATCATTTAGATCTGCGACATATTTGTGAATATTATCAACAACGGCTCCGCGCCAACCATATATTGACTGATCATCATCACCAACAGCCATCATGTAGTTATTATCTGTAACAAGTAACTTCAACCACACATATTGGACTTGGTTAGTATCCTGAAACTCGTCTATCAAAATATACTTGAATAAACTCTGATAGTATTCTCTAAGCTGTTGGTTAAGAGAAAACAATTCATATAAATACAAAAGTAAGTCGGCAAAATCTAAAGCATTATCTAACAGCAATCTCTCTTCATAAGCTGTATAAATATGAGCATAATTAATATCATACTGCTTTGTTAATTTGTTACTACGAACAGCCTTATCTTTTTGTTTATTAATAAAGTTTTGCAATAATTTTGGTGGATATTTTTTGTCATCAAGATCCAAACTCTTAATTACTTTTTTGATTAATTGAGCTTGCTCATCTTGATCAAGAATCCTAAAGTTCTTATCTAAGCCCAACTCATGAGCATGCTTACGTAATAATCTATGAGCAATACCGTGAAAAGTACCTATCCACATACCAAAAGTTGAAATACCAAGCATTTTCTCAACTCGATGCTGGATTTCTTTAGCGGCTTTGTTTGTAAATGTTACAGCTAGAATATTTTCAACAGATACTCCTTTATCACGACAAAGATAGGCTATACGAGAAGTTAAAACTTTTGTTTTGCCACTACCGGCTCCAGCAAGTATCAAAGAATTACGATCCTCTAGCAAGGTCGCTTTTTTTTGTTGGGGATTTAACCCTGAAAGAAAGTCTTTATTAGACATTAGAATCAATATTTTATATAACTAGATAGACAATATTTTAACAAAAAATATTCTACTAATGTGAAGTTTCAATAACTAAACTTATTACTGTTGTGAATTAGAGCTAAACAATGCGCTTGTGAAGTTTTTTGCATTAAATACTTGCAGATCGTCAATCTTCTCACCAACACCGATAAATCTAAGTGGTAGTCCCATTTTCTTAGCAATTGAGAAGACTATTCCACCTTTTGCAGTACCATCAAGTTTAGTGATTGTTATACCTGTTAGGTTAACAATCTCATTAAATGCCTCAGCTTGACTAAGAGCATTACCACCAGTTGTAGCATCTACAACAAGCATTGTTTCATGAGGTGCAGAATCATCGACTTTTTTAATTACCTTAACAACTTTTTTTAGTTCTTGCATCAGATTATCTTTATTATGCAAACGTCCTGCAGTATCTGCTATTACTACATCGATACCTCTAGATTTTGCAGAGCTTATAGCATCATAAATAACTGACGCGCTATCAGCTCCTTCTTTTTGATAGACAACTTGCGTATTATTTCTATCACCCCATTCTCGAAGCTGCTCAACTGCTGCTGCACGGAAAGTATCTCCAGCTGCTAATATTACTGATTTACCTTCAGACTGTAGTTTTTTGGTAAGCTTACCTATAGTTGTTGTTTTACCTACACCATTTACACCGACAATAAGTATTACATAAGGAGTATTTTCATGATTAATCTGCAATGGTTGCTGACACGGCAAAATAATTTCTGTCAGTTTATCCTGAATAATTTCATTAAGCTTATCTGCCGTCTGAAGCTCATTTCTTGCTACTTTCCCACGTAAATACTCAACTATTTCGTCAGTAGCTTCAACACCAACATCAGATGTTAAAAGTTGCATTTCAATATCTTCTAGCAGCTCTTCATCAACTACTTTTTGCCCCATAAGAATGGTGCTTAAGCCACTTCCAAACTTACTAGCTGTCTTTGATAGACCTGACTGAAGCCTTGAAAATAGTCCTTTTTTATTATCTTGTTCGTGAACTCTTTCTATTTCAGGTGATGACTGAACTTCTTTCTTCTTTTTAAAAAACATTTAGTTATACTCTAGAAAAATTATTATAAAAATCGACTACTCAAAATATTTATCTCTAAGCTTTGCTATCTTTTGATGCAAAGGATCAAACATGCTTACAATGTTTTTAGACTTTATAAAGTGAACTTCTCCTTCAAAAGCAATTTCGTCCCCTGCCTGAGCATAAACTTCTAAAAGCTTATAACGTAAATCAATATTATTAGGATTCTTCTCTAATGAATCTTGAATAGTAATACTTGCTTCAACATACTTTTCACTATCCAAAAATTGCTCAACAAGCTCATTTACATATTGAAGCTCCTGCTCGGCCTGCTCTTGAGAATCTAATTCTTGAATTTTAGATTCATCATCAGCATTTAAAAGTGCTTCATCAGTATTAGTTTCAAATACAACTCCTCGTTCTGTTTTAACTACAACATTATCTCTCTCAGAGTATATATTATTAGTTATTTCAGCAGATTCATTGTTCTCAGAAATATCTTCATTTAGCTCATGCTCAAAGTCTTCTGAACTAGCCTTGTTTTGGCTATTAGAATTAACTTTATTAGCATTATCAAAAAAATCAAACTCTTCTTGAGGGCCACTATTAGACTTTCGAGAACTATAAAACTCATTTCCCGAAACAACAGGAGAAATACGTGACATTAGGTGATCTCTTTTCTTTCTTGAGATTATTTCTAACTCCTGTTCTTTCTTCGAGTTTCTTGTTTCCCAAAATCTCCTACCGACAATAACAGCCACGGCTAAAACTACGATATAAACAATAAACTTAAATAGTGAGCCTAAAAATGAAAATGAGCTTTCTTCATATGATTCATTTTCTTGAATATTTGCTGAACTTATTTGGCTATCTAGATTACTTTTATATGCTTCGTGAGCATTTTCTTCTCCAGGTATTAAGGTTGGAATCTTATCCTCACTTAATACATTGGGGGATGATGAACTATCAGATTCAGAATCTGTTGAAACCATTGTTTGATCGCCAAGCTTAGGTGTACTTGATGAATCATTACTAGAAGAAGGCTGATTATACGAACCTTGAATCATCCGATTTCTTGTCAAGGTTAGACCATCTTCAACTTCACCTTTAGTAGTAGGAATGGCAAGTTTATCACCAATTTTGATTCTATTATCAACGATTCCTGGAATCTCAGATTTATTTATGCCTTTTATTGCATCAGTTAATTCAGAAGTACTTACACCACTCACTGAATGGCTTTTTGCTATTTTATACAAATAGTCATTCGACTTAACTGTATATATCTCCATCGCGAATGCAGGCGCTACCATAACCAACGCACATCCAGCGGCAAGAATCTTATTGATACCCTTAAACATCTAGCACCCTAATATAAATTTATAAACAAATACTTGAAAATTATAGCATATTTTTTTTACTTAAAAAGTATATGATTTTAATGCTCTCTTGTAGCACTAAATATAATATCAGGATTTTTATCCTGCGCTAAGTGCAAGTTTACTCCTGTTGGCGCAAGATATGTAAGATAGCCAGCACCATCATATGATAGATTAGCCTCATATTTTTTCTTAAAATCATTAAGCTTTTTCTCATCATCACAAAAAATCCAGCGAGCCAATGATACATTGACCCCTTCATAAGAACACTTAACGTTATACTCTGAGGCAAGACGTTGAGCAACCACATCAAACTGAAGTATACCAACAGCTCCAAGTACAAGATCATTAGAAATCACTGGCTTAAAGACTTGAGTTGCACCCTCTTCCGATAGTTGCACCAGTCCTTTTTGTAAAGCCTTCATCTTGAGTGGATCATTCAGCTTAACTCTCTTAAAAATCTCTGGCGCAAAATTTGGAATACCTTTAAACTTAAGCTTCTCGCCTTGAGTAAAACTATCACCTATCTGAATACTACCGTGATTATGCAAACCAATTATATCTCCAGCATAACCCTCTTCAACTTGCTCGCGCTCACCTGCCATGAATGTTAAAGCTTTTGATATTTGCATCATTTTGCCTGTTCGTTCATGATAAATTTTCATTCCTTTCTCATATTTACCTGAACATATCCTAAAAAAGGCAATTCTATCGCGATGCTTATCATCCATATTAGCCTGTATTTTAAACACAAAGCCTGTTAGCTTACCTTCATCTGTATTTACAAGCCTTTCATTTGTCTCGCGTGGCTGCGGATCAGGTGCATAAGCTGTAAAACCATCCATCATCTCTTTTACACCAAAGTTAGATAACGCTGTTCCAAAATATACAGGTGTTAGCTCTCCTTTTAAGAATGCTTCTTGATCAAACTCGTGACTAGCTCCACGTACTAGTTCTATTTCCATCTCCAAGTCATCAAATAGCTCTGTACCAATTTCATTTTTAGCATTAACTAAACCTTTAATTTTTTTATAAGGATGAATTTCATGACCATGCCCTCCTTCAAAAAGAGTAACTTCATCTTCATACAAATCATAAACTCCTTTGAAGAATTTACCCATGCCTATTGGCCAATTCATAGGAGCACACTTGATTTTCATAATGTCTTCAACCTCGTCCAGAAGCTCTAATGGATCTCTTGTATCTCGGTCAAATTTATTCATAAAAGTCAAAATAGGTGTATCCCTAAGACGACAAACATTCATAAGCTTAATTGTACGATCTTCTACACCCTTAACAGCATCAACAACCATCAATGCTGAATCTACTGCCGTTAATGTACGATAAGTATCCTCGGAAAAATCCTCATGTCCTGGAGTGTCAAGTAGATTTACAATTTTATTATTATAAGGAAACTGCATTACAGAGGTTGTGATAGATATCCCTCTTTCTTTTTCCATTTCCATCCAATCAGATGTCGCATGCACACCACTTTTTTTAGCTTTTACTGTTCCTGCTGTTTTAATAGCATTTCCAAACAAAAGCATCTTCTCAGTAATTGTTGTCTTACCCGCATCAGGGTGAGAAATAATTGCAAAAGTTCTTCTTTTAGCAATTTCTTTTAAAATATTACTCATAATTTTTATCTTCTTATATAAATCAACTAACAAAGATTTTACTAGAAATATTTTTATTTAAAACTAAAAATATTTATCCAAAATGGTGTAGATTTCTTTTTCGATGGCATCTATAGACTGAGAAGCATCAATTTCATAGGCATTGTTATTTTTTGTCACTAAACTCTTGAAAACAGCTCTTGTTCTATCAAAAAATGCTAAACCTGCTTTCTCAATTCTATCAGGAGAACCTACTTTACCTGCTCTAGCCAATCCAACAGCAGGATCAATATCTAAATATATTGTTAAATCAGGCTGACAATCTTTTAAGAATGTCTCATTTAGAGCATTTAACTTATCAAAACCAAGCTCTCGGCCACCACCTTGATAAGCCATGCTAGACCAATAGAACCTATCTGATACAACATTAACTCCCTTAGTTAGAGCTGGGGCTATAAGATTTCTATAATGCTGTATTCTTCCTGCATAAATCATCAGTAGTTCACTATCCGGATGAATCTCTTCATCATAATCATTATGTAGAACTATACTTCTTAATTCTTCAGCCACTTTAGTACCACCTGGTTCACGTGTATATACTGCTGCTAAAGATTTAGAATCTAAATATTTCTTAATAAAACCAATAGCTGTACTTTTGCCAGCACCATCAAGACCTTCTATAACTATAAATTTTGACATATCTTTTTATATAAATAATCCTACAATTACTGCTGATAGAAAACTAACCAAGGTGGCTCCAAACAGCATTTTTAAACCAAAAGCACCCACTATCTCCCCAGACCTTTTACTTAACGAGTATATTGTACCAACCACAATCCCAATTGAGCTAAAATTTGCAAAAGACACTAGAAACACAGAAATAACCGCCTGAGTATGTAATGATAAATTAGCCATATTATCTTTAACCATCAACATCGCCACAAACTCATTTGATACTAATTTTGTACCCATCACTTTTCCAGCAAATAAAAGCTCACTTGCAGGAATATGTAGAACCCACGCAAATGGATAAAACAAATAACCTAATAAGTTTTGAAATGAAATACCTAATATACTTTCAAAAACTGAATTTAGTGTAGCTATTAGAGCCATAAAGCCAATTAAAATTGCCGCAACTACAACAGCTATTTTAAAACCATCGAGGATGTATTCTCCTAATACTACAAAAAAAGCTCTTTTACTGTCTGTATCATAATCAACCTCTAACTCTTCATAACTAGACTCTTTTTTATAATCATAGGGGTTTATTATATGTAGTACAAAAAAAGTACTTAGCATATTCATAATAATTGCCACACATACATATTTTGCATCAATCATAGTCATATATGATCCTAATATCGACAAAGATACTGTTGACATTGCCGTAGCCGCCATTGTATACAAAACATTCGGAGATAAATGTCCAATAATATTTTTATATGCTAAAAAATTCTCTGCTTGCCCAAGTGATATTGAACTTACAGCATTAAATGATTCTAACTTACCCATACCACTAACCTTGGATAATAAAAATCCAACACTTCTAATAACTAAAGGTAGAATCTTAAGGTACTGTAGGATACCAATGAGTGCAGAAATAAAGACTATTGGCATCAAAACATTTAAAAATAAAACAAAACCATTATTTTCATTAGTATCAATATTACCAAAAACAAATCTTACGCCAACTTGAGACTTATCAATCAAAAAATCAAAAACATTAGCAAAACCATTCATAATAACAACACCAAAACGTGTTTCTAGTAGAACCACACACATCACTAGTTGCACAGTCATTATTATAAATAAAGAGCGGTATTTGATAGCTTTTCTATCTGAGCTACAAATAAAAGCTAATAAAAAAACAACTACAACTCCAAGAATAAAGAACAAAAGTCTTGAGATCACAACTTTACCTTTAAACTATTAATCCGACTACACATGCTGATAAAAAACTAACCAACACTGCACCATAAAGAATTTTCAAACTAAATTTAGAAACTTTAACAGATGCTTCTTTACTCAAAGCCTGAATCGCTCCTATGATTATCCCAATTGAACTAAAGTTTGCAAAGGAAACCAAAAATACTGATATAACCGCTTTAGTGTGCTCTGTAAATTGCTGTGACTGTGTACTCATCATCTGCATCGCCACAAACTCATTAGTTACCATTTTAGTACCCATAAGCTGTCCTGCTGCGTGCAACTCATCGCCATTAATATTAAGTATCCAAGCCATAGGATAAAATAGATAACCCAACAAATCCTGAAAACTTAGACCAAATAGACTACTAAATATCGCATTTAACATTGCAATTAGAGCAATAAATCCAATAAGCATTGCAGAAACAATAACAGCAACTTTAAAACCATCTAGTATGTACTCGGCAAGCATCTCAAAGAAGCCTTGCTTCTCTTCTTCAAACTCTTCATGTAACTTATCATAACTAAACTCTTCGGAAGCTTCATAAGGGTTAATAATATTTAACACAAAGAAAGTCCCAAACATATTCATCACTAGAGCAACACATACATACTTAGGATCTAATAATGACATATAAGCACCTGCAACTGCTAAAGATACTGTAGACATTGCCGTTGCAGACATTGTATACAATACATTTGAAGGAAGATGGCCAATAATTTTTTTGTAATTAATAAAGTTTTCTGATTGTCCGACAGCAAGTGAACTAACAGCATTAAATGATTCTAACTTACCCATACCCGTAACTTTTGATAGAATCCAACCTATGCCCTTAATTACAAGAGGTAGTATTTTGAAGTACTGTAAGATACCAATCAGTGAAGATACTAGAACAATAGGCATTCCCACATTGAAAAAGAAAATGAAGCCATTTTTAGACATATCAGTAAGATCACCAAAAATAAATGCTGATCCTTGATGTGCATAGTTAAGCAAATGCTCAAAACCTTCGGCAATAAAACCAACAACCTTTATACCTACTTCAGACTCAAGCATGAAAAAGCCAAGAGCTATTTGTACAACCAAAATAACCACTAGGTTTTTATACCTGATTTTTTTCCTGTCACTACTCCATATATAAGCTAAAACAAAAACAACAACAATACCGAGTATAAAAAACAATATCCTAGTAGCCACTACTAACTTCTCCATTTAAAAGGTTATCGAGTAAACCACTAACTCCGAATCTAAAGCTATCTGCTACTACATATTTTTTTGACATAATTTCTTCCGCTAGTTTAATATATCCTAAGGCCTGAGCTTCTTCTCTAATACCACCAGAAGCTTTAAAACCAACCTCATATCCAGAGTTTTTTATAGTCTCTAAAATCACTTTAGCGGCTCCTAAGCTTGCGCCATTTGGTGTTTTACCTGTAGATGTTTTAACAAAATCAGCTCCATTTACTATCGCATCATGGCTTGCTTTACTGATTAAGTTATCTTCATTTAATTCGCCTGATTCAATTATGACTTTCAAGACACGATCTTGGCATACATTTTTGACTTTCTCGATCATATCACATGATTTTTGTGAATGACCTTTTTGGATATATTCATTATAATCAATTACTAAATCAATCTCATCTGCTCCTAATGATACTGCTTCTTTAGCTTCTAAGACAATATCTTCAACTGAGCTATTCCCCTTAGGGAAATTAATCACAGTTGCAACTTTAAAATCACTACCTAAAGTTTTTTTAACTACAGGGACGAATTGTTTATAAACGCATATTGCAGCAACTTCACCTAAAGAATTTTTAGCTTTTGCGCATAGCTTAACGATATCAGCATCAGTGTCACTCTCACCTAGCTGAGTCAAGTCCATTAATGATACTATCTTCTGTCTAGTTGTCATTATTAGCTCCAAAGATTGACTTACCATATCTCAGAGGCTCTACACCCATATAATCAGCAATTGTTTGACCAATATCCGCAAATGTATCCCTTGCCCCAATGAACTCTGCTTCGATATTCCTGCCCCATAATAAAAACGGTACACATTCTCTTGTATGATCTGAGCCTGGTGCAGTTGGATCACAACCATGGTCTGCTGCCAGTATAACAATAGTATCTTCATCTAGCTTAGCATCTAAGTCTGGAATTCTTGAGTCTAAATACTCTAATGCTTTACCATACCCTTTAGGATCTCTACGATGACCATAACTTGAATCCAAGTCAACAAAGTTTGTAAACACCAATGTATTTTCTTTTGCTGATTCATACTCTCTAATCGTATTATCAAATAACTCTTCTAGTCCTGTAGCTTTTACTTTTTTAGATATACCTTGATTAGCATAAATATCAGCAATTTTACCTATTGAAACAACTTTACCACCTTGATTAGTTAACTTATCAAGTAATGTTGGTGCCGGTGGCAATATCGAAAAATCCTTACGATTACCAGTACGAGTATATTCATCGGCAGACTCCCCAATAAATGGACGAGCAATAACCCTACCAACTTTCATTCCCATCTCATCAAGAATTTCTCTAGCTATTTTGCAGATATTCAATAATTTATCTAAACCATAATAATCTTCATGAGCAGCAACCTGAAAAACGCTATCTGCAGATGTATAAACAATTGGCTTCTTAGTAACACAACTCTCGCAACCATGCTCTTTTAGAACTTCTGTTCCTGATGCATGGCCAGCATCTATAAAACCATCGGTAAGTCCAGCTCGTTCAACCCATTCATCAATAAACTCTTTATCAAAATAACCTTGATCACCTTTATTGGTAAAGTAGTACCAATCAAACATAACAGGCACGCCAGCTAGCTCCCAGTGACCACTCGGTGTATCCTTACCTTTGCTAACCTCAGCACAATAGCCATACTTTGCATTTTCAATAACATCTATATGACCAACTTGTTGACTAAATTCTTTACACCTATTGTATTCAGCAGCCTTCAACAAACCTTTTGTTGCTAAGTTTGGGAGTTTGATACTCATGCCATTGTTAGTAAAATAGTCAACAATATGACCTAAAGTATCTGATCCTTCATCACCAAAATCAGCAGCATCAGGTGCTTGTCCTATACCAAATGAATCAAATAATAAAATGACCGCTTTTTTATTCTTTAACATAATCACTAAACACCTTTTTTGTTATTCTCTAGGAATGCAATTCTAATCCCTCGCAAAATCAAATCAGGAGATATCTCATCAAAGATTCCTTCATCTTTAAACAATCCTGCAAATCCACCTGTTGCTATAGTATAAACAGGGGCTCCAAATTCTTCTAAACTTCTGGCTTTAAGCTCTCTTAATGCTCCTAAATGACCATAATACAACCCTGAACGAATATTAGTCTTAGTATCATAACCAATGGCAACCTCTGGTTTGACAATAGTTATTGAAGACAACTGCGAAGCTCCTTGACACAAAGCATTCAGTGAAAGCTTAACACCCGGCATAATTGAGCCACTTAAGTACTTTTTATCCTTAGTTACTAAATCAAAAGTAGTTGCTGTACCTAAATCAATAATTAGTAAATTTTTATTAGGATAATCAGCTATAGCTCCAATGCAGCTAGCTATTCTGTCTGCTCCTACTTGATGAGCTTCAACAGAAGACATATCAAGATCAGTAGTCTCCATACTAATAAAAAATGGCTTCATATCAAAGTATTTTATGACAGCAGAGCCTAAAGAATAATTTAAGTGAGGAACAACTGATGATATAGCACAACCTTCTATCTGAGCTAAATC
Organism: Francisella salimarina; assembly: GCF_007923265.1. NCBI lineage: Bacteria > Pseudomonadati > Pseudomonadota > Gammaproteobacteria > Thiotrichales > Francisellaceae > Francisella > Francisella salimarina. The sequence goes on from NZ_VOJA01000001.1 coordinate 373,743, forward strand.
TACTGAGTTCTCTCTTAATGCCTGTCTTAGAAATACACCTATCTGATCCGATGTGGAATCGACTGATGAAGTAGCATATCTTATTTGAGAAACTATATTTTCTCCCTCAAAAACACCTATATGTATATGAGAGTTCCCCACATCCATTACTAATAACATAAAACATCCTATAACTATAATTTAATGTGCTTGATCCCAACTCTCACCAGAATCAACATTTACCTCTAGGGGAACACTTAACTTAATAGACGATTCCATTATACTTTTTATTTTCGCAGTTACTTCATCAAGATTGAGCTTTCTAACTTCAAATACTAATTCATCATGCACTTGCATGACCATTTTAATGTCATCATTATACTCTTGTAAAATAACAGTGTTAACATCTATCATAGCTTTTTTAATAATATCTGCTGCTGTACCTTGCATAGGAGCATTAACAGCAGCTCTTTCAGCAGCATTTCTCTGGATTGCATTTTTAGCACTAATTTCTGGTAGGTACAATCTTCTTCCAAGTATAGTCTCAACATAACCATTTTGCTTTGCAAATTCTTTAGCTGTAGTCATATACTCTTTTACACTTGGATAACGATTAAAATACACATCTATATATTCTTGAGCTTCTGCTCTTGGTATTTCCAACTGTTTAGCCAATCCAAAAGCACTCATACCATAAATAAGTCCAAAGTTTATTGCTTTAGCCCTTCTTCGTTGCTCACTAGTAACCTCATCAAGACCTATACCTAAAACCTCAGCCGCAGTAGCACTATGAATATCTAAGCCTTGATTAAAAGCTTTTAAAAGGTTTTTATCCTTTGATAAATGCGCCATAATTCTCAGTTCAATCTGAGAGTAATCCGCTGCAACTACACAAAAATCATTTTCAGCAATAAATGCCTGTCTAATTTTACGCCCCTCAGGACTCTTAATAGGAATATTTTGTAAATTCGGATCTGATGAAGAAAGTCTTCCAGTCACAGTACCTGTCTGATTATACGAAGTATGAACGCGACCATTTATATCAAGCATTTTTGGCAACTTATCTGTATAAGTATTTTTAAGCTTTGATAGATGACGATACTTCATTATTAATGCTGCTATTTCATACTCTTCGGCTAGTTGCACCAAAACTTCTTCAGATGTCGAAGCCTGACCCTTTGCTGTCTTTTTGACTGGGGGAAGCCTCATCTTTTCAAACAAAATCTCTCTTAACTGTACAGGTGAAGCTAAATTAAACTCCTGACCAGCAAGATCATAGCACTTAACTTCAAGCTCCTTTATAGAGTCCTCAAGATTAGCACTTTGTTGTATAAGTTTATCAGCATCTATCTTAACACCAGTTTTTTCCATATTATTAAGGATAATAGTCAACGGCATTTCAACCTTAGAATATAGACTATATAACACTTCATCATCTTTTAGCATTTTCAAGAAATGATTATAAAGTCTAAATGTAATATCAGCATCTTCAGCAGCATATTTAGCTACTTTTTCTATATCTATTTGATCTAATGTCAACTGATTACGACCAGCTCCAGCTAATGTCGTATACGCGATTGGCTCAATACCCAAATGCTCTTTTGATAAGCTATCCATATCATGTTTACCACTACTTTTTAGCACATATGCCATAATCATAGTATCATTAACTTGATTAACTATCTTAACTCCATATTTTGACAAAACTTTTTCATCAAATTTAAAATTGTGGGCAACTTTAGACTTTTGAGAATCTACGAAAATAGGTTTTAAACTATCTAAAACCACTTCTAGTTCTAACTGTTGTGGAACTCCAAGATATCTATGTTGTAAAGGAATGTAGTAAGCTCGACCCTCTTTTGCACAAAATGATAGACCAACAAGGTTCGCTTCATAAGTATTAAGAGAATCTGTCTCCGTATCAAATGCAAAACTACTGCTACTTTCCAATTCTTTGACCAAATCATTAAGTTGCTCTAGTGTTGCAACTATCTTATAGTCAACCTCTATATTTTTAGGTTGCGGTTTTGTTAACTTTAGTGAAGATGGAATACTTAAATCTTTAAGTAAAGATTTAAATTCATAACGTGTAAACACCTCATATAAGTATTCTTTATTTGCATTTTTACATTTTAAATCTTCTATAGATAGATTAAGCTCCACATCGCACTTTATAGTTGCTAATTTATAGGATAATTTGAGTAACTCGATATTATTGCGTAAATTTTCTCCAACTTTACCTTTGATATTATCTTGATTGGCAATAACACCATCAATATCATCATATTCTTGTAGCCATTTAATTGCTGTTTTAGGACCTACTTTTGGTACTCCTGGGATATTATCTGAAGAATCACCCATCAAAGCTAAATAATCTATAATTTGATCTGGTCTAATTTGATATTTTTCTATAACTCCCACCACATCAGTAGTTACATTTTTCATAGAATCATAAAGAGTCACATTATCCGTGACTAACTGTGCCATATCCTTATCACCGGTTGATATAATGACATCATAGCCTTGTTGCTCAAGATCTCTTGCCAATGTTCCTATTACATCATCTGCTTCAACGCCATCTTTTATTATCAATGGAAATCCCATATTCTCGATAATTTGATGTAATGGTTGGATTTGTACTCTAAGCTCATCATCCATCGCTTTACGATTTGCTTTGTATTCAGGATACATCTCATGACGAAAGTTCTTACCCTTAGGGTCAAAGACTACTGTGATGTACTCGGTATCATACATGGCAGGCAGTTTCTTAAGCATATTAATCACGCCTATAATAGCCCCTGTTGGCTCACCTTGACTATTAGTAAGGTTTGGTAAAGCATGATATGCCCTAAAAAGATATGATGATCCATCAACTAAAACAATTTTTTTCATAGATTTTGTAGCTACTTTTTTATCAGGTTAATAGTAATATATATGCTTTGGTATATCAAACTGATTTATACTCTAGACTTCCATTCTAGTGACAAATTTTCAGCTTAACCGAATAATCAATAAGGCTCTAAGGCTATATCAAGATACCACCAATTACTCTTGGCAAAATCTTTACACTTAATTGCATCCTTATAAGTCATAATAACTATCTGTTCAGGATCAAAATGTTCAAAATCCTTGTGCGTATATTTATGATGATCTCTGAAGATATGCTCATGGTAGATATTCACTCCAAGCTCATCCAGCGAGCTAAAAAATTTATCAGGGTTACCAATACCAGCAACAGCATCTATTGATTTACCATAGAAACTATCTATAGGTATGCTTTGTTTTGTTACAAGATTTACAAATTTTGTCGCCTTGATTTTAGCTCTGACAATATTAGAATTATAATTTAATAACTCACTATAGTTTTGGTTATCAAGATTACCTATGGCGATTATTTGATCCACTGATTTTAGTCTTTCTACCGGTTCTCTGAGAGGTCCAGCTGGTAGACATAATCCATTGCCAAACATCCTACTGGCATCGATTACTACCACCTCTTTAGTTCTAGCTAGTTTATAATGCTGTAAACCATCATCGGATATAATAACATCGGCATCAGGATAATTCTTTTCAATATATTTAACAGAATCAACCCTGTGTGGAGATATTACTATTGGCACCTTACCATCTAATGCATCAAATAACATTGCCGGTTCATCACCACATACACTTGCAGGTGTCTTTGAGTCGACTTCAAAAGGATATTTTTCTGCCTTAGCGCCATAGCCACGACTGATTACAACTGGCTTTTTACCTTGCTCTAGGTATTGATTAGCAAACATCCTCACTACAGGAGTTTTACCAGTTCCACCAACGGAGATATTTCCCACTATAATTACAGGAATTTTTGACTTATATTGATTATTCTGTAGCCTAATTTTACGATTATGAGCAATTTTTGAGAAAATAAAAGCGATAGGACTTAAAATATAACTAAGTATCCCTAGCTGAGGTTTATACCAAATGTTACCTATCATTAGTATTACTGAAGTCCTGATTGATATAGCCTAGTATAAAGTCCACCTTTCGCCAGAAGCTCTTCATGCTTACCACTTTCAACCATTTTACCGTCATCCATCACTACAATTTTGTCGGCATTTTCAACCGTACTCAACCTATGTGCAATAACTATAGTAGTACAAGATTTAGTTAAGCTTTCTAATGCTTGTTGAACCACTCTTTCGGACTCATTATCAAGCGCACTTGTTGCCTCATCAAATATTAGCACTGGAGCATTTTTCAATAGAGCTCTAGCAATAGATAATCTCTGACGTTGACCGCCTGACAATTTAGAACCATTATTACCAATATTAGTATGAATACCATCAGAAAGCTCTTGAACAAACTCATAAGCATTAGCTCTTTTAAGAGCATCAACTACTTCTTCTTCAGAAACATCTCTTGAAAGTCCAAATGCTATATTATTAAATACAGTATCATCAAATAAATGAACATTTTGTGAAACCATAGATAGATGCGATCTTAAGTTTTCTAAAGTCAAATCTCGTATATCAACATTATCTAATAATATTTCACCTTTCTGCTGGGTATAAAATCTTGAAATAATGCTCGTAAGCGTTGTCTTACCACTCCCTGATTTACCAACAAAAGCTACGGTTTCTCCTGCTTCAATCTCTGTACTTACACCATTAAGAACTTTTTGCTCTCCAAATGCAAAACTAACATCTTTGATTGTTACTTTACCACGGACCTTATCAAGCTCTTTATTACCTGTTTCTTTCTCTGCCGGGTAGTCTAAAATATAGAATATATCTTCTGTAGCTGCTACAGCTTTTTGAATAACGACATTAACCTTGGTAAGATTCTTAATTGGTTTTAGAATGGCAGCAGCAGCAGCGAAGAATGACGCAAAAGAACCAGCTGTTAACCAAGACGAACCTCCTCCTTCATTAGTCCCAAAGATTGCGATTGTGAATAGTGAAAAAGCAAGAACTAGTGAAGCAATAATCTGAATAACAGGTGATGTAAGAGCATCTAACGCAATTGTTCTAATCTGCTGAGAGTAAGTATAATCAAGATTTCTAAAAAATTTATTCTGTTGTTTATGTTGCGCACCAAAGATTCTAATTTCTTTGTAGTTTCTTATCGTTTCTTCTGCCGTATGAGTGACATTACCCATTGATGACTGAGTGTTTCTACTTAATGATCTGAATTTCTTATTTATTATAGAAATAAACAAACCTAGAAATGGCCCAATAATTATTAAAAACAATGATAATTGCCAACTTGAAACCACCATAACTATTATAAGACCAATAACAAAAGTACCATCTTGCACAACTGTGATAATAGCTGTTGATGTAGCCTCAGTAACTTGATCAACATTATATAATAGTCTTGATATAATCTGACCTGAAGAATGCTTATCAAAAAAGCTAGCAGGTAGATTCATAAATCTCTTATAAATATCTTTTCTAAATTTATAAACAACCTTCTGCCCTAAAGACCCTATAAAGTATTGTGACAAAAATGATCCTACTGATCTCAAAGTCAAAAGCCCTACCATACCAACACCCATAAGCATAAGTATACTAGCACTTTGCTTAGTAATATCGCCACCAGGACCAAACCCATAATTCAATATAGGGTTAATAAGATATATCATTGAAGCATCAGCAGCAGAGAAAAACACACTACCCACAGCTGCAATAACAAGAAAGTGCCACAAATGTTTAACCTGCGACAACAACCTTTTATAAAGGGTTCCCACCCTTTGCTTACTTGTCATTTCACCACTTAGGTTACCCGAACCCTGAGATTTAAGATCAATTTTATCAATCAAATTTGCCATAGAATACAAAAAGCCGTTAAAAAACCAACGCGAATAACAGATAATTATACACTTTTTTCTGTTAACATAAAGCAAACAGAAAGATGTTTATTAAGCGATGGAGTTTTACTTAGTTGGTGGTGCTGTTAGAGACTTGCTACTCGGGATAACCCCCAAAGACAAAGACTGGGTGGTGATTGGTGCAACAGAAAATCAAATGATTGAATCTGGGTTTATAAAAGTACTTTCAAGCTTCCCTATTTTCATTCACCCGAAAACAAAACAAGAGTATGCTTTAGCTAGATCAGAAAAAAAAATAGCTAAAGGCTATCATGGTTTTGAAGTTAATTTTTCAAGCAACATCTCTTTAGAAGAAGATTTAAAACGCAGAGACCTAACTATCAACTCTATAGCCATAGATAAAAATAACAAGATAATCGATCCCTTTAACGGTCAGATTGATATTAAGAAGAGGATACTTCGACATACTTCAGAAGCCTTTATCGAAGATCCTTTACGCGTGGTTAGACTAGCTCGCTTCAAAGCCCAACTTAGCGCTTTTAACTTCTCAGTTGCTGACGAAACTATAAATATAGTCGATTCTGTTATCAAGTCAGGAGAGCTAAACTACCTAACTAAGGAGCGCTTGCATATAGAGTTTATCAAGGCACTTAAAAACCCAAGGATTTTTTTTGAGACATTAGACAATCTTGAAGCCTTGGAGGTGACATTCCCATATATAAAAAAATCTTTAGACACAATACCAAACACAAGTTTCTTTGAGAGCAAAATTTACTTAAAATCTTCAAATGATGAGAAAATATGCCTATGTCTTCTAGACATTAAAGATGAGTTTGTTAAACATATAAAGCTGGAATTACTTCTATCAAACAAACAATACAAACTCTTAAATGCAGTCATAACTATAAGAAAAATTTTTGAACTTAAAAACATAAGTGCCAGAGATGTTCTTAGACTATTAAAAAAAGCAAATTTAATAAGAAATAAAGAGCTACAACAAGTTAGCACAAATACTTACAGAAAATATCTAACAATAAATAATTCCAATACTTCAAACAGAACTATTGAACAGCTAAAAAACACTTTCCATGCCATAAATACCTCTAATATTAAAGACCTGACCATAACAGTATCAAAAGAAGATCTCTCGAACGCTATAGAATCGCTTTATATTGATAATATAAAAAAGCAATTAAATCTATGATACAATTACAAAAATTTCTTTGTTTTTAGAAAAATTTAATGATGAGATTCATATTTAGAAATATTTTTTTATTTAATACTTTTATTTGCTTAATCGCATTGGCTGTAGTTATGATTACCATTTTCGGTTTAAACTGGAAGCCCTGCCCAATGTGCCTAATTCAACAACTATGTGTTATATGCATTATGATATTTAGTATCCTAGGGTTAATCAAAAACAGCTCAAAAGGATTTAGTTCAATAGTACTGATAGTAATTGTATTAATCACTATTGTTGGTTGCTATATCGCTGCCGATCAAGCTTATTTACAATACTTCTCATCAACAATATCCAATGATCCAACAGACTGTGGTGCTATTAGCAACCCATTGTTAATTGATGCTACAAAATCATTAACAGGAACTGTTAGTAGCTGTACTAGTATTTCCGAAGAGATCTCTGGTGTTAGTTTGGCAGTATATAGCTTGATATTTTTCATTTGCCTATTAGGCATAAATTGTATTAGTTTATTTATAAGAATATTTAAAAAATAGTGGGATATAACAGTGGATTTTAAAAAAACTTTTTTAGACCTTAAAGAAAAAATTAATTCTAGTAAGAGAAACTATCTGATTTTTGTACTAGCAACCATTATCATAGCATGGCTCATACTAGGCAAACTTGGAATATCTCTAGCAATTGTCTACTTTATTTTCCAAATCAACTATATAAAAACAAAACTTTCTCTCCTCAAAAACAAGCGTACCGCCTCAATAGCTGTTGTAGTAGCAACACTAATACTCTTTGGAAGTATTTTTGGATTTGCCGAACTTATTCAAAGTATGATTAAAAAAGGTATGGCTTCATACGTGCCTCAGCCTGTAGCTGTAACATCTTCAGTTGTAGAAAAAACAGACTGGAAACAGGTAATAAACACTATTGGTGAAGCGCAAGCTATTCAATCCACAGAGATATCTTCTCAATCTGGTGGTATTGTAAGTGAAATTAATTTTAAGAGTGGACAAGAAGTTAAAGAAGGCGATCTTTTATTTAAACTAGACACTAGTCAACTAAAAGCTAGTTTAGAAGAAGCATTATCAAACCTTAAACTTGCCAAGATCACAAAAGATCGTTACAACAAACTTGTTGAACAAAGAGCAACTTCAAAAGAGTCCGCTGATAAAGCTAATGCTGACTACCTTTCTAAATTAGCTCAAGTTCAAAATATAGAGTCACAAATAGGCTTCAAAGAAATTAGAGCTCCATTTGACGGTAAGATAGGTATCAGAAACATAAGTTTAGGACAATATTTCAACAACGGTGATAATGCTGCTACACTTACAAAGATTGATCCTATATTTATTACATTCCCAGTGCCACAAAACAAAGTGAGCATGATTGATGTTGGTCAAGAAATTAACTTCTATTCTGACTCATATCCTGGTGAAACTTTTACGGCTAAAATTACGGCAATAAACTCTTTTATTAATGATTCAAATAGATCTATAACTGTTCAAGCAACATACCAAAACCCACATCATAAAATTGTCCCAGGAATGTTTTTAACTGTTCATGTTAGCTTACCAGTTAAGAAAAACTCTATTGTGATTCCTAGAAATGCTGTTTCATATAGCCTTTATGGTCAATCAGTATTTACACTCAACCCGGTAATGAAAGATGGCAAACCTGTCACAGCGTCTTACACATCCACCGCTGATGGAGGAATGAAAACTGTTGATACCGACAAGACTTTATACAAGGTGGGACAAGCTAATGTTGAAGTCTTAGAAACTAGAAATAACTTAGCCCTTGTTAAAGGCTTAGAGCCTGGCACTACGATTATTACGTCAGGACAAAATAAAGTGCATAAAGGAATGGATGCAATACTGAACAATAGTGTAAAGATTGACAATAATATATATAATCAGGGAATCCAGTAATGCGTTTAATTGATCTCTTTATTCGAAGACCTGTTCTATCTCTTTCAATAAGCTTTATGATTATTGTTGTAGGAGTTGGCTCATTTTTTCAATTACAAGTTAGACAATACCCATACATAGATAGTGCCACTATTACAGTTACAACAGCATATCCAGGTGCAAACCCTGCCACGATCCAAGCTTTTGTAACTAGACCCTTAGAGGCTGCGGTTGGCTCTTCCAAAGGTATTGATTATATGACATCATCATCCGCACTAGGTACAAGTACAATTACTGTCTATGTTAAACTAGGCTATAATACTAACGATGTCTTATCTGAGGTTGTACAAAATGTTAACTCTGTACTTAACCAACTCCCTCAAGATGCTTATTCTCCGGCTATTAAGCTAAATCCTGCAGATAACTTCCCATCTTTAATCTTAGCGTTTACAAGTAAGACCATGAATACTTCAGAGATATCAGCATATATTAACTCTGAACTTACACCTAAACTACTAGCCCAAGGTGGATTATCTTCAATAGATGTATGGGGCAACAAGCCTTATGCAATGCGTATATATCCAAATAAAACGCGCATGGCAGAGTATGGTATCACACCAACTGAACTAGCCACAGCAATTGGCTCGAACAGTTTAGTTTCGGCCGGAGGCCAAATACAGGGGCCATACCTAAACTATACACTTAACCCCGAAACAAGTATGTCTACAGCTCAAGAGTATAGAAACTTAATTATCAAAAAAAGTGATAAACAGGTAGTACGACTCAAGGATGTTGCGAAAGTTGAGCTTGGTGCTCAAGACTACAACTCATCTGTGTATTTTGATGGCAAAAATGCTGTACTAGCAGGTGCTGTAGTATCCCCTGAAGAAAACCCCCTTGAAGTAGTTGATAAACTAGTTGAAGAGCTACCAAATATCAAAGCAGCTCTTCCAAATGGCCTAGATGTTAACATTGCATACAATAGTACTACATATATCGAAGTTTCTATTGAAGAAGTTCTTCACACATTATTTGAAGCCGTGATAATTGTATCTGTAGTTATGTTTTTATTCTTAGGATCATTTAGAGCCATTATAGTTCCAGTTGTTGCAATTCCTCTTTCAATTATTGGATCATTCTTTTTGATGTCGCTTATGGGCTTCTCAATCAACCTTCTGACTCTTCTTGCCATGATTCTTGCAATCGGTCTTGTTGTTGATGACGCTATCGTTGTACTAGAGAATATTTATAGGCATATCGAAGAAGGAATGGAACCTTTTGCAGCCGCCATCAAAGGAGCTAGAGAAATAGCTAACCCTGTTATATTAATGACTCTAACCCTAGTCGTAGTATATGCTCCAATTGGTATGATGGGAGGCTTCACAGGACAACTATTCACAGAGTTTGCATATTCACTTGCTGGAGCTGTAGTAATATCTGGTATAGTTGCGTATACGCTCTCACCAATGTTATGCTCAAAAATCTTAAATAGAGAAATGATGAGCACAAAACTTGTTAAATTCATTGATAAACTCTTTACAGCATTAACTGCGAAATATAAAGCGATCTTAGAGTTTGTCTTAGATATCAAACCTGCAATAGCTGTTGTAGGACTGATTGTACTAGCTAGCTGTTTCATAATGGGTAAAGGAATTAAGTCCGAATTAGCTCCTAATGAAGATATGGGCTTCCTAGGAATTATGGGACAAGCTCCATCTTCTGCAAATATTAATTACCTAGAAACTTTTGGTACAAAATTAGCTAGTACACTAGATGAAGTACCTGGCAAGCAAGACACCTTTATTCTTAATGGAGTAATGGGGTCAAATGTGATTTTTGGCGGCTTTATTATGCAACCATGGGATAAGAGAGAAATCTCTCAACAAAAAGCTGCTCAGATAGCTCAGGCAAAGGTTACAGAACTACCAGGAATACAAACATATACATATCAAACTCCTGCACTACCAGGAATACCAAGAGGTGCCCCACTATCATTAGTTATTCAAAGTGTTAATGATTATGAGGCTATTGATGAAATTACTAATAAAGTAATTGATAAAATGATGAAAAGCGGATTATTTGTATTCGCTCAAAGTGATCTTAAATTTGATAACCCAGTTGTTGATATTAGTATTGATCGTGAAAAAGCTGGTATATTAGGCATCACTATGTCAGATATTGCTAAAACATTAGGTTACTCTTATGCAGGAGGATATATTAACTATTTCTTCCTAAAAGGATACAGTTTCCAAGTAATTCCCCAATTAGCTCGTAATGAAATGTTAACTCAAGAGCAATTAGGTAACATATACATTCGTTCGGATGAGGTTAGTGACTTGTTCAACTCAGAATTGCCTCTGTCGGCATTAGTATCCTTTAAAACAGAGGGGCAACCTCTTACCTTAAACACTTTCCAGCAATTAAATTCATCAACGATTTCTGCTGTTATGGCTCCAGGAATAACTCAAGGCCAAGCTATTGATTATGTTAAAAGTGTAGTTAGAAGTGAGTTGCCGGAAGGGTTCTCATTTAACTTCTCTGGCTCTGCTCGTCAATATATTGAAAACGGTAGCACTATGATGGTAGCTTTTGCATTTGCAATTGTACTTATCTTCTTAGCACTATCTGCTCAGTTTGAGAGCTTTAGAGATTCTTTGGTGATCTTAGTTACTATACCAATGGCTATATCTGGTGCACTAATACCGTTATATGTTGGTCAATATATGGGTGCTGGATGGGCATCACTAAACATCTACACTCAACTAGGTCTCGTAACCTTGATTGGTCTAATATCCAAACAAGGTATCATGGTTGTTGAATTTGCTAATCACTTACAAAAACATGAAGGAATGAATAAGTATGATGCTATTGTAACATCATCATCACAACGTCTAAGACCTATTTTGATGACAGTTTCAGCAATGGTAGTTGGTGTCATACCCCTGGTAACTTCATCAGGAGCTGGTGCTATTAGTAGAAACTGTATAGGTGTGGTCATATCTAGCGGACTTGTGATAGGAGCGATCTTCTCACTATTTGTTTTACCTGTGGTATATATGTATATTGCTAGTGATAAATCAAGTGCTGTAAAAACCGATTCAGAGCAACAAAAAATCATCGATAATCTTGAAGAATAAGTATTTATAGAGCCTTTTGTTATTAGTAAATTTATTTTTTTTTTGCTAAAATGAAAATTACTCTAGTCTAATATATCTTAATGAATGAATAATTCTCACCTTCCTCAGACCAAGCTATTGGCGACTTTAGCGTGGGTAATATGCTTAATCGCTACTCTTAACTATAGTTACGACTTCTTTATCAGGGCTGCCCCTGGTGTAATGGGAGATAATTTAATTCGTGACTTTGGTATTAGTCATACTCAACTTGGAATGTTATCTTCAGCATATTTTATATCGTATACAATAATGCAAATTCCGGCTGGTGTAATACTAGATAAGTATAATCGTAAGGTAGTAATCAGTATTGCTACAGCATTTTGTGTTCTTGGTAACTATTTATTTTCTGCTACAGATAATTATGAAATCGCCTATATTGGCAGAATCTTTATGGGTATAGGCTCTGCTTTTGGATTTATTGGCGCTGCTAAAATGGCCGCTATGTGGCTACCTGAAAGACTTTTTTCAACATTTATAGGATTTGCAACTGTTGTAGGAATACTGGGTGGTCTAGTTACTGACACAATGCTATCTAGCTTAGTTTCTGAATTAGGTTGGAAAGAAGGTAATGCTGTATTTACATATATTGGTGTCGGAATATTACTACTAATAGTTTTATTTATTCGTGATAATCCAAAACATGTTCAGAAGTTCACTCATCTAAGTGAAGCCAACTTCAAAGAAACTATCATTAAAGTTTTAAAAATCTTTTGTAATATAAGATTTTGGTCAGCAAGCATTATTGGTGCAGTACTATTTATACCTATTAATGTCCTAGGTTCGCTTTGGGGGGTTGGCTTAATCCAAGCTAAATTTGGCCTTAGCCAAGAAACTGCATCACATATAAATGGTGTTTTATTTATTGGTGCTGCAGTAGGCTTCACAATTGCAGCAATTATTGCCTCATTAACAAACAGATATCGTCGTATGTTAATTTTGAGCATAATATCACTTGCTGTAATTTTAGCTATTATTTTATATGTTCCCGTTAATTTATCGCTATTCACCTTACTATACTTCTTGCTTGGTGCCGCAGCTGGACCTCAAGCTGTCACTTTTGGTATAGCCAAGATAATCTCACCTAAAGGAACTGCGGGCTCTGCCACAGCTGGTGTGAATATGATAAACAACTTTATTCCAATTATATTATTGCCACTTGTAGGGTATATACTTACTCATTTTGGCTCACTAATAGATAATTCAACCACCATCTATACTATCTCTAGTTACCAAAACGCTCTTGATATGGTAATAGTATTTCTATTAATTTGCCTTCCTATCGCTATGATAATTCCCAAAGAAGTAGATGCGGATCTTGATCACTAATCAGATATTTTAGCTTTATATATAATTTAAATTCTCTGGATAAGGATTTAAATAACTCTGCTTCTCTAAATACGGCAAATCCAGCTCAATAAGATACATTCTAATTACACTGACAGGAACTTCCCAAGATATTTTACAATCACGATACTTATTAAGTAGCTCTTGTAGATATTGTCTCTGAGCTTTTGAAACTTTTTTATTTATTTCTCTGAGAACATTTTGAAGTGCCATATAATGAGCCCCTCTCTTAGCAGGCTTAGCTATTGCTTGCATAAAAAGCTCGATGTATTTATGCTTTATAGCTTCGACATCTACCTTATTACCAGCTTCTGACAACATATTCCCAAGAATTTTCTTAGTCTTATTGTTGTGCATTCGTAATAAAATTTTATGCTTTGAGTGATATTCCATCATTTCAGTAATATTAGAACACCGCATAAACTCTGTTCTAAGACTATGGTAGCAAAAAACTTTACGCAGAAAATGATCACGTAATGTTTTATCAGTAAGCTTACCATCATCTTCTATAGGCAAAAGAGGGTCATATTCTTTTAATGCTCTTACAAACAAACCATCTGCTTTTTCACCTGTATAGCCATGATTCTCATCAAAAACTCTCGCTGTATTAACACCACAGCTTGGCGATTTCGCCTTTAATATAAAACCATATACAGTATCAATTTTCGATATAAGCATAGCGACAGCTTTCTGAATCTTATCTGTTACATCATCATGAGTTTTATTGGTTTTAACTGACAAAACATTTGTCTGAATATCTTCAACTAGAAATAAAGTAGGCCTAGGAACTCCAAGACCAGCAGCAACTTCCGGACAAACTATTTTGTAATCAAAATATTCAGCATACGTACCAGTTATGTATGATTTATGGCAATTGCCGCCATTATATCGAACATTATTTCCTACTAGACAACTACTGACACCTATTGGTATTTTGTTCAAAACTTACACCTAATTTAACTAATATTAATTAAATTATAGATTAGATATCAAGATAATAAAGATATTTATTCAAAAGAAGTAGCTATATTAAGAATCTCTTCAAGTCGATCATCTGTATCTGCAAGCACTAAAATCATAACTTTGTTATTTAGGTCAAGATTGCCTATACATGTTATAATTACGCCCTCAGTATCACCATATGTATAATCAACTCCATTATCTTTAAGATACTGATAATAGTCATCTATAGTTGATCCTTTAGGGACTAACACATTATTATGGCCCACCCAAGGCTTATGCTCACCATTGCGCAATTCGTGTGCTAAAAAGCCTGCATAAATAGCGCCTGTTTGTCGTGCATTAACTTCAAGTACGTAAGGTACAATCTTACCATTAATCTCACGGATAAGAAGATCAACACCCACGACACCTCTAACACCCATGTCACGAAGAATTTCTGTCATTTGATCACAAATTTCTATTACTGCAGGCTCTTCACTAAATTTAGACTTATACTTATTGCCTAAGTGTGTCTGACCATCAAGCATTTGATCACTTAAACCAAGACAGACATCGTCTTCTTTTTTATCACCAATACTTACTTGAAAAGCAGGTGAACCTAAATTATCAAGCCAAGGGTCAATCATAAATACCTCAACCCTATGCATAAGCTTTAGAATATCTCTTAATTCCTTTTCGCTCTCAAACCTATGAATACCGTATCCAGAACAAGCTCGAGGCATAATTACAGCACATTCATAAATACCTTTATTCTCATAGTCACGATAAATCTGTAGAGCTTTTTTAACATAATCTTCATCACTAATTGTCGATATAATATTAACACTCGGAACTAACACACCCCTATCATACAACATTTGCCTAAGGAATGATTTATCATTTAAAAACTGTGATAATGCTTCTGATAGCCCATAGTTTTTATTATGTTTGATTCCGATTAGTTCAATTGCTGTAGCAGCTGTAAATGGCACAATATGAGTATACTCAGGATTACTAAACTCAGGAATTTGATCAGCATAATTCATAACTATTGTAGACAGCCTATAGTGCTCCATCAGCTTGTCTAAAAATATAAAGTTATCCATGGTTATATACGTAAGACCAATCCTATTAAAATAACTAACAATTTCTTCAACTTCACTCTGTGTCTTTTTTGGCAGGATAATTTTGTGATCTTTGGCAAGTAAGCACAAAGTACGTGTAACATATTTATTTACAAAAGAGCTAACAAGATCTGCACCATATATATCTGTTGTATTAGGCACATGAATAGCTTTTTTACCCCATATTCTTTCAGAGACAGCATTTGTCTTTTTTATTGCCATATTTTAAGCTCCTATTAGTTGTTTCTGCCGCTTATACGCTACAGCTTTAGCAAATGCGTCAGCCATTGATGCTAACTTATCCGGATCAACTTCTAAATTAGCTATATCATAATGTTCATCCGCAGTTGTTGTTTTAGACAGCAAGTCTTTCGGTATATCAATACAAACTGCCTCAAGCTCGCACACAAGATAGTGAGCCACCAAATGTTCCGCTAGGATATACGGTTTATCATACTCTATATCAATATCAATCTGTTTAAGTTCATGAGATAGAGATTCAATCAAATCTTTGGAGGCAAATATCCCGTTACGAGCATCTCCCGTAAAGAGTTCAGTAACTCTTTTTTCACCCTCTTTATGAGCATTTCTATACAGCTCAATATATTTTCTCAACGTATCAGGAGTTTCTATAATAGCTTCTGAATATCTTTCTTGTACAACATTTGGAGAGTAAGTAGACATAGTATGTAAATCTATGGCAACTGCATTATAAGTTTTGGCCACAGCAACAATATGACATAATTTCTGCATATACTTATCAAATAACTTCATAAGCTCTTGTTTAAGTTCTATATGCTGATCATAGTCGATGATATCTCTTATACAGTTTGGATATAATCTTCCCGCATCTAATATGGAGCGAGGGAAAGAAGGCTCTGCAATAAGTGTGTATAACCCATATTCTAAATAGAGCCTCTGAGCTATTGCATGAGAGAGCGAATGTGTACCGAAATCATATTCTATTGATAAAAAATCATCAAACTCTTCTTTACTAAGTTTGACAAGCTGTCCAATAGCAGGAAAATCAAACTCAACAAAATCTTTACCTAATTCTGCATGAGGGCATGTAATGACTAAGTCAAACTTTAAATCTTCCTGGGTATAGAAGTATAGAGTAGCCGCTTCATAGTATTTTACGTAGAAAGGCTCAACTACTTTATTCATGCTATCTAACAAAATTATATAATTATTATTTATGATAATATTCGATTATAGCAATTATAAAACTAATAATAAAATTCAAAATTGATTATAATTATTTTTACTAAATATTTAATCCTGTATCGGTATGTTTTTTAAGAATAAAAAAGAAAGCTCCATCTTAAGCTTTCTAGTTGTTTCTTTTGCAAGCTTTTTTGCTATTTTTATGCTTGTTATCTCTATTTTTAGCTTTTATCAGGTTAAGCACCAAAACAACTCTCTTTTTAACTATCAATTAAAAACCGCAGCGCAAGTTATTGAAACTGTTCTAAAAATATACCCATTAGAAGATGATGAAAATACTACCGATATGATTGTTAACAAAATATCCTCTTCTTTTTTGAATATCAAGAATTATAATGAAAGCGTTGGCTTTATCGTATATGATAGAAAACACAAAAAGCTACTATTAAAAACATCAAACTTGCCATCATTTCATAAGAATTATGATGGAATTACATCTACTACAGGGTTTGAATGGATTTATACAGATACTGATGGTATTCATAAACACTGGTATACATATACTCTAAAAACAGACGGTGGAGATGTAGTAACAGTATTCGTAAATAATTCTGATAAAGATAAACTATCTCGACAAATAATTTTTAAGTTTGCAATACTTTTAGCATCAATATATATAATCCTTATTGGATTTATCTATTACATACTAAAAACTGCTCTTTATCCTCTAGAAAGAATAAATAAGCGTGTAGCAAAAATTAATCCTCGTAGAAATGAGAAACTTAATGAGGATATTATTCCCTTTGAAATAAAATCTATTGTTGAACAGATTAATTCATTAATAGAAAAGTTTCATGCAACATTAGAGAGGGAAAAGCGATTCTCAGGCGATGCTGCACACGAACTTAAGACTCCTATAGCAGGAGTAAAAACTTTGGTTGAGATTGCGCTTGCATCTGATGACATAAATGAAATTAAACAAAAACTCGAACGAATCAAAAACTCCACCAATAGATACTCTCATATTATTGACCAGTTATTAACATTAAGTAGAATCCAGCCGAATGAGCAAATCACATTTGGTAAAAAACTTATGATCAATACTGTACTTGAAACATTCATTGCTGATAATGCTATTAAAGCTATCGAAAAAAATATAGAAATTGCCTTCTATCCATCACAAGAAAATTTATATTGCTATAGTAACGAATACCTATTAGGAATAATGTTTAAAAACCTAATATCAAATGCTATAAAATATACTCCAGATGGTGGACTCGTTGAGATACACTCTTTCCAAAAGGATGATAATATCATTGTTGAAATTAAAGATAATGGTATAGGTGTCCCTCCTGAAAATATCGAACGTATTTTTGATAGATTCTATAGGGAGACAGGCACCGGTGAAGAAGGAAGCGGACTTGGACTAGCAATAGTTTCAGAAATCGTAAGGCTCCATGACGGTAAGATATTTGCACAAAACAATACTGATGGGAATGGTATCACTGTTACTGTCAAAATTCCTATTGAGCATAAACAAGAAGACTAAATATATCTTTCTAGAGCCTTTGAAATCTCAGGATCCTCAAACTCAAAACCCTCTCTTTGTAATTTAGTTGGTTTTATGTTTTGGCTAGATAACAAAAGCTCCTCCCCCATCTGTCCAAACATTAGCTTAATCATTGCACTTGGAATCTTAATTATACGTTTTTTGGCTAGATATTTACCCAAAAGCTCTATTAAGTGCCTATGCTGGCTAGCTTCGGGCGATGTCAGATTATATACTTCTTTCTTGTCCAACTTGTTGTCTATAATAAACTCAACCGCTCTCGATAAGTCAAAGACACTTATCCAAGTCATATAATTATGTCCATTACCAAACATTGTCAAAAAGCCAAATTTAGCAGGCATAATCACTTTTTCAAGAACACCACCGTTACCGATAACAACCCCAAAACGCATGATTGTGTACCTAGCTAGCGGAGAATCCACTAAACATTTCTCCCAACTATCAACAACTTGCTGACCAAAAGTTAAGTTATCAAACTTTCTATCATGCTTTTCTTCATCCTGAGGAATATCAGAAAAATTATAATAGCCAATAGCACTAGCATTAATTAGCCAAATATTTTTATTACCTATTAATTCAACCAACCTAGTAGTTGGTTCTATACGACTAGATATAATCTTATTCTTAACAGAGTTACTCCAACGCTTCTGACCAATGTTATAACCACATAAATTTATGACAATATCAAAATCAGATATCTTAACCTCATCAAGTTCAGACCAAGTTAATAAATCATCATAGTATCCAATTTTAGATTTTTGCGATCTAGTGAGTAATGTCAATCTATACTTAGGACTTATATATTTTGATAACTCCCTACCTACAAATCCTGATCCGCCTGCTACTAGTATTTTCATAAGATCTCCTAAAATCTTAACTTATACTACTATTATATTTGTAAAGTTTGACTAAGTAACATTACAATTTATTAATCTAGTTTGTGGTTACTTGAGAATAATAAACTATTGTGAGATTCTATCTGTAGTAGCCTCCCAGCTGAAAATCATAATAAAAGTTACTAGCCTGATCTATAAGTAGGTTAGTTTTAATAACAACAAAAAATAGAGGTTCTTTCTATGTACTGGGTCGAAATACTATCAAGAATACAGTTTGCCTTTACGGTAAGTTTTCATATTTTGTTTCCAGCCTTCAGTATTGGGTTATCAACATTTTTGATGATCTTCGAGGCTTTATGGCTAATTACCAAAAATGATAAATACCTTGCTATAGTAAAATTCTGGACAAAGATATTTGCTCTTACGTTTGGTATGGGCGTTGTGTCTGGAATTGTTATGGAGTTCCAATTTGGTGCTAACTGGGCAGGCTTTGCCGAAAAAGTTGGTCCTGTACTTGGCTCTCTGTTCACATATGAAGTCCTTACAGCTTTCTTCATAGAGGCTGGAGCATTAGGTATTATGATTTTCGGTTGGGGTAGAATAAACAAATATGTTCATTTTTTGGCTAACTTCACAATATTTGTTGGTGTGACATTATCAGCCTTCTGGATATTATCAGCTAACTCATGGATGCAAACACCTGATGGTGTGAACTATATCAATGGTAAGTTTGAAGTATACAGCTGGTATCATGTAATCTTTAACCCTTCTGTGATTCCAAGGTATATCCATATGCTTATGGCTGCATACTTGAGTACTCTAATGGTTATACTAGGTGTTAGTGCATATTACATTATCAAGGATAAACATCACACC
Organism: Francisella salimarina; assembly: GCF_007923265.1. NCBI lineage: Bacteria > Pseudomonadati > Pseudomonadota > Gammaproteobacteria > Thiotrichales > Francisellaceae > Francisella > Francisella salimarina. The sequence continues at coordinate 393,671 of NZ_VOJA01000001.1, forward strand.
TTTGCAAAAACATGCATCAAATTTTCGATAGTTTCCATTCTAATTTTAAGTATAGGTCAACTTGGTGTGGGTGACGATGTAGGTAGAGAAGTACATGAACATCAGCCACTTAAAACAGCGGCAATGGAAGGTGTTTGGGATACTCAGAAAGGCGCTCCTTTTGTAATATTTGCATACCCAAGCGAATCACAAGAAAAGAACTTATTCGCTATAGAGATTCCTAAGCTTGCTTCTCTAATAAACACTCATGAGTTAGACGGAGAATTAATAGGTCTTAAATCTGTTCCGGAAAAAGATAGACCAGTGGTTGCTGTCGTATTCTATAGCTTTAGAATAATGGTAGGTATTGGTACGCTAATGATACTTATGGGTGTTGTAGGAACTATACTCTTAGCGAGAAAAAAACTACAAACTTCAAAATGGTTCCTAAGACTCTGTACACTAACTACACCACTTGGTTTTGTTGCCATCATCACAGGATGGTTCACAGCAGAATTTGGTAGACAACCTTGGACTGTATATAACATACTAAGGACTGAGTATTCCGTCAGTGATATTAACTTCTGGCAAGTGTTTAGCTCATTAGCAGCAATAATCATTGTTTACTTCATTATATTTGGGTTCTTCTACTTCAGATACTTATTTAGAATTATAAATGGTGGTCCAAGTACTGGTGGAGAAGAAAGAATGCCTTACTCATACTTCCAATCAGTTGAGAAGACTACAGGCGAGGAGGAATAATTATGGACTTAGGATTAATTTGGTTATTTATAATTGCTTTTGCTCTACTACTGTATATTGTATTAGATGGATTTGCTCTAGGCATGGGGTCACTATTTCCATTTTTTGATGATCATCAAAAAGATATTGCAGTGAGTATATTACTACCAACTTGGGATGGTAACCAAACATGGCTAGTTTTTGCTTTAGCGTGCTTTTATGGGATGTTTCCTATCGCATTTGCCTACATATTCCCTAAGATTTACTTATCCGCGATACTTTTAGTAGTTATGATACTCTTCAGAGGTATTTGCTTTGAGTTTAGACTAAAATCTCATAAAGGTATCAAAAACTGGGATAAGCTTTTCTTCATATCTTCATTAACGGCAACTTTTCTGCAAGGCTACATAGTTGGCGAATTGATAGTAGGTTTCCCACATAGTACTTTTTATGGTGCTGGCTTTTCCATACTTACGGGTATAGCTCTAGTATTTGGTTATAGCATACTTGGCGCAACTCGTCTTATACTTAAAACTGAAGGAGAGCTTTATGATAAAGCTAAAAGACTAGCTAAATCATGTAGTATAGTACTTGCGATATTAATGTTAATTATTGGAGCAATTACTCCTATATATACTAAATTACCTTTAGATAGCTTCTATAAGATGACTATCCTTGGCGCACTTTTTGTACTTACCATTATAAGTTTCTTAGTCCTTATCAAAGTGATAGATGCTAAAAATCATGCTTTACCATATTGGTCGGCTGTAGCAATATTTGTCTTTACGTATACAAGTATGCTGGCATTAATATTTCCATATATTATCCCTTATCACATTACATACACCCAAGCACAAGCTAGTGATACCACGCTACTATTTACGCTAATTCCAGCTGTAATTATGATCCCATTACTGTTGCTATACACCAGCTATGCTTATTATATCTTTAGAGGAAAAACCAAAGAAAAATTAAGTTACTAGGAGAAATAATTTGAAAAGCTACAAGAGCTTAGACATATATCTTGCCTATCTAGGTTTAGTTCCTTTCATATTCTTTTCATCATGTATACTACTAGGCCACAACAGCTTTCTAATATTTGAAAATATAGTAAAAGCTCTATCCGTATATGGATTAGTTATTACATGTTTTATGGCTGGAACCCATTGGGGCAGACAAATTAATTTAGAACCTAGCTTCACAAAGACATTGATACAAGTTGCTAGTAATTTAATTGCCATAATAATTTGGCTTGGATATCTAAACTTAGATCCACAAGATTTTATATTATTACTCATAGCAGAATTTTTAATACTACTCAAAGTCGATTACTACTTCTTTAAATTAAACCTTATTAGTTCAAAATATTTCAAATGTATAAGACTACCAATAACACTATGTGTTGTTATTTCACTAGCAGTTTCTTGGAGTCTTGTATGAAAGTGGCAATAATAGGTGCTGGTCTTGCTGGATTGACCGCTGCAAATATTCTAAAAGATTTGGCACAAATAACTATTTTTGAGAAATCTCGTGGAGTTAGTGGCAGAATGTCAACAAGATATGCTGACCCTTACTACTTTGATCATGGAGCTCAATACTTCACTGCTAAATCCCTTGAGTTTAAAGAGTTCCTTAAACCAATGATAGATCAAGGCATAATCAAAAACTGGCAAGCAAATTTTGTTGAAATCAAAAACTCTGAGATAATAAATCAAAAACCTTGGGGTAATGAATATAAACATTATGTTGGCTCTCCTAAAATGAATGCCGTAGCGCAATACTTAGCTCAAGATCTAGATATATCTCTGAACACACGTGTTAGCTCTATCACCAAAGAAGATAGACTTTGGATTGTTAAGGATGATAACAACCAATTTTTAGGATATTTTGACTGGATTATTTTTGCAATCCCATCAGACCAACTTAAAGATTTACTACCTCAAAACACTTCTTTCTATAACCAAATTAGCTCGATAAAAATGGATAGCTGCTTTTCACTAATGCTTGGTTATAATAAAGAGATTAATCTGAATTTTGATGCTGCTCTAGTACATGACGAGATAATTAGTTGGATATCTCTCAACAGCTCAAAACCAGATCGTAATACCCCTAGCTGCTTAATTATACACTCTGCAAATAAATGGGCTAATCAATATATTGATTACGATCGTGAACAAATCCTAGAAACAATTTTTGAAAGAGTCAAAGAGATATTAGCTATAAATCTAAATCAGCCAGATTATAGAACACTACATGCCTGGCGTTATGCAAATATAGGTAAACAAAATACACCTGGTTACTTTATTGATACAAACCAAAATATATCCGCATGTGGTGACTGGTGTATAAAGGGGCGTGTTGAATCTGCATTTACAAGTGCTTCAATATTGGCCAATCAGATTAAAAATTTATTATAATATCAAAAACAGAATCAAATATTATCGAAACATACCCTATCTTATTATTATATACTTAGCTGCCTCTTCAGGAGTTATTGTTCCCGCTTTAAGAAGGTTTTCTATACTTTGCTCCATAGTTGCCATACCTTTTGCCGTACCAGTCTGAAGAGCCGTGTATATTTGAGAAAGCTTATTCTCTTTTATCATATTTCTGATACCAGTATTAGAAATAAGAACCTCATACCCAGCAACACGCCCACCACCTTTACGCTTAAGAAGACGCTGAGATATTACAATCTGTAAAGATTCTGCTAACATATTACGGACTAATTCCTGCTCAGCTGGTGGAAATACCGATATTACCCTATCCACTGTTTTGATTGCTGACATTGTATGTAATGTCCCTAGTACCAAGTGACCAGTTTCAGCTGCCTCAAGAGCCAAACGTATAGTTTCTAAATCACGCATCTCCCCAACAAGAATACAATCAGGATCTTCCCTTAGTGCTGATTTTAGAGCTGCGTTAAAGCTTCTTGTATCTCTTTTGACCTCACGTTGGTTAACTAAAGCTCTTTGGCTTGTATGTACAAATTCAACAGGGTCTTCAATCGTTAGGATATGAGAATCTTCTTTTTGGTTTATCTCGTTTACTAAAGCTGCTAATGTACTACTTTTACCAGAACCTGTAGGTCCGGTAACAAGTATCAAACCACCCTTTTTAGCTTGAACTGTTTTCAGAATCTTAGGAGCCCCGAACTGATCTAGAGTGGGGATAGTATTCTCTAAACGACGAAATACAGCACCATACCCACGATTATGAAAAAATGCATTAACCCTAAATCTTGCATCATTATCTTTATCATCAATTGAAAAATCACATTCATAGGTCTCTACAAGCTCATCCTTCTGATCATCTGTCATAATCTCCAAGAGCATTTGAGAGATCATCTTATCATTTAATACAGGAGATGTTTCGATATCAATCAAGTCCCCATCAATTCTATACTTAGCTTTACAACCAGATGATAAATGTAAGTCTGACGCTTTTTTTTGCACACACAGAGTTAATAATTTTCTTATCATATATAAAAAATAAAATTAATAGTTATAGTAAAACTTTATCACTATTAAGAAACAAAAAAAACAAAGAATTAAATTATTTTTAGAGATAAATTATTTGAATAATTTTTTAAAGAAATTAGCTATTCTTGCAAATGGACAAGAAGACTCTTCAGAGTCTTTAGAGCAAGAATTATTATCAGTGTTTACTGAACTAGATTTTTTTTTTTGATCCATCATATCTTTAAGAACTGTTTGCAAGATACCGCCGTTCTTCAGATAATCAACATCAACATCTGCATCTAAACGAGCTAATGCTTCAAACGTTGTAGTATGAGCAGTCTTAGGATGTACAGCTTCAACAACAACTGTTTGACGAGGCTGAATATTATTCAAGTTTTTGATATTGAACATTTCAGTACCATCTAGACCAAGAGTCTTAGCACTTTGACCATCAAGATATTGAAGAGGTAACACACCCATACCTACAAGATTAGATCTATGAATTCTCTCATAGCTCTCAGCTATAACTGCTTTAACACCTAATAGGAAAGTACCTTTTGCAGCCCAGTCACGTGATGAGCCAGTACCATATTCTTTACCAGCCAAAATAACTAGAGGAATATCTTTCTCTTTATACTTCATAGCAGCGTCAAATACATACTGTTGAGAGCCATCAAGATGATACTTAGTATATCCTCCTTCTACGCCATCAAGAAGTAAGTTACGAATACGGATATTAGCAAATGTACCTCTCATCATAACTTCATGGTTACCACGACGAGAACCATAAGAGTTGAAATCTTTTTTCTCTACACCGTGAGACTTCAAATATTGTCCAGCAGGATACTCTTCTGGAATAGCTCCAGCAGGTGAAATATGGTCTGTAGTTACAGAGTCACCCAACATAAGTAGAGTTCTAGCACCTTTGATATCTAAGTCATCATTACCCTCTGCGAACTTCTCAAAGAAGCTTGGGCATTGGATATAAGTAGAAGAACTGTCAAACTCATAAAGCTTACCTTCAGGAGCATCAAGTTTCTTCCAATCTTCTGTACCATCAAGAACTGTAGCATATGCTTTTTCAAACATTGCAGAATTGATTACATCTGATTGGATTGCAGCAATTTCTTCTGTAGTAGGCCAAATATCTGCCAAGTATACAGCATTACCTTCCGCATCAGTTCCAATTGCATCTTCAACAGGATCAAAATCAACAGTACCAGCTAGAGCATAAGCAACCACATGGATAGGAGATGCTAGATAGTTTGCTTTAACATGAGGGTTAATACGACCTTCAAAATTACGGTTACCTGAACTTACAGAAGATACTACAAGATCAGCCTCATTGATTGCATCAACAACAGGCTCATCTAAAGGTCCTGAGTTACCAATACAAGTAGTACAACCATAACCTACTAAGTTGAAGCCTAAATTCTCTAGCTCTGGCAACAAATTAGCTTTCTCAAGATATTGAGTTACTACTTGAGATCCAGGTGCTAGAGATGTTTTAACAAAAGGCTTAACTTTAAGACCTTTTTCATTAGCTTTTTTAGCTAATAAACCAGCACCTAAAAGTAGTGATGGGTTTGATGTATTTGTACATGAAGTAATTGCGGCAATAGCAAGAGAACCATGAGTGATTTTCTCACCTAAACCTTTTACCTCTGCAGATTTCTTAAGTTGCTCTTCTGTCAAACCAAAACCATGTAGGCCCTGCTCATGAACCAAAGCCTCTGCAAATGCTTTTTTCATATCATGGAAAGCAACTCTATCTTGTGGACGCTTAGGGCCAGCAAGGTTAGACTCGATATCAGATAAGTTTATCTCTACAATACTAGAGTATTCAGGCTCTTCTGATGGATTTTCTCTAAATAGTAATTGCTCTTTATACATATCACGAGCTGCATCAACAAGCTCACTACGGTTTGTATTGTTAAAGAAGTCTAATGTTACTTCATCAACTGGGAAGAAACCTATCGTAGCACCGTACTCTGGAGCCATGTTAGCGATAGTAGCTCTATCTGGTAGAGATAAGCTCTCGAGGCCTTCTCCATAGTACTCAACAAACTTACCTACAACACCATGCTTTCTAAGTGCTTCTGTAATCTCAAGTACTAAGTCAGTTGCCGTTACACCAGTTTTTAACTTACCAGTTAGTTTAACACCAACCACATCTGGAAGTACCATGTAGTACGGCTGACCCAGCATTACAGCCTCAGCTTCGATACCACCTACACCCCAGCCTACTACACCAACACCATTGATCATGGTAGTATGAGAATCTGTACCTACTAATGTGTCTGGATAAATTACATCTTCACCATCAATATTTTTAACTAGTGCTCCTTTTGCAAGGTACTCTAAGTTAACTTGGTGAATAATACCCATCCCAGGTGGTACTACAGTGAAATCATCAAATGCCTTTTGTGCCCACTTAAGTAGACTATATCTTTCGCCATTTCTTTCAAACTCTTTAGCCACGTTTTGTGCTAGAGCTGTTTTTGTACCATAGAAATCAACTTGTACAGAGTGGTCAATTACCATAGCTGTATCTACAAGAGGATTAATCTTATCAGCATCACCACCGGCGTCTTTGATAGCCTTTCTCATAGCAGCTAAATCAACAACCGCTGGTACACCTGTAAAGTCTTGCATCACCACTCTAGCTGGCATATGTGGAATTTCAGGTCTTGAGCTAGCTTTAGCGTCCCAATCTAAAACCTTATGCATATCATCTTCTTTTACTTTGTAGCCATCTATATTTCTTAGTTGGTTTTCAAGTAATACTCTGATAGAGTAAGGAAGACGAGTTACATCTTTACCAAGCTCTTGAGAAAGTTTCTTTAAGCTATACAGAGAGTATTTCTTTCCTTTTTCCTCTATCTGTAGCTTAGTGATATTTTTAATATCAGACATGCTTTAACCTCCGTAGATACTAATTAATTTTTGCATAACACGCGTATATTTTAACCTGTTAATGACTATTTGTATATAAAATATAATCTTTCAGCTATTTTGCATCACTTTAATAGTGAAATATCAAGCTTGCCTTTTTTGAAAGGTGGACACCATAAGTAGCTTGTCTCAATAATTTTTGAAAATTTAAATACTCCATCAACAATACCATCACTACCACCGAGCATATTGCCCATCTGTAAATTGAATGATCTAAATGATAATGCAAACGCAGAGAACATGAAGCCTCCATTTAGATTATCATCTGACCAAGGCATTGATCTTCTTAGCAACTCTGCTTCTGGATCAAAGTTTTCTTTAGCAGATCTCTTAACATGAGCGAAGTCTTTCAAATCCTTAAATTGATGAGAATCATCCAAAGATCTACCAATACACTCTTCTTTCGCTGATTGGCTTGCACTATTTAACCAATCAAAGTCATGTAACCATTGCTGAAGAACCCAAAAGCTCGACCCCTCTAACTTGCCTTCTGGTATTACCGATGCTGGAACAACCTCTTCACCCTTAGGATTCTCAATACCATCTTCAAACCCTGATAAATCATATTTTCCATGATAGGTATAGCTAGAAACTATTTTTTCTACAGTAAAGAAATCTTGCAATGCTTTTCTGATGTTTAATGCGTTATGAAATAGCTCTCCTCGATCATCACCTCTTAACCAAAGTACCAAGCCATAACCATCATTATCAGGCATTCTATCATTATTGAATTTAGCTCTTTTGAAATTATCATCACTAGGAAGATCAAACATTTGCAAAAGATCTTTACCAAATCCAGCAACCACACTCTTACCATCGACAAACTTTTGTAACACCTTCAATCCAAACTTGACATCATTATCTTTATTGATACTAAACATCATATATAAAGCAGATGATGGTAAACCCTCAGTAATTCCCAATTGATATTTAATTATTTCCATCTAACTTTCCCTTATAAAATTCTCTTTAATAGTTATAATATAAACAACTACTATAAAACTCCACAAACTAATGTTAAAAAAACAACTATCTTATTTCATAATTATAGGTATATTAGCATCAATAACTAACTTTGTTATTGTATGGTTGCTTGTTGAACTTGATATCTTTAAACCTATGGTTGCAAATTTCTTTGCATTTCTTATTGCTTTTAATGTCAGCTATTTTGGACATAGATTTTTGACATTCTCCACAACAACTCAATCACATAAAAAGGCTGCTACACAGTTTTTCATCAATGTAATGATTGGTTTAGCGCTCAATGAAGGCATATATTACGTATTACTTCATCTTCTGCATATACAATATCTAATTGCACTGTTTATAACAATGGGGTTAGTCGCAGTATATACTTTTGTTGTTAGTAAATTCCTCATCTTCAAGGCATAAGATGTTTAATATAAACAAGCAAATAGGAATATACATACATTTTCCCTGGTGTGTCCGTAAATGCCCTTACTGTGATTTTAACTCTCATGCAATCAAAGATGATACATATCTTTCACAAGATTATTACAAAAAGCTAATTGCCGACTTTGATACTCATCTAACTGACCTACAAGATAGAGAAGTTATAAGTATTTTTATAGGGGGTGGCACACCTTCACTTTTCAAAGCGGATTATCTTGGTAAAGTTTTACAACACATAAAAGATAATTCAAAGCTTAATCCCAATTGTGAAATAACTCTAGAAATGAATCCTGGTACTGTCGAACGTGGCTCTATTTCAGAGTATGCAAATATTGGTATAAACCGTATCTCAGTTGGTGTACAAAGCTTTCAAAATGAAAAGCTGCAGTCATTGGGTAGAATCCATAATTGCGACAATGTTTATACAACTATTGAAGAGATTAAGAATTCAACAATTTCGAATTTTAATATTGATATCATGCATGGGCTTCCCAATCAAAGCTTTGAAGATGGTATTTTTGACATTTCTCAAGCAATTACAATGAAGCCAACTCATATATCTTGGTACCAACTAACTATAGAACCAAATACTCTTTTTGCAGCAAAGCCTCCAAAACTACCAGACGAAGAAACTTTAGAGCAAATTGAAATAACTGGTAAAAAACTACTCCAACAAGCTGAATACTATCAATATGAGATATCCGCTTATGCAAAAGATAATTTAAGATCTATTCATAACTCAAACTATTGGAATTTCGGTGACTATATAGGTATTGGTGCTGGAGCTCATAGCAAGATTACAAATCTTCAAACCAAAGAGATTAAAAGAACCTGGAAACACAAACATCCCAAAATATATTCACAAGCAAATAACTTTATAAAAGATTTTAATACTGTTGGTAAAAATGAACTAATATATGAGTTTATGTTAAATGCTTTAAGATTAAAAAATGGCTTTAGTATCAGCACTTTTGAGCAACAAACTTTTTTATCTAAGAATGAAATTATCCAAAGATTATCGCAAGGGGTAGAAAAAGGGTTACTAAGTTTCTCTAATAACAAGATCGAGCCAACAGACAAAGGTTATTTATTTCTAAATGATTGTATTAACCTTTTTATCTAATCATCATATCTAATCTGAGATAACTTACCACTAATTGCATCAACATACGCCTTAACTTCCTGCTGGCTATTATCTACACATTCAATCTCATATACACCACTCTTACTTTCAACACTAGTAATAGTTTTACACCTATCACCAGGAACCGCCCTTATAGCTTCGCTCATATTGATTTCTTTTGAGCCTTTTTTTGGCAAGGGAACTTCACCTGTATTTGGATCTATGTATATATATTCTTCTTTACCGGCATTATTGATAACTTTCGCTTTATAAGCTCCATCATCGTATTCTATTTTGTTAATTCCATCATATCCCTTGGCATAAATATTAGAAATAACTTTATTCATAGGTATAGAATTAGCTGGTGGAATATCATCTGCGTACATAACTGACGTAGATATTACTATCAGTAAAATCATCTTAGAAGCTATTAGAACTTTTCTCATTTTTTAACTTATTTTTTTTGAAAGATGACTTTAAATTACCATTACGAACTTATAATATCAATGGCATATAAAGCAATAGCTACTGTCCTAAAACAGTACTGACATAATTATTCATTTGTTTACGAAGAAACTCTATTATCCTTGTTCTATTTCTAAGGTGCTTTGACACTATTACTGCCTGCATATCATAAAAAGTTTCCGTTGTAATACTGTCTATACTAATTATAGATGAATTTGATATTTTGGCATAGTTATCCAAAAGAACCCCTGCTCCTAAACCTTTATCAATAAGAGATACTTTATGGCCATCATCCTCAACCAAATACTTTATATTTTTAATCTGTTGATTTACAGATTTACCATCTACCGTAATATTTAAGCTAAATGAAGGCTGATCTCTCCGCATAATAAAAGGAAGTTCAAAAACATTCAGAGGATTTGATTTTAAATCGTACTTATCTAATAGCTCTTGGTTAACATAAATCTTAGATGGCAAATTTACTGAATCTATAGTTGCACAGACCATCCAATGATCTTGATCTATTTTATCCAAATCTTTAAACGCTATAAATGCTATATCATAGTTATTCAACTGATAAATATAACTATTTGCTTGAGATAAAAGATAGCTATCAAATGTAAAAGTATACTCATTCTTAGGGTCTACCTCATGGATAGCTGGAGAAATATAATTAACAAATGTTCTAGTGCCAAAAATTCTTATATATTTTAATTTATCAACACCTTTATATTTACTGGAAAGAATACTATTCTCTAAATCTATATATAGCTTATGACAAGATGCATAGTATTTTTTACCATATTTTGTTATTTCGACTTTATTGCTACCTGATTGAATTAATTTAACTCCTAGATAACTTTCCAACAGCTCTAACTTATTTCTAATAGTATTAACTTCGACCGAATAATAACTCTTTACCGCTGCATAAGATCCCAGCTCTACCAATGATATAAAATACCTTGTACCTTCTATTATATTTTTGTCTACAACTTCTTTGACTTGTCTACTCATAGATAGCTAATTTAATTAGATATACCTAATACACTATAGCTATGTTATCAATAATAAAAAATATTTTATAGATGCTATCGATATATTTACTTAAACAGCTCTCAATACAGGTATTTTAAAAATTATTTCTAACAAAGTCACAAAATTTACATTCTCAAAATAGTTTTTACATATTTATCTACTTACCCTCAAAGAAGTTTAATAATTTTTCTTTATTTGTGGGTATATTTTGAAACTATTACAATAACTTTTTCATGAAAAGCCTTTCTTGCAATAATGATCTAAAGTCACTATATTAGATTTGGAAATTTAAGGATAATTAAATCTAATAATATGCCTGCTCTAATTCCATTTTTATAAGCAAAACTTTATCAAGAACTTCATTGATATGATTTGGGACTATATAAAACTATCAAGCTAGCTAAGAATATTGATTTTAAAGATTTTTCGATACTTGTTAGAAATCATATTTGGTGCACCGAGCGAGATTTGAACTCGCACGTCCTTCGGACACCACCCCCTCAAGATGGCGTGTCTACCAATTCCACCACCGGTGCAATTAAACTTTACTTAGATGCTGTTTCTTTAGTCGTAGAAGTTTTTGCAACCTCTTTTTGATATTGGTCATACTGACTAGCTATTGAGCTATCAGTGTTCGCAGTACTTACACTAGTCATTGTAGTGTGCGACTTTCCTAGGTATCCTAAAGTAAGGCAACATACAAAAAATACCGCTGTAAAAAACACTGTCATTTTAAATAGAAATGAAGCCGCACCTTTACTACCAAAAACAGTATTAGACGCTCCACCACCGAAAGAAACACCCATATTAGCTCCTTTACCTTGTTGCAACAACACAAGTGCCACAATAGCAATAGCAGCGATAATATCTATAGTTAAAATTATTCCGTACATATTTTATTTGCTTGATTTATTATTTCGTTAAACTCAGAAGCTTTCAATGATGCTCCTCCAATCAAACCACCATCAACATCTGGTAGGCTTAATATATCTTTAGCATTTTCAGCTTTTAGGCTACCACCATACACTATTTTCATATTTTTAGCAAGATTTTCATCTACTTTGGCCACTAGCGAACGAATAAACTGATGTGTTTCTTGCACCTGTTCTAATGATGCTACAACTCCTGTACCTATAGCCCAAACTGGTTCATACGCTATTACAACCTTAGCAAGTTGCTCAATAGACAAATTTTCTAGTATTAGACTTAATTGTGTTGATAATACTCTTTCTAACCTTCCAGCTTGTCTATCTTCTAGCGACTCACCTATACAAACAACTGGCACAACTGATGTATCTATAATCTTATTAACTTTTTTGAAAACATCTTGATCAGTCTCACCAAACAAAGATCTTCTTTCAGAATGTCCTATAAGTAGATAATTACATCCAATGTCATGAAGCATATCAGCTGATAGCTCTCCAGTATATGCTCCATTATCATAAAAAGTAATATTTTGTAGACCTACTCCAATTTCTTTAGGAAGTTGTGCAAGCACCTCTTTGATATATACACTTGATGGAAACACAGCTACAGCGACTTTGTTACTATTGTACTCCGCTTGTGAAATACCTCTACAAAGCTCTTCTATGCTTGCAGAGTTACCATTCATCTTCCAATTGCCCATTATTAATTTTTGCATATCTATACCAACTTTTGTTTTACTTTTTCAACCAAATATTCTGCTTCTTTTGTAGCTAAATTCTTATTGTCTGCTTCGACCATAACTCTCAAGACAGGCTCAGTCCCTGAAGGCCTTAACAATACACGTCCACGATTACTCAAGCGCTCTTCAACTTCTGCAACATCACTAGCTAGCTTAGCTAAGTGATCAGATGTTACTTTAAAATTCAGTGGGACATTGATCATCGTTTGTTGCATCAACTCACCATCTAGCTTAAATGCCGATACTGGTTTATCATTTTGTGAAAAAATAGCTAGTAACTGTATAGCTGTGGACAAACCATCACCTGTAGTTCCAAAGTTTAGATTAATAACATGACCTGATGACTCACCACCTATCTTATAACCATGCTTGACTAAATCTTCTAAAACATATCTATCGCCAACTTTAGAACGAATAAATGAGATGTTGTTTGACTTATAGTGATTTTCATAACTCATATTTGTCATCTGTGTACCTACTATACCAGCCGTACCTCCACAAATATCACTATACTGCGCGATAATATTTAGTATTCCGTCACCATCAATCTCTTGAGCATTTTCATCAACGATAATAATTCTATCAGCATCTCCATCTAATGATATTCCTAAATCAGCATTATACTCTTTTACAGCTTTTTGAATATTAGAAATACAAGTCGCTCCACAATCAACATTTATGTTTAACCCATCAGGATTAGATGCTATAGAAATGTAATCAATACCAAACCTATCAAGCAAAACTTCAAAATGCTTTGAGGCAGCTCCGTGTGCACAATCGATAACAACCTTTCCTTTATATTTAACTAAAGAGCCAAATCTATCAAATAGGTTTTCGATATACTCACGCATAAAACCATCAGCAACTTTATAACTACCAAATCTATATTCTGGTTGATAAATAAAGTCTGAATCTATTTTGGCTTCAATCTCTTCTTCTAACGCATCATCCAACTTAAAACCTTCTGATGAAAAAAGCTTAACTCCGTTATCAGTAAATTTATTATGTGATGCAGTAATTACAAACCCAGCAGCGGCTTTATGCTTTACTGTTATGAATGCTACAACAGGAGTAGGAACCACTTCTAAATCAATAACATCAATCCCTGCCGCATTTAAACCTGAGACTAAGGCAAATTTTAAGAACTTTCCAGAGCTACGCGTATCTTGCCCAACAATAGCAATTTTAGGATAACCTTTATCAATTATGAATGTACCAACCGCATTCCCAAGTTTTTGCATAAACTCTGCCTGTATGACAGAGTTACCAACCTCTCCACGAATACCATCTGTACCAAAATACTTAGCCATAATCTTCCTTTAGTATTTTACCAACGACGAAACATTATACCCTTCAAGAACTTTTCCACCATTTAAGCCATCAAGCTCTATTACAAATATAAGGCCTGCAACATTTGCTTGAGTTTTCTCGATAAGCTGTACTGTGGCTTTTGCCGTACCACCAGTTGCCAACAAATCATCAACAACTAGCACACTATCTGACGGCTTAAAAGCATCTTTATGAATTTCTAAACTATCACTACCATACTCTAGCTCATAGCTTACACTATAAGTTTCTCTAGGAAGTTTGCCTGGCTTTCTAACAGGCACAAATCCTAAACCTAAGACTTCCGCAAGTGCAACCCCAAAAATAAAACCTCTACTTTCAGTACCTGCAATAATTGTTGGGTTTATACCCTTTGCTTTAAGTTCTTTAGCCATAGCCAAAGCAGTTATCTTCAGACCTTCAGGATCTGCTAGTAATGGAGTAATATCTCTAAAAATTATACCCGGCTTTGGAAAATCAGGCACGGCTACAATTCTATCTTTTATAAAATCTAAACTCATGGAAATATAATACCTTTAGAATAAGTTTGAATAGAATAATTAAACTTGTAAAAGAATTCTATTAGGATCTTCAAGCAATTCTTTGATCATCTTTAAAAATCTTACAGATGTTCCACCATCAATAATTCTATGATCATAAGATAATGCCAAGTACATGATTGGACGTATTTTGATCTCACCATTAACTACCATAGGTCTTTCGACAATGTTATGCATACCTAAGATTGCACTCTGTGGTGAGTTAATGATTGGTGTAGATAGCATAGATCCATAGGTACCACCATTAGTGATAGTGAACGTACCGCCTTGCATATCTTCTAAGCTTAACTTGCCATCACGACCTTTAATTGCTTTATCAAGCACATCAGCCTCTAGCTCCGCTAAGGATTTACTGTCAGTATCTCTTAAAACTGGTACTACTAAACCTCTATCTGTACCAACAGCAATACCGATATCAAAGAAGTTATGATAAACAATTTCATCACCATCAATTGAAGCATTAACATCCGGAAACTTCTTAAGAGCTTCAGTCGCAGCTTTTATAAAGAATGACATAAATCCAAGCTTAGTATCATGCTCTTTGACAAACATGTCTTTATATTTTTTTCTAAGCTCCATAACTGCTGTCATATCCACTTCATTAAAAGTAGTCAAAATCGCATTAGTATGTTGAACTTCAACTAACCTGTTTGCAATTGTTTGACGCAGACGAGTCATTTTAACTCTTTTTTCATATCTTGGACCTTGATTAGCAACTACAGTCGGCTGTTGTGGTTTACTACTAGATGCTGCCTTTTTAATATCTTCAGATGTTATACGTCCCTTTTTACCAGTACCTTCGATACTAGCAGCAGATTCTAATCCACTTGAATTAAATGCCTTACGCGCAGAAGGGACTAGATGCGGATCATTACCTGTGCTATCAGCTTGAGATTTCACTTCTTCTTTGGCTACTGTAGCAATAGCCGCACCTTCTGAAATTTTTGCAATTAATTCTGATGAAAGAACTGTTTCACCAGCAGGTTTCAATATTTTAGACAATACACCATTTGATGTCGCTGGAACTTCCATAACTACTTTATCAGTCTCTATCTCAGCTAAAATATCACCTTCGGCAACAGCTTCACCTTCTTGCTTATGCCACTCAGAAACTGTACCATCTGCAACAGACTCTGGGAAAACAGGCGCTTTAACATCGATCTCCTTGCCTGATGATTGTGTAGCCTGAGCTGTTTCTTCAGTAGCAACCACTTCTTGAGCAGAGTCAGCAGCCACAGCATCTGTATCAATACTTGCTAAAGATTCTTCAGAAAGCACAGTATCTCCTTCATGCTTTTTAATGCCTTTAAGGACTCCGCTCGCTGTCGCTGGAACTTCCATAACTACTTTATCAGTTTCAATTTCAGCGATAATATCACCTTCTTCAACAAAGTCGCCTTCATTCTTATTCCATTGAGCTAATGTGCCATCTGCAACGGACTCCGGAAACATAGGTACTTTTAATTCAACCATTTCTTACTCCTAGTAATAATTCAAATTTTATATTTCTAAAGCTCTATTAATAATTTCTTCTTGCTGCTTAACATACAAAGCGTGGTAACCGACTGCAGGAGTAGATGATCTTTCCCTTGCTACACACAGCAACTCTTGGTTTTTAGATACAAGCTTCTCTATAAAGTGTCTAATATTGTACCAAGCTCCTTTATTCTGCGGTTCTTCTTGCAACCATACAACTTTGTCAACTTGCTTATATTTTGCAAAGATATTTGCTAATTCCTCTTGTGGGAATGGATATAGCTCTTCGAGTCTTACTACAGCAATATCCTTATGAGTATCTTGCTTTTTAGCAATCAAATCATAATAAACTTTACCATTACAAAGTATTAATTTCTTAACTTTATTTTCACTAGCATTTGCATCATCTATAATAGGCTCAAACTTACCTTTTGAAAGCTCTTCTAGTGTAGACACAGCCATAGGATTTCTTAATAAACTCTTAGGTGTCATTACGATCAATGGCTTTCTAAGCGGTCTAATTACTTGACGTCTTAATAAATGATAAATTTGTGCTGGTGTTGTAGGTGTACACACTTGCATATTTTTATTGGCACATGAACTCAAGAATCGTTCTAAACGCGCTGAAGAGTGCTCAGCACCAGCACCTTCTTGACCATGAGGCAAAAATAATGTCAAGCCAGACAAAATACCCCATTTTTCTTCTGCTGCCACTAAGAATTGATCTATTACAACCTGAGCAGTATTTACGAAGTCACCAAACTGCGCCTCCCAAATTACTAGAGAGTCGGGACTATAGCAACTATAACCATATTCAAAGCCTAATACTCCATACTCTGAAAGTGTAGAATCAATAATATCAAACCTAACATTTTCATTAATATGCTTCAGTGGTACATATTCTTTTAGCTGAGAACTAGTGTTCATGTTTTTAACAACAGCATGTCGATGAGAGAAAGTACCTCTACCACTATCTTCTCCAGATATTCTTACTGAATAACCTTCATCAAGTAGTGTTGCATAAGCAAGAGATTCTGCAAATCCCCAATTTAAAGGAAGCTCTCCGTTTGCCATCTTCACTCTATCTGTTAATGCCTTTTTAACTTGCATCTGCGCCTTAACTTCTTCAGGCACTTCACTCATTCTTAATGCTAGCTCTTTAAGACCTTCTTCTGCTATTGCGTTATAGCTATATTTAGTTTCTTGCTTACCTATATAAGGAAGCCAATCACAAACATTAAGTTTGTCTTTCACTGTTTTTCTATCAAGAATATCTATCGTAACTTTACCATTATCAAGCTTACTACGATAATTAGCATTCAACTGTGCAAGAAGGCCTGCATCAATAGCACCTTCGTTGATAAGTTTTTCACTATATAACTTTAATGTTGTAGGAAGCTTCTTAATTACCTCGTACATTTGTGGCTGAGTTCCTGATGGCTCATCAGTTTCATTATGTCCATTCCTACGATAACAAACCAAATCAATAACCACATCCTTATTGAATTTCATACGATACTCAAGAGCTATATCAGCAACCTTAAGAACAGCTTCAGGATCATCACAGTTTACATGAAATATTGGTGCATCAACCATCTTAGCAATATCAGTAGAATAATTACTACTTCTATTTACACCAAATGTACTACTAGTTGTAAACCCAACCTGGTTGTTAACTACAAGATGAACCGTACCACCAGTTCCATATGCTTCTGTGAGTGAAAAACCAAAAGTTTCCATAACAATACCTTGTCCACAGAAAGCCGAATCACCATGTATCAATATAGGTAAAACCTTGTTATGAACATTACCATCTAGCTTATCTTGTATAGCTTTAGCTGCACCTTCAACCACAGGATCAACAGTTTCAAGATGTGAGGGGTTAAATGCTAGTGCAATTTTTGCCTCTTTACCATCAACACACCTATAATTCGAGTATCCCATATGGTACTTAACGTCACCAGATAAACTTTTTTCACTTTGCTTACCTTCAAACTCTTCAAACAAATCCTTAGGATTTTTACCCATCACATTTACAAGAACATTTAAACGTCCTCTATGAGCCATACCTAGCTGAATGAATCTTGTTGAGTGTCTAGAAACTGCTTTTTCAATAACATGCTGAAGTGAAGGGATTAGGGATTCACCACCCTCTAAGCCAAATCTTTTCTGACCAACATACCTTAGAGCTAAATATTTCTCTAACCCCTCAGCTGCGACTAACTGCTGTAAAATCCATTTCTTATCTGATTGAGATGTAGACAAGTTTTTTTCAATCTTGTCTTGAAGCCATAATTTTTCTTCTTTATTTCCTATGTATCTATACTCATAGCCGACACTAGACTCATAAATTGATTTAGCTTTTTCTACCACTTCTTTCAGACTAATAGCTTTATTATCAGTAAAATCACCAAGATTAACCTTTTCAGACAAGTCTTTTTCAGAAAGTCCATGAGCAGACAATTCCAAATCAGAATCTCTCTGGTATTTCATTAGTCCTAATGGATCAATATTTGCTGATTTATAGCCATGTGAACGATAGGCTTTGACAAGAGCCTTAGCCTTTAGCCCAACATCTCCTTCGCCATTAACGATAGCTGTGGATGTAGCTTTATTTTTAGCCAGAAACTTAAACTCATCTACCAAATCACGATGTACAGTATCAGTTGAGCTAGCTATAGAATCAAAAAAGGACAACCATTTTGGATCAATATCCTCATAGTTGCCCATTACATAGTCATCATATATTGATTCAAGATACTCTAGATTACCTCCGAAGAGCTGGGTTGTTTCCAACCATTGACTAAAATCCGGTTGTTGTTTTTTCATATAAATACCTAAATAACAGGTTTTAAATTTTACACATTTTTACTTAGTAGTGCTGACCTAATCTTACCAATTGCTTCTGTAGGATTAAGACCTTTAGGACACACAGATACACAGTTCATAATTGTTCTACATCTAAAGAGACTAAAAGGATCTTTCAAATCATCTAATCTCTGCTCTGTAGCTGTATCTCTTGAGTCTGCGATAAACCTATATGCCTGCAATAAGCCTGACGGACCTATAAACTTATCTGGATTCCACCAGAATGATGGGCATGAAGCAGTACAACATGCACATAAAATACACTCATAAAGACCATCAAGCTTAGCTCTATCTTCAGGAGATTGTAATCTTTCCTTAACTGGTGGCTCTTCATCATTAATAAGATATGGTTTTACTTTTTCATAGTTTTTATAAAACTGCTTCATATCAACAATCAAATCTCTAACCACAGGTAAACCCGGCAAAGGATTAACCTTGATTGGCTGCTTCAACTCGCCAACTGAAGTAATACAAGCCAAGCGGTTTTTACCATTAATATTCATACCATCAGAACCACAAACACCTTCTCTACAAGATCTTCTCATAGCTAATGTAGGGTCTTGCTCCTTAATGAGCTCAAGAGCTGTTAAAACTTTAACACCCTCATTTTCTACCGTAATAGTATATTCATCATAATATGGCTTTTTATCTACTTCTGGATTATATCTATAAATTTTAAATCTTACGTCCATTACACTAAATCCTCGTAATTAATACTTACGTTCTGCTGGTTGGAAAGCTTTAACCTTAGTAGGTGACATATTCACATCACGCTGTGATGTTTTATCACCATCTAAGAAATATAGCGTATGCTTCATCCAGTTTTTATCATCTCTATCAGGATAGTCTACTCTTGAGTGCGCCCCTCTAGACTCTTTTCTTTCAAGAGCCAACTTCGCAGTTGCTATCGCAGTTAATACTAGGTTATCTAGCTCTAGCGCTTCTATTCTCATCATATTGAAAATTCTAGAATTATCTTCAAGAACTGCATTATCCAGCCTTTCTCTAATCTTAAATAGCTTATCGAGACCTTCTTTCATTGTGCTTTCCTGTCTAAATACAGAAAAATACTGCTGCATTGTTTGTTGCAACTCTTTTCTAAGCACTGCGATCTTTTCTTGACAACCTCTCTGCTCAGAAGTATCCCACTTTGTGATTCTAGCAGTTGCTTTCTCAATATTCTCTTGCGAAACTTCCTTCATAGGCATACCTTCTTTAAGGCTTTGTTCAGCGTGCATACCCGCAGCTCTACCAAATACTACCAAATCTAACAACGAGTTACTACCAAGCCTATTAGCACCATGGACTGATACAGAAGCACATTCTCCAACAGCATATAAGCCACCAATAACTTTATCTTCACCATCAACTTGAGTAATCACTTGGCCATGCTTATTAGTCGGTATACCTCCCATCTGATAATGACAAGTAGGTACAACAGGTATCGGTTTTTCTACAGGATCAATTCCAGCAAAAGTTCTACCCAATTCTCTAACTGTAGGAAGCCTTTCATCAATGACATCTTCACCCAAGTGTGTTAAGTCTAACCAAACACAGCTTGTACCGGAGAAAGTATCGCCTCGACCTTCCATAATTTCTTGCTGCGACGCACGAGATACAACATCACGACAAGCAAGATCCTTAGCATTTGGAGCATATCTCTCCATGAATCTTTCACCATCTTTATTACGCAACACACCACCTTCGCCACGGCATCCTTCAGTAACAAGAACTCCAGCTCCTGCAATACCAGTTGGATGAAACTGCCAAAACTCCATATCCTGAAGAGGAAGGTCAGCTCTTAGTGCCAGACCCATACCATCGCCAGTATTAATATAAGCGTTAGTACTAGACTCATATATGCGCCCAGCTCCACCAGTAGCCAAAATTGTGATCTTAGCCTTTAAGAAAACAGTTTCTCCTGTTTCGATACTTAAAGCTATGACACCTGCGACACTTCCATCATCAGCTTTAACTAAATCAACAGCAAACCACTCTGTATAAAAATCTGTTTTATGAGCCAAATTACCTTGGTATAAAGTATGTAAAAGAGCATGACCTGTTCTATCGGCTGCCGCGCAGGTTCTCTCAGCTTGATTAGCTGGGTCATAGTTTCTTGACATACCACCAAACGCTCGCTGATATATCTTACCATTTTTGAGTCTTGAGAAAGGCATACCCATATGCTCTAGCTCAATAATTGATTGTGGAGCATGCTCACACATATACTCTATAGCGTCCTGATCACCAATATAATCAGAACCCTTAACAGTATCATACATGTGCCACTTCCAATCATCTGAAGGAAGATCATCATCAAAATCTATATTCCCCAAAGCTGCTGCGATACCACCCTGAGCCGCAACCGTGTGCGATCTAGTAGGGAAAACTTTAGAAACAACAGCTGTTTTAAAACCTGACTGCGAAAGCTGGAAAGATGCTCTCATACCAGCACCACCTGCTCCTATTACAATAGCGTCAAATTCTTGCGTAGCTATACTCATAAAAATAACCTCTTAGTAAAAAAATAAAACTGCAAACAACCAAAAAAAGCAGAATACATAAACTAAAACAAAACTCAGCATAACAAGAGCTGATGCCCAAGCACACTTAATATAGTCACCACAGATAATCCAAATACCTACCCAAGCATGAAAAAACATTGCCAAATAAGCCATCAATGTAGCAACTCTGAAGAACATACCATCAGTAAACAAACCTCTCCAGCTATCGTAATTAAGAGTTCCTGAGTAGGACAAACATAAAGCCTCAACGATAAGATAACCAAAATAAGCCGCAATAATTACTGCAGTAACTCTTTGTACAAAAAAGTCTTTAATACCCGATGAAGTTAATGAAATTACAGCCATAAGTAGCACCCCCATAAAATAGCCGATAAAACACCTAATACAATAACTAATAGCGAAGTAAATTTAGCAACCTTCATACTTTCACCAAAGCCCAAATCCATGATCATGTGTCTAACACCTGCGTAAACATGATATGTAATAGATGACAAAAAAAGCCAAAAAAACACGCTACACCAACCTTTGGTTAATATAGCAACTGTTTGCTGGTAGCCATCAGGACCCGCTAGAGTATAGTTCATACCAACCACTGCCAAAGGGATTGCAAAAATCAACACCACACCAGAGATACGGTGTAGTATAGAACTAATGGCGGTGATAGGAAACTTATAAGATTTAATTGACATTAAATCAACATTTGTAATTCTTTTCATGCTCGACATTCCTCCGAAGCAATTTTTATATGTATATCAGTAAATTGGATGTAAACCAATGTCATACCACAACCCTTAAATAATATATTTTTACTAAAACAAATTCAAATACTTAAACAGTTTTTTAATCCTTATTTAGTTTAAATTACAACAACACAAGCTACAAAACATTATCACATATAGCGAGAACACTTTAGGCTTATATTTTTTTTATTTGCAAAAGAGAAATCTTTAGCTTATTATTCCCCTGTAACGATACCTAATAAGCATATTTTTAAAAGGTATCTTTTTATTGCAAACCACTTGCATTGTATTTTTTGATCAACTCACTTGGAGGCCTATTAATGAGTAAATATGCAACTCTTAAGTATGCAGAAAAAAATATTGAAATAGAATTACCAGTCTACACTCCTAGCCTTGGTAATGACTGCATCGATGTATCATCTCTGGTAAAGCATGGTGTCTTTACTTACGATCCTGGATTTATGTCAACTGCTGCGTGTGAGTCTACAATCACATATATCGACGGTGGCAAAGGTGTTCTTCTTCACAGGGGCTATCCAATAGAAGAATGGACACAAAAATCAAACTACAGAAGTCTTTGCTATGCTTTAATATATGGAGAGCTTGGCAATGATACTCAAATCAACGATTTTAGAAGCGAAATCATTTCAAAAATGCCAGTATGTGAGCATGTCAAAGCTGCTATATCGTCTATGCCACAGCATACACACCCAATGTCTGGGTTAATTGCTGGTGTTAATGTATTAGCTGCTGAGCATATACACAATGGTCAAATAGAAGCTCAAGATGATGTTGCTAAAAATATTGTTGCTAAAATTGCTACTATTGCAGCAATGGCTTACAGACATAACCAAGGCAAAAAGTTCTTAGAACCTAAGAAAGAGTATGGCTACGCAGAAAACTTTATCTATATGATGTTTGGTGAAGATGAAAACTTTAAACCTGACGAGCTACATGTTAAGGCTATGGATACTATCTTCATGCTTCATGCTGATCATGAACAAAACGCTTCAACATCAACCGTTAGACTTTCTGGTTCCACTGGTAACTCTCCTTATGCTGCTATCATTGCTGGTATTACTGCTCTATGGGGTCCTGCTCATGGCGGTGCTAATGAAGCTGTATTAAAGATGCTATCAAAAATTGGTAGCGTTGATAATATCGACAAATTCATCGAGAAAGCGAAAGATAAAAATGATCCATTTAGACTAATGGGCTTCGGGCATAGAGTATACAAAAACACTGATCCGAGAGCCACAGCTATGAAAGCTAACTGCGAAGAAATTCTAGCTAAGCTAGGTAACAGTGACAACCCGCTTCTTGCCATAGCTAAAAAATTAGAAGAAATTGCCCTACAAGATAGCTATTTTATCGATAGAAAACTTTTCCCGAATGTAGATTTCTACTCAGGAATTATCTTAAAAGCTATGGGTATCCCAGAAAGCATGTTTACAGCGATATTTGCTCTTGCAAGAACTTCTGGCTGGATATCTCAATGGATCGAAATGGTTAATGATCCTGCACAAAAAATTGGGCGTCCAAGACAGTTATACACTGGTGCAACTAGTAGAGATCTTTAATTTAATCAAAACTACATTCTTATTTTATTTACTTTTCTATCCAATTAAACTACGATTCCTTTATCAGTAAATTTCTACCTTATGTATAATGAATAGCTCTCCAACATTTGGTGAAAAGTTAGTCGCACCATTTAAACAGCCTAAAATGCTTACAATGCTAATCCTTGGCTATGCATCAGGATTACCTTTGATGCTTACAGCATCATCATTACTACTTTGGTATCGAGATAGCGGCATCAACATTCAAAATATAAGCTTTCTAACACTAATAGCTATACCATATACTTTCAAATATTTATGGGCCCCATTTCTTGATAAAATCAATATCTTAAACATAGGTAGGCGCAAAGGATGGATACTTACAACACAAGTAACTCTAATAATACTGATCGCGCTCATGAGTCAATTATCCCCTGCAAATCAACCTCTTTTGATTGCATTCATTGGCTTTATGATATGCTTTACATCTGCGACACAAGATATTGCTATCAACGCATACCAAACAGAAGTCCTAAACGAAAGAGAGAAGGCTTTAGGTAACGCTATAGCAGTGATGGGTTACCGCATCGCCATGCTTGTTACAGGCTCATTAGTGTTAATATTTGCTGACTACTATAGTGGAGGTGCCGAGCCTATAAAAATATGCGCCCCAAAACTTACCGAATACTACGGTGCAAGTACCTTATTTACCAATATTGATATAGTTTCAACTCAGAACCTTATATCCAATGGCTGGAGCTTAGCTTTAGTAACAATACTTGCATTTTTTATAATTTGCCCACTATATTGCATATTCTTAAGAGAATCCGCATCAACTATTGCTCCAAAAAATTTTAAA
Organism: Francisella salimarina; assembly: GCF_007923265.1. Lineage (NCBI taxonomy): Bacteria > Pseudomonadati > Pseudomonadota > Gammaproteobacteria > Thiotrichales > Francisellaceae > Francisella > Francisella salimarina. The sequence continues at coordinate 418,422 of NZ_VOJA01000001.1, forward strand.
GAAGCCTTTACAGAACCCTTTATCGAATTCTTTAAACGACAAGGAATTAAAACAGCAATCATAATACTGTTAATAATAATTGGTTATAAGCTTGCAGATGCGATTGCGTTCTCACTCAATACGGTCTTTTTCGCCGACTTAGGCTTTGATAAAACCACGATAGCTGTTTCATACAAAGCCTTCTCATTAGCAGCCACACTAATAGGACTTATTACTGGTGGATTAATCGCTAACAAGATAGGAATTTTTAAAAGTTTTCTTTTCTTTAGCATTATTATGGCGTCAGCAAATCTAATGTACGTACTACTCGCAATCGTTGGTAAGAACTACTACTTAATGGTAAGCTCTGTTGCTGTCGAATACTTTTGTGGAGCAATGGGCACAGCAATACTTGTTGCAATGATAATGAGCCTTGTAAATATAAAGTTTTCAGCAACCCAATTTGCCGTACTTAGTTCGATTGACTCACTAGGAAGAGTTCTTGTAGGACCATTTGCCGGATATGTTCAAAGCCACTATAACTGGGAAGGACTCTTCATTGCTAGTTTCATAATCGGCATACTAATATCTACAATCATTTATATCTTCAGAAACAGAATCAAATTAATGGCAAATATTGAATAGGTTAACTCACTTATCTTTTCTGAAAAACAATAAAGAAATAATAAAAACTATCCATGGTAGCAAAAGAATCGCTAACACAACATTTTTTGTAATAGCAGTTATCTGAAGACTTGGGAATAATATAATTACCACCAAAACAAGAACTATAGAAAGCACACCTGCTATAAAAGAGAAAAGTGGTAGATTATTCTTAATCATTTATAACAGCCTATTTTGCAAACTGCTCAGAAACAAACTCCCAATTTACAATATCCCACAGAGACTCAACATACTTAGGTCTAGCATTGCGGTAATCGATATAGTATGCATGCTCCCAAACATCAAATGTTAGTAATGGCTTTTTACTCTCTGTTAGAGGACAACCTGCATTACTAGTAGTCACAATTTCAAGTTTACCATCAGTATTTTTAACTAGCCATGCCCAACCAGATCCAAATGTAGTCACTGCAGCTTTTGAAAACTGCTCTTTAAAACCATCTATTGACCCAAAAGTCTCAATTATAGCTGCTTTCAATTGACTAGATGCCTCAGTCTTATTAGGTGTTAGACAGTTCCAGTAAAATGTGTGATTATATACTTGAGCAGCATTATTAAATATACCACCGGAAGAAGTTTTTACTATTTCTTCCAAATTTTTACCAGTATGTTCTGTACCTTCAACCAAATTGTTTAGGTTTGTCACGTACGTTTGATGATGCTTACCGTAGTGATACTCAATCGTTTCTTTTGAAATAGTAGGCTCTAGTGCATCTAATGCATAAGGTAGTTTTGGTAATTCAAATTTCATTTAATCATTCTCCTCGAACTAATTGAAGTTAATTATTATAGCATCTTAGTACTATACCCGTTTAGTATAATATGCTATCATTTTTTAGATAAAATTTCTAAGCTTAGTTGTTTAATCAAATAAAAAGGAAATAAATATGTATACACCTGAAGAGCAAAAAGTTGTTGATAGAATAGAAAAACAACTTAAAGAAAATGACATTATACTATACATGAAAGGCTCTCCAAACCTTCCTCAATGCGGCTTCTCTGCTCATGCTGCCACAGCTGTTAGATCATGCGGAAAACCATTCGCTTTTGTCAATATCTTAGAAAACCCTGACATCAGAGCTATTCTACCAAAATATGCAGACTGGCCAACCTTTCCTCAACTATGGGTAAAAGGTGAATTAGTGGGTGGATGCGACATAATCATGGAAATGAATGAATCTGGCGAATTAAAAGAGCTTATAGAATCAATCTAATCATCTATCACTTATCTTTGTCCAAGCATCTGTGCCATATTTACCTGTTGGCTTATATGCACTCATGGTACACAAGCTTGACTCAGGACCGATATTACATCTGTATAAATCATTACCTACAGCGACTACGGTGCCTCCCTTATAGTCTTCAATACTATATGGATAAATATACTCAGCACCGCTAGGTTTAATCTCCTGTCTATCTGCTGCAACATGAGTGATATCATTTGTAATATTACTCCATGCCAAAAATCCTTTCTTATTCATGGGACTATAGGATAAGTCATTACAGTACCTTTCTTTCTGACATTCAAACTCTCTTCCTTCAGCTAGCACTATTTGCCCAACCTTATAACTTCCCATTCCCTTTGGATAATTAGCTACCTCACCTGCTTTTAATTTATATTTCTTGTTTTTTGAAGACTTTTTAGTATTATTCGACTTAAGCTCTTGCCATGCAAGATCGCCATATAAACCATTAGGAATATAAGCATCATCATTACAAAGCTTAATTTCTAGCATAGACTTACATTTATACATCTTACCCGCAAAACTTACTATAGTATCAGCATCATAAGTTCCGATGTTATATGGATACCTAATAATATGTGTATCTCCAATATACTTTTGTGGCTGTATAGAGCGTTTATTTACACTATCATCCTGACTATCCATATAAATATTCGAAAGTACTGCTGGCAATTTAATACTAGCTATTATATTAGTAGTACTCCAAGGCTTATGTTTATAATCATCACTCAAATCTTCTAATTTAATATTACTTGCATCAAAGTCCATACTCCAAATAGCGAATCCTGCAAATGATGCCTTATTTTCTTTCATCAATGTGACTGCTCGATTTATTTTAGATTCTGATAACACATATATCTTTCCTCCATGAACAGCACCCTGTGTAGCAGGAATAACAAAAACAAGCTTTTCGGGAGATATAACAATAGGTTTATCTATTTTACTATATTTAGGCTTATTTACTTTGAAACCATCTTGAGTCGTCAGTGCCCAAGCAAGCGAAGCTATAAACTTATCATAACCATCAATTGGTGAAATCTTACCATAATCATTATTAACATTTTTATCAAACCCTATAATTCCCTCAGATGGCTTCCCTGAGAAAGTACTTACAAACAGGTAATTTATTTTATCCATACCAATAGCATCTAATAACTCAACATAACCACTCTCTCTATACAAGTTATCTTCACCATTTTTTGCTAATGGCGCAACAATATATTCCCACTCAGGTGAGAAAGTTAACCAAAACTGCTTATTATTTTTCCTAAGACTTGATATTAAGCTACTTATTTTCATAGCTGCAATTTCAACTGTTTTGTCATTCTTTGGAATAGCTGAATGTGGTAAATTGAAGTTTACACCATCAAAACCATATTCTTTAACAACACTAGCTAAATTATCAAAATTCACAGCTTGCCAATCAATATGAGAAGATTCTCCGCCAATCGAAACAATAACATGCTTTCCTTTTGACTCCATATAGCCAATAAACTCTTTAAGCTCTTCTGGGCTATACAATCTATCTGAGCCCCTATTTTTTTCACCAAATGAAAGCTCAAACCCTTTCCCGTGTATATATGTTGCATATGCTGCTATTATCACATTATACTCACATACTTCGGGGTTTTGCTCACAATACTCTTTAGTTTTTGGCATAGCTATATCTACAGGGGTTGTATTAATCTGCTTACCAACAGTATCATAAGAGCTACTTTTAGCCCATAAGGGTAAAATTCCTGCGATAACTGGACCTTTTATTGTTTTATCGACTTGTGCACAAGCATTATTATAAATACACTCTCTAAGACTCTTAGCAAATGCTCCTGAACTATGCTCAGAATCTCCATATAAATCAGCGGCATAGTCAGTATTTAGAGACCAGCCTGTTACCCCTGCGAACCTTGGTTTAAACTTAAGCTTCTCAAACTGGGGCAACATGAGTTTAACAGCCTGCTCAGTTGTTAATGACAAAGTAGCATTTCCTTCAGGATGATATACTGTATTTGTTCCTCCTGAAACTGCATTTGTTGGCTCACCTATCAAAATTTTAGTATGAATTGGGATATGCAGGCTATTGACAATTCTTGAATAGCTATCAGCTATAAAGCCAGGTTCATATTCAGGATATGTATCATACTCTTGAATAAATAAATAATCTATATATCCATTCTGGATGACTTTATCATAGTCATTACTCTTACCCGTTGTCACTAGCTTATAGTCATTTACTTGAGGCTCTGCAACAATTACAATTTTTGAATCCAGTTTCTTGATGTCAAGAGAAAGCTGATTAATAAAATCTGCTGAAGTAAACTTTCTAAAACTATAAACAATTCCATCAATATTATTTTTATGTAAAAAATTAACAATATTATTTGCTAAAGTGTTAATTTGAGCTTCTGTCATTTTTTTACCAAAAACTTTTGGCTCAATATCTGTTTTACTTACGCCAGGATGAAATGTATTTGGAACACCTCCCACTGCTAGTAACACTTTCATTCCAGATTTTTTAGCTTGTCTAACTTTATCTATGATAGTCTGTATCGATGTAGGACTAGAAGTATAAAGACCTATGTCAGTACCATATACCTCACCATAAGCAATAACAACAACATTATACCCATCACTCTTTGCCTTCTGAATATCGACTCTAGAGGTAGAGCCAGGTGTTCTAACATCCAAAAATCCTGCTATGATTCTATCTGGAAGCAGATTCGTTTTAGAAATATTTTTTTGTGTTCCTGCAATAGACTCTGCAGCTACATAAAAAGGTATAGTCAAAAAGCAAAATACAACCAGAGTAAAAAATCTTTTCATTACTATATAAATATAAATACTAATTACATAATTATAAATAATTCTATATAAATATGTTAACAATAGTCATTTTTTAATTACACTATTATCATATAAATCAAATAACTGATTTAATACTTTGACTAAAATGGAACAAGATGTAGAAGAAAATTAGATAACTAGTAGAACTTTTTAGTCGTCTTTTGAGTAATATAATCCTTTAGAAGAATTAAGCGCCTTAAGACGAGCATCAGCCTCTTGAAGCCTTTTTGTCGCAGCTTCAATATCAAGCTTAGAAGCATCTGGCTTCTTAAGAGCTTCTTGTGCTCGCTTCCTAGCTTTCTCTGCTTCTGCTTGATTTAAATTTTCAGCCCTTTCCATATCGTCAACCATAATTGTAACGCGAGTAGGAGTAACTTCAACAATGCCACCTGAAACATATAGCACATCAGTATGTTCATCTTTTCTTATATTTACAACACCCGCAGGGAGAGTAGATAAAAGTTCAGTATGTCCATACGCTATACCCATCTCTCCAGCAGATCCGCGAAGACTTACAATATCAGCCTCACCTTTAAATACTGAACCTTGAGGACTAACAACATCAACTTTTAGGTATTTTTTTGTCATATCTACACCCTATTATAGAGTTTTTGCCTTCTCAATTGCTTCTTGAATTGAACCAACCATATAGAAAGCTTGCTCAGGTAAGTGATCATACTCACCATTAACTATAGCTTTAAAACTCGCTACAGTATCTTTAAGTGACACAAACTTACCAGGGTTACCAGTAAATACTTCAGCAACATGGAATGGCTGGGATAAGAATCTTTGAATCTTACGAGCTCTATCAACTGTTTTCTTATCTTCGTCAGATAATTCATCCATACCAAGAATAGCAATGATATCTTTCAGCTCTTTATACCTTTGAAGTACTTTCTGTACAGCACGAGCAGTTTCATAATGCTCCTGTCCAACTACTAGTGGATCTAACTGTCTAGAAGTTGAGTCTAGTGGATCTACAGCTGGATAAATACCTAACTCTGCAATTTGACGCGATAATACAATAGTCGCATCTAAGTGTGAGAATGTTGTAGCTGGTGATGGATCCGTTAAGTCATCTGCTGGTACATATACAGCCTGAACTGATGTAATAGAACCTGTCTTAGTAGATGTAATACGCTCTTGTAAAGCACCCATCTCAGCAGCAAGTGTTGGCTGGTAACCAACTGCTGATGGCATACGTCCTAGTAGTGCTGATACTTCTGTGCCGGCAAGAGTATATCTATAAATGTTATCAATAAACATCAAGACATCGCGCTTCTCGTCACGGAAACCTTCAGCAATTGTTAGACCACTAAGAGCCACTCTTAATCTGTTTCCTGGTGGCTCATTCATCTGACCATATACCAAGGCAACTTTATCTAATACATTAGAGTCTTTCATTTCATAGTAGAAGTCGTTACCTTCACGAGTTCTTTCACCAACACCAGCAAATACAGAATATCCACTATGCTCTTTAGCAATGTTGTTGATAAGCTCCATCATTGTAACTGTCTTACCAACACCAGCACCACCGAAGAGGCCTACTTTACCACCTTTTGCAAATGGACAAATAAGATCAACTACTTTGATACCTGTTTCTAATATTTCAGTACTTAGTGCAAGCTCATCATAAGCAGGAGGAGCTTGGTGTATAGATCTTGTCTCTGTGTATTGAACAGGTCCAGCCTCATCGATAGGCTCACCTAATACGTTCATAATACGACCTAAAGTACCTTGACCTACTGGCACAGAGATTGGAGCATTTGTGTTTTCCACAACCATTCCGCGTCTTAAACCATCACTAGAACCCATAGCGATAGTACGTACTACGCCATCACCAATCTGTTGTTGTACTTCTAGCACTAAACCTGTTTCATTTACATTTAAAGCATCATATACTTTTGGAGTGTTATCTCGAGAAAACTCTACATCAATAACAGCACCAATTACTTGAATAATTTTACCTGTACTCATTTACCTCTCCTAAACTGCTGCCGCACCTGAACAAATTTCCGCAAGCTCTTGGGTAATCATAGCTTGTCTTACCTTGTTGTAATCTAATTTTAACTGATCAATAATATCACTAGCATTATCAGTTGCATTTTTCATAGCCATCATACGAGCTGCTTGCTCACATGCTGCATTTTCCAATATTGCGCCTCTAACTTGAGCTTCGATATACCTAATACACAGAGCATTTAATACTTCTTCTATATCCCTCTCATAGATATAGTCCCAATGACCTTTAGAAGCATTTTTTTTGTTTTCTTTTAGCTCTTCTTCTGTGAAGATATCTTGTATAGGTAATAGCGTTTGCAATCTTGGCTTTTGCTTAATTGTACTAACAAACTCGTTACTACTCATATATAGTCTATCTATCTCACCAGCAGTAAACTTGTCTAACATCACTTTAACAGCTCCGCTAATAGCCCTAATACTGCCTTCTTTATCTTTATCGTTATAATGAGCTGTAGCCACTACATTTACATCTTTTAGCTTTGCAAAAAAGCTTGCTGCTTTTGAACCAATTACGCAGACATCAATCTCAACTCTATCTTCAACATTCTTTTTGATATTTTTAAGAACATGCTTAAACAAGTTAATATTAAGCCCACCACATAGGCCTCTATCAGTAGATGTAACTATATAGCCAACCCTCTTAACTTCTCTATCGAATAGATAAGGGTTCGGATAATCTATACTTGCAGATGTAACATTTTTGATAATAGTATTTGCACTTTCAACATAAGGGCGAACATTGTTCATCTTAACAATAGCTCCTCTCATCTTACTAGCCGCAACTAATTCCATAGCACCAGTGATCTTTTGTGTATTTTTAACACTCGATACCTTGGATTTTATTTCTCTAGCGTTAGACATAGTCTATACTCCTATTACCAAGCTTGATTTGCTTTACAATCTTCAACAATTGTTTTTAACTTGTCAGCTATCTCAGCATCATATTTGCCTGTCTCATTAATTTCTGCAACCACTTCTGCATAATTACTTTCTGCAAGAGCATGTAGCGCAGATTCAAATGGAATCACTTCAGAAACTTCTAGACTATCTAGATAACCATTATCAGCCGCATACAAAGATAGCGCCATCAATGCAATTGATAATGTTGAAAATTGCTTCTGTTTAAGTAATTCAGTTACTCTTTGACCTCTGTTAAGCTGTGCTCTAGTTGCTTCATCAAGATCTGATGCAAACTGTGAGAATGCTTCTAATTCTCTAAACTGAGCTAGTGCTAAACGGATACCGCCACCAAGCTTTTTAATAATCTTTGTTTGCGCAGCACCACCAACACGAGATACCGAGTTACCTGGGTTGATTGCTGGTCTTAATCCAGAGTTAAATAAGTCTGTCTCTAAAAATATCTGACCGTCTGTAATTGAAATTACGTTCGTAGGTACAAATGCAGAAATATCACCAGCTTGTGTTTCAATAATAGGTAATGCAGTTAAAGAACCAGTTTTACCTTTTACTTCGCCGTTTGTGAATTTTTCCACATACTCTTCATTTACCCTAGCTGCTCTTTCTAGAAGCCTTGAGTGAAGATAGAACACATCACCAGGATACGCCTCACGTCCAGGTGGTCTTCTTAGAAGCAAAGAAATCTGTCTATAGGCCCATGCCTGCTTAGTCAAATCATCGTACACAACCAAAGCGTCTTCACCACGATCTCTAAAGTATTCACCCATAGAACACCCAGCATAAGGTGCAATATATTGCAATGCAGCAGAATCAGAAGCTGTAGCAGCTACAATAATTGTATGCTCCATAGCCCCATGCTCCTCAAGCTGTCTAACAATATTTGCAATCGATGATGCTTTTTGGCCAATCGCCACATAAATACATTTTACACCAGTACCTTTTTGGTTGATAATCGCGTCGATAGCAATGGCAGTTTTACCAATCTGTCTATCACCGATAATTAACTCTCTTTGGCCTCTACCGATTGGAACCATCGAGTCAATTGACTTAACGCCAGTCTGTAATGCCTGATCTACTGATTTTCTCCAAATCACACCAGGTGCAATTTTTTCAATTGGTGAAGAGTGATCAGTTTCAATCTCACCCTTACCATCGATAGGGTTGCCCAAAGCGTCAACCACTCTACCTAAAAGAGCTTCTCCAACAGGCACCTCTAATATTCTACCTGTACAATATGCTTTATCGCCTTCTCTAATATGTTCATACTCACCTAAGACAACAGCCCCAACTGAGTCAGTATTTAGGTTTAGCGCTAAACCATATACGTCTCCTGGTAGCTTAATCATCTCACCAGCAGTTACATCATCCAAACCATAAATAGTAACAATACCATCAGCAACACTGACAATAGTACCTTCTGATTTAAGTTCAACTGAATTGTCAAACTTTTCAATTCTTTTCTTTATTAAACCACTTATTTCTGATGGACTTAATTGCATAAGCTCACTTCCTATAATTTATGATAACAAAATACTTTTTAATGTCTCTATACGACCTGATACAGAATCATCTATTACTGTATCACCAACCTTAATTACTGTTCCACCCACTATAACAGGGTCAACACTCACATTCATTTCAATAGTGCAGTTAAACTTCTCTTCAAGTTTAGCTTTTAGCTTAGTAAGCGTGCTCTTATCAGCTTTATAAGCCAAGGTAACATCTGCTACTTTTATATTATTATGTGTGTTTTTGATAGTTTCAAACTGGAATGCTATTTCAGGCAGTATAGATAACTTTTTATTTTCTGCTATTAGTGCAACAAAGTTATAAAACTTCACATCTAACTGGCCTTTTACAGCGCTTACAACCTCATCCTGAGAAATTTCAGGATTAGCAATAATAGCTGCGACAGAATCATCTTGTACTAATTCAGAAAAAGACTGAAGATGCTTTGACCATTCTTGCAGAAGATTATACTCATTTGCAAACTCAAACGCAGCCTTTGCATATGGTTTAGCAATTACACTTAGATTTGTCATGTACCTACCTTTTATACCCAAAAGTTATACTTTCTCTACGAAGTCTTTCAGAATCTTTTTACTAGATTGCTCATCAACATTTGCTGATATAATCTTACTAGCAGCCGCCATAGCCAAGCTAACAACTTCATGTTTAAGTTCTTCTTTAGCTTTGATTTTTTCTTGCTCGATTTCAGCCATAGCCATGCTTTTGATTTTATCAGCTGCTGCAATAGCCTCTTCTTTAGCTTGCTCATCTACTTTATGAGCTCTAACATAAGCATTCTCAACTATTTCAGTAGCCTTTGCTTTAGCTTCACGCAATACTTCAGCAGACTGTCTTTTGGCAACTTCTAACTCTCTAGATGCTCTATCAGCAGATGCCAAACCTTCAGCAATCTTTTCTCTACGCTCATCTAAAGCCTTGCGCAGTGGAGGCCATACAAACTTCATTGTAAAGCCAACGAAGATTGCAAATGTTATCATCTGCCCAATTAGAGTTATATTAATATCCATCTACTTATCCTTTAGATAACAAATTTATGATTTTATATTCTTTTTACTATGCACCAACAACTTTTTGAGCAGCTTCTGCTAAGCCAGGGATAGCTAATGGGTTAGCATACAACACTAAGAAACCAATAGCGATTGAGATAGCAGCGAATGCATCTACGAAAGCAGCAACAATAAACATACGGCCAAGTAGCATACCACCTAGCTCTGGCTGACGTGCCACACCCTCTAGATACTTACCACCCAACACACCAAAACCTATCGCAGTACCTAATGCTGGTAAAGAGATTAGTAAAGCAACCGCTATAGCAGTCAAACCATTTAAGTTACCTAAAACCTGTAAAGACATATCCATTTCTTATTTCTCCTGTTTTTATTTAATTTTATTTAGGTTGATTTAAACTTAGTGAGCTTCCTGCGCCATATTTAGATAAACCACAGTTAGCATCATAAATACAAATGCTTGTATTAAAACTATCAATATGTGGAAAATAGCCCATATTCCGCCAAGCGTCCACTGGAACCACCACGGTAACAGCGCAATCAAGATAAATATTAACTCTCCTGCAAAAATATTACCAAATAAACGTAGCGACAGCGAAACTGGCTTAACTATCTCATCTACAAGCCTAAAGAATATGTTTAAAGGGAATAACCATATCCCGAAAGGAGAACTTAAAATCTCTTTCAGTAAACCAAATCCTTTAGCTTTAAGATTATAAAAAACCACCAAGAAAAATACCGCGATAGACATCGCAAAAGTAACGTTAGGATCTGCCGTAGGCACCACCCTAAAATACACATCATGACTACTTGTGAAAAAGCTAATAATCCAACCAAAAAGATCAACAGGGAGTAAATCCATCAAATTCATAAGAACAACCCAGACAAAGATTGTTAAGGCTAATGGCGTAACAAAATCTCTTTTGTGGTGATAGTTTTCAGCAACCATACCATCCATCCATTCCCATACTGCTTCAATCATATTTTGAAACTTTCCGGGAACTCCCGCATTAGCCTTTCTTGCCGCCATAAACATAGCTAAGATGAATACAACTCCCAAAACCCCACTAACTAGCAAAGAGTCGACATTTAATTGCCAGAAAGAACCTTCGCCAAGGCTTATTTGCCAATGATGTAAGTGATGCTGAACGTACTCAGTAGCTACTTGAGAACCTGCCTCTGTATTTGCCATTACATATCCACCAATAATTTTTAAATATTTTTTGTATTTAACAACCCTAAAACGTGCTTATCTTACCCTTCTAAACAAGATAGGCACAAAACATACGACCAATTGTAACAAAAGTAATCCAAAAATGTAAGAAAATAATTTGGGTTTGACATAAACTGCCAACAGTATTGTAATCAATGCTACAATGCCCAATTTTAGAAGCTCGCTCATATAAAAAATGACTATCTCAACTCCTGGACTGAACTGCTTTTCAACAAACAATCTGAAGAAAAAAACAAAATTGGCTAAAAACATTGTTGCAGCACCAAAAGCAAAAGAATTAGCGTATACATAGCCATATATTGACAAAATAACAAGATATCCAACAATACCCAAACAAAATTGAATTAAAATAAATCTTTTCTCATTTATCCTAATATTTGACAACACAACTCAACTATCACTGTTAATAAAAAATATTAAAGCTATGATATCAAAAAAGCATATATTTAACAAAGAAAAGCTTTAGGCTTGATTTATATATTACTGGAACTTAAAATTATATCCTTAAACTACCTAAAATAGACACGGTATGGAACAAAAAATTCACAACATTCGCGGATATGCATGGATAATAATTGCACTTAGTTCTTTCTTGCTCTTTGACAAATATATTATGCAAGTATTTCCAAGCCTAATTACTGATGATATGATGTCCAGCTTTCATACCAACGCCACTCAAACAGGGGCGTTAGGCTCAGCTTTTTTTTGGTCGATAATTATCTGTCAGCTATTTCTTGCTGGCCCAATCATAGACAAATTTGGATTTAGACTAATAAGCCCAATATCAATAACCATCTCTGCAATAGGGGTCATACTTTTTGTTGTAGCCTCAAATCTAGGTAGCTTAAGCATGGCATATATTGCTAGAATTATTACAGGGCTAGGAGTTTCATTTGCCACCATATCTTACTTAAAAGCTGTTTCCGTTTGGTTTGAGCCCCGTAAATTCGCATTCGCTGCTAGTTTTTTAGCAACTGCAGCAATGATTGGCGCACTCTGCGCACAAGCACCTCTAGCATACCTAATAACACTATGTGGCGACTGGAAAATGGCTATGCTTCTATTCGCTGTTGCTAGTTTATTTATCGGTGTTCTTTACTATATAGTTGTACGTGACTTTAACCCAAAACAGCCTGAAGCTAGCTCACCAAGTAATCAATTAAAAACATTAGATGCACTAAAAGAGGTTGTCAAAAATAAAAATAACTGGCTTTTAACTTTTTATGTAGGATTAAGCTTTACAGCTGTTGATGCATTTGCTGGATTTTGGGGCAATGCTTATTTTAGAGAAGCCTACCACATATCTCGTGAAGAAGCTGCTAGTATCATATCAATGATATTCATAGGTATGGCAATAGGGTCTCCAATCATAGGAAAGCTATCTGAAATTCTTGATAGCCGAAAAGGGGTCATGATTTTCTTTCACATTATAGGATCTATCGCCTTAAGCTTTGTACTACTAACCAAAACTAGTGCAACGCTATCAGCAGTACTACTTTTCGTATTTGGCTTATGCCTAGGCATATACATGCTGTCGTTTGCAATAGGAAATCGTATAAACCCTATCGTTATCACAGCCACAGTAGCGGCATTCATCAATACAGGGGAACCAATATTAGGAGCTATCTTTGACCCTTTAATTGGCTATTTCCTAGACTGGTCGTGGACTGGAAAATACCTAAACAAAGCAGGAGAGGTTATTTCACAACACACAAGTCCAGATGATATTAAATATTTTGATTTAAGTTCATACCATTTTGCTTTTACAACTCTTGTGATAAGTATGGCAGCATCCTTGATAGTCCTATTATTAATAAAAGATAGTAAAGACTAAAAGGTATCTTACTTAAGCAACATGTCAAATCTTGAATCTAATTTAGCCTCGACTGTTACAAGCTTCTGTTGTTTCTCATCATAAAACTCTAGCTTTCCAGCATGAAGTAACAATTTATCCACACCCCTTGCTAGTAGTTTTTTATCTTTATCTATGTAGCCATATTTTTTGTCAGCCACAATAGGATGTCCCATAGCTTTAGTATGAACCCTGATCTGATGAGTACGGCCGGTTTCCAACTTAATCTCTAAAAGACTATAATCGCCAACTTTTTGCACCGATAATATTCTTGTAAGGGCTTTTTTACCTTCTCGTTTATCAACTTTGACTATTCTTTGACCATCTTTTGTCTCTCTACGACTCAAAGGTAGGTCAATCATTAAAATCTTTTTATCCCAGTAGCCATGAACTAAAGCATAATAAATTTTTTTCACTTTACGTTCTTTGAAGATATCAAAGAAATATACTAGTGAGCTATGTTTTTTAGCCAACAGTACACAACCAGAAGTTTCTTTATCGAGTCTATGCACCAAATCTAAACGTCTTGCTTTGGGGCGCAACTGTCTCAACCTTTCCACTAAGCCAGAATTGACACCGGACCCACCATGAACAGCCATACCAGATGGTTTATTTACAATAATATAATCATCTGTCTCATATAAAATTCGTTGTTCTAAAAAATCTAAATGTGACCTAGGAACCTTTATATTTTCTACTTTTTGATCTAAATTGAATGGCGGTATCCTAACGATATCCCCCGCATTTACACGAGTTGTTTGCTTAACTCTTTTTTTATTTACACGTAATTCACCCTTGCGAATCCATCGATAAATAAGCGGTTTTGGCAAGCGAGAATATCTACCTATTAAAAAATTATCAATCCTTTGCTCTACAATATCTTCAGCAACTTTAATAAGCTGAACCTTATTCATTTGAGATACCAAAATTATTATTCTGCATATCATTCAGTCTACTTATCGTTCTTTGAAACTCGAATCTTAAACGCTCACCTTTATAAAGCTGAGTAAAATCACTATTCGCCAATATAACAACTTTTTTGTTTTGATCATAAAACTCATCAATAAGGGCAATAAAACGTCGCGCCATATCCTCATTATACTGATCAAAACCAGTCAGCTTATAAATAAAAACTTGTTCATACTTACTACAAATATCAATATAATCATAAGAGCTTCTACCATCACCACAAATAACCTTAAAGTCAAAACAGATATCCTTATGGCTTATAAGTAGCGCAGCAACTCTCCTACCCAAAACATCTATACTTAGATCTTTATCAAAGTGCTCATTTCTAAGGAAAAACTTATCAAAAAAGTTTTTACGATTTTGCTCGTTATATGGGTAGAGGTAATTTAAGTATTCCGTAGGCAAACGAAACCTATAATCAACACCTGAATCTAAATTCAAAACATTAACGTTTTTAATAAGAATATCTATAGCTGGTAAAAATAGCTCTCTTTGCAAACCTCTCTTATATAAATTTTCAGGCTCGATATTCGAGGTAGCTACAAGTATCACACCAAGCTTAAATAGTTCTGTAAAAACACTTCCCAAAATCATAGCATCAGCAATATCTTCTACAAAGAACTCATCAAAACAAATAATTCGCATATCCTTAGCCATATCATATGCAACCTTCGATATGGGGTTCTTATAACCTTGATATTTCCTTAATTCTGAATGAATCTCCTTCATAAAATGAGAGAAGTGCTGTCTTCTTTTTTGCTTAATAGGTAAATTATCAAAAAAAATATCCATGATGAAGGTTTTACCTCTACCTACACCTCCCCACATATAAAGTCCTTTGATATGAGAATATAATGACCTCTTGAGAAAACCGAACTTCTTTTTCTTATCTACTGATATCTGATTCATTATTTCCTGCAAATTCTTTATAGCCTCAAGCTGCAAAGAATCCACTTTTAGATTAAGTTCTCGAACTTTTTGGAGATAAGCGTTCTCTAATTTCATTATTTGACTTCTTTATCTTTAACTAAAACTAATAGAAAAAAAGACACAAACATGCTAAAAACCAAAATCAAAAAAGCATTATGATAAGCACTTATATGAAAATACCTATGAGCGCCTTCCGTAGCAACATTTGTAATTTGATTATGAATATCTATATATTGACCAGTCCATGTCAGATCAAGTAGATGCCCTATAAGAGGATCGAATAACGCACCTAGTAATGGCTCACCTGTATTAATTAAAGCAGCTACAGTAGCGGCCACAACTATTGGGTTTATGCGATTACCTATAGCAAAAGCTAGCATATATACCCCCAGGCAAAATCCAAATACAAACAATAATGCTCCTGAAATTCCGGGAGTGAGCTTAAATTGTAAAACCAAAGCCAAACAAATTGTTGCAATTATATGGAAAATGACCATAATCTTAACTCTACTATCAAATTTCTCAGAAAGCTTACCAATAACAGGAGAGCCTATAGCAAGTCCAAGAAACATCATAGATACAATAAATGAAGCTTCTTTAGCAGGAATTCCATATAACTCCCTGAAGTAGTTATTACCCCAAATACCACCAAAAACATCTATCGTTGTAAATGTTAATCCCGTATATAGTGTAAGGTACCAATTATTCTTGTTCATAAGTACCTTTTTTATACCAGCGAGAGTTCCTGTATTCCCTCTAGTATCATTAGCAAATGATGCTTCAGGGTTATAGTCTCTTACCAAGGCAAGATATAGCAAAGCCATAACTATACTAAAGCATGCATAACCAATTAAGGCCCTATGCCATGACCCTGTAATTTCAATAAGATAAACAAGCGGAACTTGTCCTAGCAAAGCTCCCAGCATTGCAGCAGTCATCAAAAAACTACAAACAAAGGCGAATTTACGTGGATCGAACCAAACTGCTGCTGCTTTAATATAACCAACAGTAGCAAAAGATGCTCCTATTCCAATCATTAATCGAGAAACACAGCCAAGCGCAAAACTATGAATATCTGCCGAAAGAACAAATAATATTAGTCCAATTGCAGAAAGAATCAGTGAAAAAAAACTGACTTTTCTAAACCCTAACTTGTCTATAATTGGGCCGGCTACAAAAAACTGACAAAATACTACTGACCACAAAAATAGCGATACCATAGCACTCATTTCTGTAGCATTTATCGAAAAACTAGTCATCAGCTCATTTGCTATAAGACTAGGAGATACATTCATTATGTATTTATCAATCAGTAAAAATGAGCTCAGACCCACAACTATCCAAGCATAACCTTTTATATTATGTAACTTCATATAACTATTTTTTCTAGAAAATTTATTAATTCATTCAAATGAATTTGCTCTTGCGGCTTATCTTGTTGTAAATATTTCACACCAACAGCTTGTTGCAACAGTTCATCCTGACCAATTATCACAGCAATTTTAGCACCAGACTTATCTGCCTTCTTAAACTGCGACTTAAAGCTACCGAATTTCAAATCCATACCTACCTTTAGCATAGGTAACTCTTGGCGTATACTCTCAACCGTCAGCAACGATCTATGCAACTGACTACTATCTAGCACGAAAAAAACATCACAAGCATCATTATCTAGAGGAAGCTTACCTTCACTTTCAAGTAAAAGTATTAATCGCTCTAGACCAATAGCAAAGCCGATAGCACCAGTTTTTTGACCACCTAAGTTTTCTACTAAATTATCATAACGACCACCAGCGCATACTGCTGCTTGAGCACCCAACTGATCTGTAGTCCATTCAAAAACCAATCCGCTATAATAATCTAGACCTCTGACTAGCTTCTGATTAACTTTATATCCAACCCCTAGATTATCAAGGTACTCACATGTTTGTTTAAGCTTAAGCAACGAGTCTTTGTCAATAAAATCAATAAGCTTAGGAGCATTCAGCAATATCTGTTGAGTTTGCTCATTCTTAGAGTCGAGTATTCTCAGAGGATTCTTATCCAACCTCTTGATAGAATCTTCATCCAGTTGAGCATGATATGGTTTTAGATACTCTAACAGTGCTTTAGTATATTCTTGTCTATCAGAACTAGATCCCAGACTATTTAACTCCAACTTTACACATCCAGAAATACCCAGCTCTCTAAATAAGTTCCAGCCAATAGTAAGAATTTCCAAATCTATCGCAATATTATCATAACCATAAGCTTCAACACCAAGTTGATAAAATTGTCTATACCGACCTTTTTGAGGTCTCTCATAGCGAAACATAGGCCCAGAATACCAAAGCTTTTGTGTTTGCCCCCTATTAGCCAAACTATTCTCAATTACCATACGCACACAACCGGCCGTACCTTCAGGTCTGAGCGTTAGACTTTCTCCACTTCTATCTAAAAAGTCATATGTTTCTTTTGAAACTATATCTGAAGTTTCTCCGACACTTCTATGAAATAGCTCACTTTTCTCTAAGACAGGTAGCCTAACTTCATCATAATTATATCTACCAAGAATTGATTTTATTTTTGACTCTAGAAATTGCCACTTAAAGCTATCAGAAGGAAGAATATCATTAAAGCCACGGATAATAGTAAGTTTGCTCATAAGCTACCTACCTTAATTTTTCAACTTTAGTTTCTGTAACACTATCTTTATAGTTTTCTTGTAATGACTTATCATCTTGTTTAATTATCTTTGAATCAGCATCTAATGCTTGTTGGATTTTTCCTTCCATCTCCATTCCGTAATCAAGAGATTTATCATAAATAAATTTAAGATTTGGAACTATTCTAAGATTTAGTGATTTAGCTATAGATGATCTAAAAAAGCCCTTTGACTTATCAAAAGCTTTAGATATATATTGAGCTTCCTGAGTGTCTAAGCAGGTATAGTATACCTTTGCATAAGATAAATCCTTAGAAAGCTCTATCTCTGTAATAGTTGCAGTAGCAAGCTTGGGATCTTTAATTTTTGTACGCAATAGTAAAGATATTACTTTTTGTAACTCACTCGCCACTCGTTGCACTCTACCTTCTGCAGCCATAACTATAACTCCTTAGCAACCTCAATAACTTCAAATACTTCTATCTGGTCACCTTCACGGACGTCATTATAGTTCTTGACACCGATACCGCACTCCATACCTTTTTTAACTTCATTAGCATCATCCTTAAATCTCTTAAGTGACTCAAGACTACCTTCATAAATAACCACGTTATCTCTCAAGACACGAATAGGATTTGTACGTTTAACAGTACCTTCAACTACCATACAACCAGCAATTGAGCCAAATTTAGAAGATCTATAGACTTCCCTAACTTCCGCAATACCAATAATTTGCTCTTTCATTTCTGGAGATAGAAGACCAGTCATTGCTTTTTTAACATCATCTATCAAATCATAGATAATATTATAATAACGAAGCTCTACACCATCTGTTTCAGCAAGCTTTTTCGCAGCACCATCAGCACGCACATTGAAACCAACAATCACAGCCATAGACGCAACTGCTAGTGTCACATCAGAAGAAGTAATAGCTCCAATTCCACTTGCGATAATATCAACCTTAACCTCATCTGTCGAAAGTTTAAGTAAAGACTCTCTAATTGCTTCAACTGAACCCTGCACATCACCTTTAAGAATAATTTTAAGAACTTGTTGTTCACCTTCTTTGCCCATATTGCTAAACATATTGGACAACTTAAGTGCTTGCTCTTGAGCTATTTTAGCTTCTTTCTGTCTTTGAGATCTTTGTGCTGCAAGCTCTTTAGCCTTCTTCTCATTATCAATAACGACTACATCATCACCAGCTGCTGGAACACCAGACAGACCAAGTATTTCTACAGGAGTAGCTGGACCTGCTGTTTTAATCTTCTTACCTAGATCATCATGCATAGCTCTGACTCTACCGTACTCAGTACCACACAAGATATTATCGCCTTGCTTAAGACTACCATTTTGAACCAGTACAGTCGCGACTGGACCACGCCCTTTCTCTAAGCGAGATTCAATAACAACACCTTCAGCCAAGCCCTCAGCAAACGCCTCTAATTCCAGAACTTCTGATTGTAATAATACAGCATCTAATAGTTCAGCAACACCCTCACCAGTTTTAGCGGAAACATTAGCAAACATAACATCTCCTCCCCAAGATTCTGGAATCACATTACGCTGAGCTAACTCACCAATAACCCTATCTGGATCAGCTTCTGGTTTATCAATCTTATTTACAGCTACAACAATTGGAACACCTGCTGCTTTAGCATGCTGAATAGCCTCTTCAGTTTGAGGCATAACCCCATCATCTGCGGCAACAACTAGAATCACAATATCTGTACTTTTAGCACCACGAGCACGCATTGATGTAAATGCCTCATGTCCCGGAGTATCTAAGAATGTAATCGATCCTTTACTCGTTTCAACAGAGTATGCACCAATATGCTGTGTTAT
Organism: Francisella salimarina; assembly: GCF_007923265.1. Classification (NCBI taxonomy): domain Bacteria; kingdom Pseudomonadati; phylum Pseudomonadota; class Gammaproteobacteria; order Thiotrichales; family Francisellaceae; genus Francisella; species Francisella salimarina. Next base: position 438,118 of record NZ_VOJA01000001.1, read on the forward strand.
ACCACCTGCTTCTCCTGCTACAACCCTTGCTTTACGTATATAGTCCAACAATGAGGTCTTACCGTGATCCACATGACCCATAATAGTCACAACTGGTGCACGAGAAATCTTTTTATGCAAACTTCTATCAACTGTAGTAACGGCTTCTTCAAGAGCATTTTCATTATGTAATGTATACTTATGACCCATTTCTTCAACAATCAGAACAGCTGTCTCCTGATCTAATGACTGATTAATCGTAGCCATCACACCCATATTAAACAATACTTTAACAATTTCAGCACCTTTTACAGCCATTTTATTAGCTAAATCACTAACTGTAATACCTTCATGTATTTCAACTGTCTTCACTGTATTTTCAACAGGTTTTGTAAACTCTTGTTTTTTAACTTTAGGAGCTTTTAGTTTACCTTTTTTACTGCCGAACTCATCAAATGAATCCATATCACCTGCAAGCTGCGACAGTTGTCTTGGATTAGCCTTTTTGAAGCCTTTACCACCAGCTTTTTTAGCCTTTGATTTTCTCTCTTCCTCTTCCCTCTTGTACTTAGTATTACTATTAGCAGGTTCAGAGAAAACTTTCTTTGTAGCTTTTTTCTTAGCTTGTTTAGCAGCGGCAGACTTTTCATCGTCTTGAGACTTAGCTTCTTGTACCTTAACTTCAGGCATTGATGTGATTTTAAAGCCACTATCTTTGACAACAGGTTTTGAGACAGGTTTTTCCTGCTTTTGCTGTTCAGCATTAACATGTTGCTCTTGAGCATTCACACTATCAGCTACTTGATTTTCTTTACTATCAACTATTGGCTTAGACTCTTCAGTATTAGACTTCTCTACTTTTATATTAGGTTGTTCTTCTACCTTCTTTGCAACTCGTCTCTTTTTCTTAACTGATACATTTATCTTATGTTTACCATCAAGCTTAAGTGAAGTCACTTTCTTCCTAGCAACTGAATTCTTTGTACTATTAATCTTCTCTAAAAGAGTCTTCATCTCTTCTGGACTTAAAGTATCTTTTTCACTATTCTTTTCAATACCAAAAGATTTAAGCTGATTCAGCAAAGTGCTTACATCTTTATTTGTTTGTTGTGCCAACTGCCCAACTGTAATTTCTGCCATTTCCCTCTCCTTTGTACTATTTTGATTCGTACTTCCTATTCAAACCAAGGGGCTCTTGCTTGCATTATCAAATCTGTTGCTTGTTTTTCATCAATAGCAACAATATCAAGCAACTCATCTACAGATAGCTCTGCTAGATTTTCCATTGTTACTACATTATTTTGAGCTAACTTATTAGCCAGCTCCGAATCCATACCTTGCATATTAAGCAAGTCTTCAGCAGGCTTCTTACCACCCAACGCCTGAGATAATATTACAGCTTTTGCTCTCTCTTGAAGTTCATCTACTATCTCTTCATCAAAACCTTCAATCTCTAGCAACTCATCTCTATCAAGATACGCTAAATCTTCCAATGTTTCGATACCTTCTTCGATTAACACTAGTGCAAAGTCATGATCAATATCCAATGCATCCACAAACTTTTCAACTATCGTCATTTGTTTCTCTTCTTGCTCAGTATCAGATAAAACATTTATCTTCCAACCAATAAGAGCACTCGCCAATCTAACATTAACCCCATTCTTACCAATAGCTTTTGATAGGCTTTCTTGCTTAACTACGATATCCATTGAGCTAGTTTCTTCATCAACATTTACTTCCAAGATATCTTCAGAGTCAACTGGTGACAAAGAGTTGATTGCATATTGAACCATATCCTCATCCCATAGAATAACATCTACCTTTTCACCATTTAGCTCACTCATAATAGAGTGTATTCTAGATCCTCTAACACCAACACAAGCACCACATGGATCTATTCTCTGATCATTACTTTTAACTGTTACCTTTGATCTAAAACCTGGTTCACGAACAACATTTACTACGTTTATCAGCTCTTCTTCTACTTCAGGAACCTCAAGCTTAAACAATGCCTTAAGCATCATATTGCTAGCACGACTAAGCATGACTGTGCTTGGTTTGCCAAACTCATCAACCTCGACATTCTCAACACATGCTCTAATTTTATCACCAACACGGAATCTTTCTCTCGAAATCAAGTCTTTTTTAGGTAGGATACCTTCTGCGTTATTACCAAGATCGATAACAAGGATCTCATAGGTTGCTCTTTTAACCTCTCCGTAAACAATATCACCAATTTTACTTTGATAAAATTTAGCTGTTTTCTCTCTTTCAAAATTTTTGATTTTTTTCATTAAAATCTGTTTTGCCATAGTAGCAGCAATACGCCCATATTCTTTGACCTCGACAGACTCACGTATTACGTCACCAGCTTTAACATCATAGCCCTTTTCTTGTGCCACGTCTTCATAAAGCTCTTTTGAATAATCAATCAAATCCTCATCTTCAGAGACGATATGCCAAACTCGATCTGCCTTAAAATCTCCTGTAACTCTATCGATTTTAACTTCGATATTCATGTGCTCATCAAGCTCTTTTTTAGTTATAATAGCCAATGCTTCTTCCATAGCCTCGAACAAAAGATCTTTTGAAATATCTTTTTCATTTGCTACAGTCTCTAATACTAACAATAATTCTTTGCTCATACCTAATCCCTCTATCTAACTAAAATCTGGCGAAACTCTAAACTTCTTAAGCTCATCAAAATCAAAACTGACTTCTTTACCATCATCAAGCTTTAGAGTAACATCATTGCCTTCAACTCTCTCAAGCACACCTTTAAATTTTGTTTGAGACTCAACTGGTGTTAAAGTAACTGCCTTAACATTAAATCCTATCAAAGCTTGTGCTTGAATAATATTAAAAATTTGGCGATTCATACCCGGAGAAGATACTTCTAGAACATACTTATCTGAGATAGGATCTTCCACATCAAAAATTGCACTCACCTCTTTACTTACAACCTGACAGTCATCAACTGAAACACCATTCTCATGATCAATAAAGATACGTATTGTAAGCTTACCAGTACCTACAACCTCTATTCCCCATAAAATATAGCCTAAATCAGCTGTGATGGGTTCTACTATTTCATACAAATCATCTAGTAACATTTTCACCCCTTAGATTTTGCATACCCTCTAGATAGCAAAAAGGCCCTTGAAGGGCCTTTATAAAATAAAAACTTTTGGTAGCGGGGGCAGGATTTGAACCTACGACCTTCGGGTTATGAGCCCGACGAGCTACCAAGCTGCTCCACCCCGCGTCTATGAGAATATATAATAACAACATTTCAGTGGATGTCAAGCCTTATAATAATCTCTTTTTTTAAATACTAAACTCTCTTATAGCATCTATCATAACTTTTACATTGTCAGGGTCAATATCAGGATATATCCCATGACCTAAATTTACAATATAATTATTCAGCTTATCTAACTGGATAAACTCCATACTTTTCTTAACCGTACTTCTGATACTATCAGGTGTGCCATACAAGAATGCCGGATCAAAATTGCCTTGCAGAACCTTACCTACACCTATCCTATGGCGTGCTTGATCTAGAGTTACACTCCAATCAACACCAACCCCATCACATGACTTATCTTTAAACTCCTCAAAAAAGTTTGCCCCTCCTTTTGTGAAGAAAACTACAGGAACATTAGATTTCTGCTTCACATTTTTAGCAATATACTCCATATACTTTAATGAAAATTCTTTATATTGTTCTAAAGGTAGAATCCCTCCCCAAGTGTCAAAAATCATTAAAGAACTAGCACCGGCTTTGACTTGCTCAAGCAGGTAAATCACTGTTATATCCGCTAACCTTTGAAGAAGTGCGTGCATCAATTGAGGATTTGCATACATCATTTTTCTTAGTTTATTAAACTGTTTTGAGCCAGAGCCCTCAATCATATATGCAGCAAGTGTCCATGGACTTCCAGTAAAACCTATAAGAGGTACATTTATAGCAGCCTTCGTAGTTCTAACAGCATTGTAAACATATTCCAAATCACCAACACTATCTTCTGCTGACTTTAACCTATTTAAATCCTTTTCTGACTCAATAGGATCAGAAAATACAGGACCAACTCCCTTGATAAATTTCAGATCCATACCCATTGCTTCAGGAATAGTTAAAATATCTGAAAATACAATTGCAGCATCAAGATCATATCTTTCTAGCGGGTGTAGTGCCACCTCACAACAAGCATCTGCATTGCGACACATATCCATAAAGTTCTCAAACTTTGATCTTACTGCACGATATTCTGGTAAATATCTACCAGCTTGACGCATTATCCATATCGGTGGTTTTTCTAATTTCTCATGCTTAAAAGCATCCAAAAACAACTTTCTCATATTTAAAATATACCTTTAAATTTATTGTGAAGGACTATTTAAAAAACTTGTCCATTTTTCTGTAACCTATAGCTTCTTGGATTGCTAGTTTTTCAATTTTCTTGCATCCGCTTAAATCTGCTATTGTTCGAGCAACTTTGAGTATTTTATAGTACCCTCTGGCAGATAGTCCAAGCTTTTCTATAGCTAGCGTTAGCATTTTTTTACTTTCTTCATCAAGGTCACAAATCTCGTCTAACTCTTTACTTGTTAGCATTGAATTTATTTTACCTTGCCTAGTGATCTGGATATCTCTCGCCTTTTTAACTCGCTCCCTAATTATACTACTTTTTTCGCCTCTTAACTCTTGATTTGTTAGATCCTCTTTTGCTAGCTCAAGAACCTCAACCTGCAAATCAATTCTATCCAAAAGAGGTCCCGAAAGCTTACTTTGATATCTTCTAATTGATTGAATTGAATCTGAGCACTCTTTATACTGCGATCCTAAATACCCACACGGACAAGGATTCATAGCAGCTATCAATTGGAAATTCGCTGGATACTCTACCTGACACTTTGCTCTAGAAATATTTACAACTCCCGTCTCTAGAGGTTCTCTTAAAACCTCTAGAACCTTACGGTCAAACTCTGGCAACTCATCAAGGAATAACACGCCATTATGAGCTAAAGATATTTCACCAGGCATAGGGTTGCTACCACCTCCAACCAAAGAAACACCTGAAGAAGTATGATGAGGATGACGAAATGGTCTTTTATAAAAACTTTCTGCTATCCCTGATTCACCTTTAATTGAAGCAATCATCGCTGATGAAAGGGCTTCTTTCTTGTCTAATGGTGGCAAAATAGAATTAAGCCTACTAGCAAGCATAGTCTTACCAGTTCCCGGTGGACCAACTAAAAGAATATTATGACCACCTGCTGCTGCAATTTCCAAAGCGCGTCTAGCCTGATATTGTCCTTTGACATCTTCTAAATCAGAATACAGTCTCTCAAAGTCAATTTCTTGTAATTGTTCTACCAAAGCTTTATCTTCACCAGACAAAAAACCTACGATTTCTTTTAGAGTCTCAAAAGAGTAAGCACAAACATCTTCAACTAAAGCAATCTCTTTTTCATTATGAATAGGTATCACAAGTTTTTTGTTATTCGCAACACACTTAATAGCCATCGGTATCGCACTAGAAATTTTCCTAAGCTCACCACCTAGAGACAACTCTCCAGCAAACTCGAAATCTTCAACATTTCTAACAATATTTATTTGGCCTGATGCATATAAAATACCTAATGCTATAGGCAAATCAAATCTTCCACTACTCTTAGGTAAGTCTGCAGGGGCAAGATTAATTGTGATACGTTTATTTGGAAAATTAAATCCCGAGTTTATGATAGCACTTCTAACACGATCTTTGCTCTCTTTGACAGCTGCTTCTGGTAAGCCTACTATTGATAAGCCAGGCAGACCATTTGACAAATGAACTTCTATCGAGACAAGCGGTGCTTCAATACCCAATTGAGCTCGACTTTTTAGAATTGCTAAAGACATCTCACTCTTTCTCAGCTATTAATTTATCCAGCTTAGCTTCGATCTGCTCTAATTTTTGACGTGTTTTCAAAAGAATTTTTTTCTGTATTTCAAACTCTTCTCTACTCACCACATCAAGTTTTTTTAAACTTTTATTAATAATATTATCTTTCGAGTTTTTGATTACATCATTGATTGGACCTAAAATTTCTTTCATAGAAAAACAGCATTAAATTATCTTTACATAAAAGTATAAAAGTTATGACAAGAATAGGCAATAAACTATTGAAACTTAAATAACGTTAGTAACTTGAGTAAGAACACCAAGAAGAAGCATTGGCATAATACCTAAGAATAAAAGAACTAAACCATTGATACTTAGTGCTATAAGAGATGTCATTGGAGGCTTAACTGTCTCATTATTCTCTGGCTCATCAAAATACATAGTCCTAATAACTCTTACATAATAGAATGATGCCACAACAGCCATAAATAGCACAAAACATGCCAATACATAACTGCCATCATTAATTAAGCCCATAATAACAAATAATTTTGCTATGAAACCACCGAATGGAGGAATCCCCGCCATAGAGAACAAAACTATCAGCAGTATAAATGCTAACCAAGAGTCTTTTGTATTGAAACCTTTTAGATCTTTAAGATCTTGAACTTCATAACCGCCAACAGAGATTGTAGTTAATACCCCAAACGCGGCTAGAGTAGTAAAAACATAAACTATTACATAGAAACTAGCTGCTGTTAAGGCATAACCTTGCGGATTAAGCGTAGTAGCTAATAAAACAAAACCTATTTGTGATACTGTAGAATAACCCAAAAGTCTTTTAACGTTTGTTTGCGATAAAGCCACTAAACTACCAAAGAATATCGACAATATACCTATAACTCTGAATAAGTATATCCAAGAATCTTTAAGCGATGGAAAGCCTACAAATAAAATATTAACAAGCATAGCAAATGCTGCTACTTTTGGAATAGTCGCAACAATATTGGCAACGGCATTTGGCGCCCCCTGATAAACATCCGGCAACCACATATGAAATGGGAAAGCTCCTAACTTGAATAAGAAAGTTGCTATCATCATAACTAAACATACAAGTAAGAACTGCTGCTCTAAGCCTGTGAAATTTCCTTGTGAAAGTGCAGTTGCAATATCAGTAATATCAAGTTGACCTGTCATACCATATACAAATGACATACCAAATAACAATAAAGCTGAAGCAATAGCCCCTAATACGAAATATTTAATAGCAGCTTCAAGGCCTGTACTAGAATCTCTATAAATTGCTATTAGTGCATACATTGGTAATGACAATAACTCTAAACCAATATAGATTGTAACCAAACTATGTGCAGCTGTAAGAACCATCGCACCTAAGACACACAGCATCAAAAGTGTATAAAAATCACCATCTGATATTTTTCTATCTTTCACATACTCTCTTGAATATAGCGCCACGAATACTGCCAATACAAGTATCACTAACTGTAACGTATAAGCAAAACCACTGAATACAACTTGCCCCTCAAAAACAGAGCTACTATTTTGGATTAAGTATTCTTTAGCAAAAGTAGCAACAAGAGCAAGTAGCGTAAATACTTGAAAGAATATGTAGTTAATATTCCTAATTTTACCGTGTAAAAAAAGCCCAGAAAACATTACAACTATCACACCTAGTGCTAATAGTATTTCTGGCAATATATAAAGAATTGATAAACTCATAATCAAAACACCACCCTATAGAGATAAACCAACAATATTAGCCGAAGCAGCTTCTGAAAGATGCAGTATCGGCTCTGGATAAAAACCAAACAATAAAGTTGGTACCGCTAACAATATAAATACAAATAGCTCCATCTTATTCAAATCAGTCAGGTTCGCTACTTGCGTAGATACCACTTCTCCAAAAAACACCCTCTTATACATCCATAGAGTATAAATTGGCGCTATAACCAAAGTTAAACCAGCAATTAATGCTATTAATGGAGAGTACTGGAATACAGCCAACAAAATCATAAACTCGCCGACAAAGCCACTAGTGCCTGGTAAACCTACATTAGCCATACAGAAAAGTAAGAAAAACATTGCGAATATTGGCATAGTCTTAGCTACACCTGAGAAGTCTGATATTTCTCTTGTATGCATTCTTAAGTATAGATAACCAATACCAATAAACATGCCACCAGAAGAAAACGCATGAGCAATCATCTGAAATACAGCACCCTGTAGTGCTAATTGCGCATTAGTTGTACCAAGTACAGGATCGGCACTCTTAAGTATGAAAATAGAGAACAAACCTAATGTAACAAGACCCATATGCGAAATTGATGAATATGCTATCAGTCTTTTGACATCAGTCTGAGCAACTGCAACCACACCAACATAGACAATAGCTATCAAAGACATAATTATCAGTACGTACTCTAATGATGCTGTAACTTCAGGTAGCATTGGTATTGCGAATCTTAAGAAACCATAAGCACCTAGCTTAAGCATAAGTGCTGCAAGTATGACAGAACCTCCAGCTGGAGCCTCTGAGTGAGCATCTGGTAACCATGAATGGAACGGCCACATCGGAATTTTAACAGCAAAGGCTAAGAAGAAAGCACCAAATATTAACCATTGAGCAGTAAGTGTAAACTTAACAGAGTCTGCCAACCCATTTGACTGAGCAGCCCATGCAATAAAGTTTTGGATTGAATAGGTGTCTGCACTTACCAATAAGTCAGCTGGAGATGCCGCTACTCTTGTTTGAATATATAAAATCGCAGCTAGTAAAAATACCGAACCAAAGAAAGTATACATAAAATATTTAACAGCTGCATATGCTTTGTTCTTACCACCCCAAATACCTATACCTAAACAAGTTGGAATCAATAACGCTTCCCAAAAAACATAGTAAAGTATAGAGTCTGTTGCACAGAAAACACCATTTGTCAGACCACAAGTAATCAAAAATATCGCCATGTATTGTCTAACTTTTGTTTTGATAGAAGTCCAAGCTGCTAGAACAATAACTAAAGTAGCAAAACTTGTTAAAACAATAAATAAAACTGAAAACCCATCAACACCTAGACCATAATAAATATCATGCATGCCAAATACTTTGAACCATTTTGCTGATTCTTGGAACTGCATTGCAGAACTACTATAATCAAAAGATGCTACCAAAGGTATGCATAAAGCCAGAGTTAAACAGCTAAATACCAAAGCTACCCAACGTGCAGCATCACCATGCAACTCTTTTGTTCTTGTCGCTAATACAACAAAGCCACCAACTATTGGAAGCCAAATTATTAAACTTAATAAGTAATTACCTAAATTCATAATACTAGTTTACCCTCTACCTATACTGATATTAGCAAAATCATAAATAACAACACACCGACCATCATTACAAAAGCATAGTCAAACAGATACCCACGCTGAATTTTTCTAAAACTATCACCAGTATGATAGATTAGACTAGATGTGCCATGTACAATTGTTTTATCTATGATAAAGATATCTACTGCTTTCCATAGGAAAGTACTAATAGCCAAGAAGATATTAACAAATACAACATCATAAAGAGTATCAATAAAGTATTTCTTAACTAAAATATGATAAACAATACCAAACCCAGACTTAGCGTTTGCAAGCACTCTTGGTATAACTGGCAACCATATATACAAAATATAAGCCAAAGCCAAAGCACTAAAAGCTAACCAGAATGGTACCGTTGATATTGAATGTTTTATAAATGCTATAGAACTAGCTGTAGCAGGTTCACTAGCAAGATGAGCTGTAACAGACTCTCCACCTAGTCCTGCCTGAATATATGAAGTTATAGTATCACCAAATAAACCATGATTTTGCGATAAAACACTTGTGAAGAAATACTCGCCAACGAATACTGAAGGTATAGCCAATAATACCAATGGAATTAGTATACTAAACGGCGACTCTTTGATATGAGACTTCTCTTCTTCTGACATTCTCTCTTTACCATGGAATACCAAGAAAAACATTCTAAAAATATAGAAAGATGTCACAAATGCACATGCTAATACCATGTAGTACGCAAACTGGTGACCGTATACAGTCGTAGACTGCGCCGCTTCAATAATTAAATCCTTTGAAAAGAAACCTGAGAATGGCGGTAATGCTGCAAGTGCCCAAGCACCTATAAGCATACATAAATATGTAACAGGCATATACTTTCTTAAGCCACCCATTCTACGAATATCTTGCTCGTGATGCATCGCAACTATTACAGAACCAGCCGCCAAGAATAATAATGCTTTAAACATAGCATGCGTCATCAGATGGAACATCCCAATAGAAAATGCTCCTGCGCCCTGAGCTACCATCATATATCCAAGCTGAGAAAGTGTACAATATGCAATTACTCTTTTTATATCTGTCTGTACTATCGCAATTAAGCCCATAAACAAACATGTAATCGCACCAATAATAAGCACAAAACTTAGTGCAGCAGGTGATAGTACAAACATTGGAGAAAGTCTAGCAACCATAAATACACCAGCTGTAACCATTGTAGCAGCATGGATTAGTGCTGAAATTGGTGTCGGACCTTCCATTGAACCCTCTAACCATGAATGTAGCGGAAATTGAGCAGATTTACCCATAGCACCAATAAAAAGAAGCGAGCACATCAATGTAACAGGGCTGAAGCTCAAACCTAAGAAGTGAATAGTTTGAGTATTATCAATATTTGATAAAGCTGCAAATACCGTTGTATAGTCAACAGATCCAGTATATAAAATAACCGCCCCAATACCTAGCAAAAATCCTAAGTCACCAATCCTATTTACGATGAACGCTCTCAAGCTAGCAACGTTAGCCTTATCTCTATTAAAATAAAAGCCAATTAATAGGTATGAAAATAAACCAACACCTTCCCATCCAAAAAATAGCAATAAGAAGTTATTGCCCATAACTAGGCAGAGCATTGCAAAGGTAAATCCTGAAATATATGCAAAAAATCTTGCATAGCCTTCTTCACCTTTCATGTAACCAATAGAGTAAACATGTACTAATGTTGATACAAAAGTTACTATCAACATCATGTATACAGTTATTTTATTTACAGTAAAACCAACATCAAATGTAAACTTATCTGAAATCGGAGCCCACTGATAATAACTTACAGAATAAACTTCTGATCCAGCAAAAACACCATAGGCTAAAATTACACTAAGGACAAAAGAAAGACCACATAAAGAAATTGTAAAAAAGTTAACACCTGCATTCTTTACAGACTTGCCACCAAATCCAGCAATCAGAGCACCAAGCAATGGTGATAACACTATGACTGCTATTAGTACAGCTGCTACTTGAGTATTTATTATCATAGCTTGCTCTTAACCTCTTAGTGTATTGAGTTTACTTAAATCAATAGTTTTACGTTTCCTAAATATTGCCACAACAATTGCCAAACCAATTGCTGTCTCAGCTGCTGCCACAGCCATTATAAAGAAAACAAAAACGCCACCCATCGCTTGATGGTGCATATTAGCAAATATCAGAAAATTAGTATTAACTGCTAGAAGCATTAATTCTATAGACATTAAAAGTATAAGAATATTTCTTCTGTTAATAATTATGCCCGCAACACTTATTACGAATAGCAATGTACTAAAAATCAAACCATTCGTAACCGAAACTGAAATACTATTCATCTCTAGCGCCCTCTCTATTACTTGGTATCTTAACCATAGTTAGACGATCTTTTGCTCTAACTTTGACCTGCTGTGCAGGATTTACAGACTTGTTACCTTTACGCTTAGATCTCAATGTTAGTGTAATTGCTGCTGTCATTGCTGCTAATAAAATAAAATCAACCAACTCAAATACATATAGATTGCTATTATCAAACATAGTTAATCCTATAACCTTAAGTCCACCAACACCACCTTGCATAGAGTCTCCCGCGAATACTTTAGTAGCGGCATAGCTAATAACTGTAGCAAATACTGCACAAACTATAATAGCTGCAAAAGCATAGAAGAATCTCCCTACTCTACCTTGTTTCTCTACGTGTAGATCCAACATGAATACCACGAACAAAAACATTACTAGAACCGCACCTACGTATACGACTATCAACAATAATGCCAAGTATACTTGCTGAAAAATTATCCATACAGCTGCTGTAAAGATGAATGTAAAAATCATTGCTATTACAGAGTTTACTGGATTATTTGCCAAAACCAGCACTAAAGCAGAAATAATAGCCAGTGATGCAAATATGTAAAATAAAATATCTGTTACTACCATTTCTCTACCTAAAATCCTTATCTTGTAATCTATCAGCTGCTATCTGCGCTTCATATTTATCACCAATAGCTAAAAGCTTAGCCTTTGTCATAATATTTTCACCACGTTCTTCAAAGTGATACTCAAGAATATTAGTCTCAACAATAGAATCCACAGGGCATGATTCTTCACAATAACCACAAAAAATACACTTAAATAAATCTATTTCATAACTAGATGTTCTACGTGATCCATCCTCTCTCTCAGTAGAGTTGATTGTAATTGCTAATGCTGGACATACAACCTCACACAACTTACAAGCAATACATCTTTCTTCACCGTTCTCATAACGTCTTAAAGCATGCAACCCTCTAAACCTATTAGAGATAGGAGTTTTCTCATCAGGATATTGCACAGTAACCTTACGTGTAAAAAAGTGCTTACCTGTGACCTTCATCCCTTTTAGAAGTTCCCAAAGTAGAAAGGTTTTAAAAAAACTTGTTATATTTCTCATAATATTATCCTTTTTACCACCAAGGTCCTACACCAAACCTAACCATACAAGCCACTACTACAACCCAAACAAATGTTAAAGGTATAAATATCTTCCAGCCTAAGCGCATAATTTGGTCGTATCTATATCTAGGGAATGTCGCACGCACCCACAAGAACATAAACATAAATATACCCGTCTTAGCAAACAACCATACAACTCCTGGCACAAAGTTAAATATAGCTTCTAAAGGAGTAGCCTCAAATGGTGAACACCAACCTCCCAGAAACATGATTGAAGTTAAAATACTAATCAAAATCATATTTGCATACTCTGCTAAAAAGAATAGTGCAAATCTAGATCCTGTATACTCAATATGATGACCAGCAATAATTTCCGACTCACCCTCAACCACATCGAAAGGTGCCCTATTAGTCTCAGCAATACCTGCGATAAAGTACACTACGAATAATGGGAACAAAGGTATAAAGTACCAATGCCACAGACCTCCGGCTTGAGACTCAATAATGCCTGTTATGCCCATAGAGCCAGCCGCAATTACAACACCAACTATTGCAAATCCCATAGCTAATTCATAAGACACAACTTGAGCACCTGCTCTGAGGGCACCAAACAAAGAGTATTTACTATTGGATGCCCATCCTGCTATTACAATCCCATATACTGAGAAAGATGTCATTGCCAATATATATAACAATCCAAGATTCATATCGGACAACACTACACCTTTAGAAAAAGGAATAACTGCCCATGCCGCATAAGCAGGTGCAAATGCTAAAATTGGTGCTACAAAAAACAAATATCTATTTGAATTAGTCGGAACAACAATCTCTTTAAGAAAAAGTTTCAAAGCATCAAATATCGGTTGCAATAATCCAAATGACCCTACTCTATTTGGGCCCAATCTATCTTGCATATATCCTATAACTTTACGCTCAGCATAAGTATAGTAAGCAACCACAAGTATAAGAGGAATAACTATTAGCAATACATAAAGTACTGTCCATAATATATATGCTAGCATACTACTTTCCCTCCTTCACAAGCTTAATACTTACATTATCACCTGATAAAAATGGCTTATACAATGATCTTGGTATCATGATATTCTTAGCTTGTAAACTAGAGTCAACCGTAACCTCTGGAGTTATCTCATTGTCAATATCATAAACTTTTACAACACCAGACTCAGCATTCAAACCTATTTCATCTGCTAGTTCCTGTGATATTCTAACACCAGCGAAACGCTTGGCATCATAGGTTTTTTGTAAAGGTTCTGCTCTTCTAAGTAAGCTACTCGTACCATACATAGAATTTGATGCTACAAGTGCAATTTCTTTCTGATAATCTAAATTTGCATTAAGAATCTGAGCCACATGATTAACACCAACTCTAGCTCTATGAGCATAAGCGTCAGTAGTCACTTCTGATATAGAATCATATTCAAAACCATCTAACTCAAGTAAATTACCAATAACTCTCAAGACACGCCATAGCTCTTTATTATCAGCATATGGTTTTACTACTTGCTTGAACTCTTTAGTATTGCCAAATAAATCAACAAAACTTCCGCTTGTTTCATAGTGAGTCGCCACAGGCAAAATAATATCTGAAATATCTTTTGTAAACTTATCGGCAAACGCTGAGAAACTAACAGTTATATCAATACCTTCAAATGCTTCTCTCAATTTTTGCTCACCATACAAGCTATCCTTCGATAGCTCAGTATGAGCAGTAAATAAAAGCTTGGTGTTTGTTTGTCCATTTAGACACTTATACGTACTGAATTTAGATTTAGAAGAACTAAATATTCTCTCTGCAGCTACCGAGTTAACATCACTAGCTAAAACACCGCCTTTCACCCCAATAACTTTTTCTAATATTTCTAAAATACTAAATACTGTTTCAAAGCCACTACTATTAACGATATCTTGGCCAACTATAATTTTCGGATTTTCCGCTGCAACAATTCTATCGGCGGTCTCTCTAACCTCCGCTGCTGGATCAACCTTTCTTAGAATCACATCCAAGTCGCCGTATGGTAGATTTGCCCTTACAAAAATAGCTTTTAATAGTGATAGTGCAATATATTGAATATTATCAGCTGCCAACCTAACCTGTTTAACATCATAGTTAAAATCATAATCACAAACATTCCAAGCAACTACCTTGGCATTGTTTTTTTCTACAGCATCTTTAACCGCAATATTAACTAGTGGATACTCTTTTCTAATGTTTGACCCAAAAACCAAGATAAAATCACTTTCACGAATATCTTCTAACGAACAATTAAAGCCTTTACCAGCACTAATCCCTGGTATATCGGCATACTGCCTTACTCTACCATCAATGTTAGTAGATCCAACACTTGCCAATAGCTTTTTCATCAGATACATTTCTTCAGAAGTAGCAGACTCAGACACGATTGCCGATATTGCATCGACACCATCTTTTTCTTTAGTTTTTTCAATAGCTACTTTAACAAAGTCTAGCGCCTCTTCCCAAGACACTTCAACCCAACCACCAGATTTCTTGATCATTGGTTTTTCAATTCTTTCTGGACTATATAATCCTGTATATTCAAATCTATCTCTATCTGCTATCCACGTTCCAGTTATCTCATTCTCTCTAGGAACAGTTCTGACAATTCGATTTTGATAGATATGTGCGTTAATCTCTGTGACTAAAGCATCTCCTGAAGATACTGTAGGGAGCTGTTTTAGCTCCCATGCTCTAGCTTTAAACCTAAATGGCTTAGACGTCAACGCACCAACAGGACAAAGATCAATCACGTTTCCAGAGACTTCTGAATCGACCATATCTCCTGAAATATATGTGCTAATGGCAGAGTGATCTCCTCTACCCATCACACCCAATTCTTTAACTCCAGCTACTTCTTCACCAAAACGAACACAGCGCGTACATAAAATACATCTAGTCATATCCGTAGCGACCAAAGGACCCAACTCAGGATCCTCAACAGCTCTTTTTGATTCTAAATATTCAGAAGTCGTATTGCCGTATCCCATAGCAATATCTTGAAGTTCACACTCCCCACCCTGATCGCAGATTGGGCAATCTAATGGATGGTTTATCAGTAGAAATTCCATCACATCTTTTTGCATCTGCAAAGCTTTCTCAGAGCGAGTCTTGACCTTCATCCCATCCATAATTGGAGTAGCACATGCAGGGGAGGCACGTCTAGCACCCTCTACATCGACCAAACACATTCTACAGTTAGCAGCTACAGATAGCTTTTTATGATAGCAAAACCTAGGAATATAGATACCATTAGCATCTGCTACTTCTATTATTGACTGATTTGGCAAAGCTTCGTAGTTTTTACCATCAATCTCTACATTTATTTTTTTGGATTCTTTATTGTCTGACACTGAAATACCTCAATCAACTATTGATCCACTATACTCTTACCACCATTCTCAATCATATACACAAACTCATCTCTAAACTTATGTATATAACTTTGGACTGGCCATGCTGCAGCATCTCCAAGACCACAAATAGTGTTACCTTCTATGTTTGTTGCTACTCTCACTAAAGTATCAATATCTTCAGGCTTTCCTTCACCAGCAACAATCCTGTGTAGCGTACGAGCCAACCAGCCAGTACCTTCTCTACACGGTGTACACTGACCACATGACTCTTCATAATAAAAATCTGCTAGCCTAGCCAATGTCTTGACCATACAGGTCGTTTCATCCAAAACAACAACTGCACCGGATCCAAGCATCGAACCAGCCTCAGCAATGGATTCATAATCCATAGTAACATTAAGCATCTCTTCACCTGTAAGAATTTTAGAAGAGCTTCCGCCCGGTATCACAGCCTTTAGCTTATGTCCATTACGAACACCACCGCACATCTCTAAGACATCTTTGAATGGAGTGCCTAGACCTATTTCCATGACTTTTTGATGCTTAACATGACCAGAAATACAAAAAAGTTTAGTACCACCACTTTTTTCAGTCCCAAGACTTTTGAACCATTCTCCACCATGCTGTAAAATTGCTGGTGCAGACGCATAAGTCTCTGTGTTGTTTATATTTGTAGGTCTGCCATAAAGACCTTTGAATGCAGGAAATGGTGGCTTAAATCTTGGACGGCCTTTTTTGCCCTCCAAAGAATTAAGCAACGCCGTCTCTTCGCCACATATATAAGCTCCAGCACCAACTGCTGAGTATAAATCAAATGAAATGCCAGAAGACTTAATATTTGAACCTAGCAATCCTGCTTGATAAGCCTCTATCAAGGCATCCTCAAACCTTGCAATAGGCTCGTAAAATTCTCCTCGCGTATAGTTATAACCTGCAGTAGCGCCAACTACATATCCAGCAATTGCCATACCCTCTATTAACTGATGTGGATTATTACGCATTATTTCCCTATCCTTACAAGTCCCAGGCTCACCTTCATCAGAATTACATACAACATATTTCTGCCCCGGTGTATTGCGTGGCATAAAGCTCCACTTAAGACCAGTAGGAAAACCGGCACCACCACGACCTCTAAGACCTGATATCTTGAGCTCTTCAATAATTTGCTCAGGTGGGATCTTTTCTGTCAAAATCTTATTCCAATAAGAATACCCACCCACCGATAAGTAAGACTCTAAGCTGTACGGCTTATCTAGATGCAGGGTACGAAAACAAACTTCATTTGCCATATATAACTACTCCAACGAATCAATTATTTGATTCACTTTTTCTATAGTTAGATTTTCATAAAAAACTTTATCAACCTCAAGCATAGGTGAGCCACAACATGCTCCTTGACACTCTACTTCTTTCAGAGTTATACGACCATCTTTGGTAGTCTCTCCAGGCTTAATTCCAAGCTTTTTCTCAATATGCGTTAAAATATCATACGCACCATTTAACATGCACGAAACATTCGTACATAAATTCAATTTATGTCTACCCACAGGCTTTAGTTCATACATACAGTAAAATGTAGCGACTTCATAAACATCAACTTTACTAACTTGCAAGTATTCAGCAAGAGCAGTTTGCAAGTCATCAGTTAAATAGCCACCATTTTGGTCTTGTAAAATATGCAACCCTTCTAAAATTGCAGATCTACGCTGATCTGCCGGGAACTTACTCAAAACTCTATCTATATCTTCTTTCGCTTGTGGCGATATCAAATCTACTAAAGACATCTTTTTCCTCTATCTATCTACATCACCAAACACAACATCTATTGTAGAGATAATCGCTGGAGTATCTGCCAACATATGCCCTGACAACAATTCATCCATAGCACTTATGTGAGTAAATCCTGGCGCTTTCATCTTAAGCCTATAAGGCTTATTCGCTCCATCAGACTTAATATACACACCGAACTCGCCTTTAGGATGCTCAGTACCAACATAAACCTCTCCCTCGGGAGTGCAATAACCTTCAGAAAAAAGCTTAAAATGATGAATAAGCTCTTCCATATTATTTTTCATTGCATTTCTTTTCGGAGGCGCAACTTTGTGGTTATCTGAAAGAACTGATCCTGGATTAGCTCGCAACCAATCAACACATTGTTTGATTAACTTATTAGATTCACGCATCTCTGCCATTCTAACAAGATATCTATCATAACAATCACCATTAGCGCCAACAGGAATATCAAAATCAAGCTTGTCATATACTTCATAAGGCTGAGATTTTCTAAGATCCCAAACAACACCACTCCCCCTCAACATAGGTCCAGTGAAACCAAGCTCAACCGCTCTTTCTGCTGTAACAACACCAATATCAACAGTTCTTTGTTTCCAAAGCCTGTTATCTGTTAAAAGCGTGTCTATCTCATCTAGAGATTTATCAAAATCAACAACAAAAGAATCTAGAAAGTCCAACATACTACCTTGTCTGTTAGCATTGATTTTTTTGGTTTTTCTTTTGCTTGTAAATCTAGTTTGCTTATATTGTGGCATTTGTGTTGGTAAATCTCTAGCAACACCTCCTGGTCTAAAATACGCAGCATGCATACGAGCACCAGAAACAGCTTCATAACAGTCAAACAAGTCTTCTCTAACCCTAAAGGCATATAGAAATACTGTCATAGCACCCAAGTCGATACCACACGCAGCAACCCAAAGCAAATGGTTAAGAATTCTTGTCATCTCGGCGAACATTACACGGATATACTGAGCTCTTTCAGGAACTTCAAGTTCTAAAAGCTTCTCGATCGCCATTACGTAAGCATGCTCATTACACATCATCGAAACATAGTCTAACCTATCCATATAACCAATACTCTGATTATATGGCTTAAACTCAGCAAGCTTCTCTGTCCCTCTATGAAGTAAGCCAACATGCGGATCAGCTCTAACGACTGTCTCTCCATCTAGCTCTAAAATAAGTCTTAGAACACCATGCGCAGCAGGATGGACTGGACCAAAATTTAGTGTATAGTTTTTATACTCTGCCATTGTTACAAACCCATAATTTTATTGATTGCGAATCACTCTTGGTGCATTGACCCTATCATCGATCTCTACAGGTTCATAGACAACCTTACCAAGATTTTCATCATAACGCATCTCCACATAACCTGTTTGAGGAAAATCTTTTCTCAGAGGGTGGCCTACAAATCCATAATCAGTAAGGACCCTACGTAAGTCTGGATGATTATTAAAATAAATCCCAAACATATCATAAACCTCTCTCTCAGCCCAATTAGCTGAAGGCCACAGATCCTCAACCGAATCAACTATAATAATTTGAGCATCTCTCAGCTTACATTTCACACGAACTCGAACATTATTAGCCATACTTAGCAACTGATAAACAATCTCGAATCTGTTATTAACATCAGCGGTCTTAAAACCTTGCTGGCGCCCTCTCGAAAAACCTGTTTGAGAGACAACCTTACCTACCTGCCAGTCTGACTGACCATAAGTTAAATAATCAACTACCGTAATGTCAGTAAGTTGCTTAAAATGATACTCTTTCTTAAGTTTTTTTAGGACAAGATGTATATCACGCTGATCCTTTATAGAGACATTAATCTCTCCATAAGAAATACGACACTCAACACCAAAGCCGTTTAATATCTTTTCTACATTATTAAAATGATCTTGTAACTTAGCATTCACGATCACTTCCTCGCTATAGTGTCTTTTCTAATAATTTTATTCTGCAACTGTATAATCCCGTAAACTAAGGCTTCTGCAGTTGGAGGACAACCAGGAACATATATATCTACAGGAACAATCCTGTCACACCCTCTCACCACAGAGTAGGAATAGTGATAGTACCCTCCACCATTTGCACACGAACCCATAGAGATTACCCACTTAGGATCCGGCATCTGATCATACACTTGACGTAGTGCCGGAGCCATCTTATTACAAAGTGTACCAGCAACGATAAGGACATCCGACTGCCTAGGAGAAGGCCTAAAAACAATACCAAACCTATCCAAATCATACCTAGCAGCACCAGCATGCATCATCTCAACCGCACAGCAAGCCAACCCTGTAGTTACAGGCCACAACGAGCCCGTACGCACCCAATTTATAAGCGCGTCAGCACTTGCAGTTATAAAACCTTTATTTTCGTTACCTATTCCCACTCCAGAGC
This sequence comes from Francisella salimarina, assembly GCF_007923265.1. Classification (NCBI taxonomy): domain Bacteria; kingdom Pseudomonadati; phylum Pseudomonadota; class Gammaproteobacteria; order Thiotrichales; family Francisellaceae; genus Francisella; species Francisella salimarina. Next base: position 458,373 of record NZ_VOJA01000001.1, read on the forward strand.
TCCTCTCTTCCAGGCATATATTAAACCTAAAAATAGTACCACTAAAAATATAATCATCGCAAAGAAAGCGTGATCTGAAATAGCTGGCATTCCAGCGCTAGCTCTCAAATTTATACCCCAAGGAATAATGAACGCTAACTCTAAATCAAACACTAAAAATAGTACCGCAATTAGATAAAAACGAACATCTAGCTTTTCCCTAGCGTCACCAAAAGTAGGAAAACCACACTCAAATGTTTCTCCTTTTGTTGCACTTGGGTTGTTAGCACCAACAATCATTGACAAAATCTTACCAATCATTGCAAATGCCACACCCAAACCAAAAGCTATTATGAGGAATATAAGTATAGGCGCAAATTGTGCGTAAATATTAGTATTCATAAGAAAGATTGATTTAAAATCACCAGTCTGACAATGATATCACAATTACATATCAATTACAAAAACCTAAAACATACATAGTAGACAAGGATGAAAGTCACAAAAATAAGAATCTTCAAACCTATCTCTATTATCATAATTATAAATATTATTAGAAATCAATTCCTGAAGATGTATCTTCACATTAAAAAATAACGTTGACTCAAGATAGACTGATGATAAAGATTTTTCTAAAACTTTGTCTATTAATACACTTATAAACACCTTAACTCTTGATATATCATTTACACAAAAGATAGTGTTTTATTGATATAGACAATATATAAATTGCAATAACAGCCATACTTATGTCAAAATCTAAGTAAAGTAGGAAATTAATTATGAACAAAATGTCGGGAAATAGTTACAACCTGAAAGAGTTTGGTTTTAAAGTTACTCAACCACGTGTTGAAATACTTAAGCTTTTTGAAGAAAATAAAGATAGACACCTTAGTCCTGATGATGTTTTTTCTAAGCTCAAATCTCAAGGAAGTAGTACGGGAATAGCTACAGTTTACAGAGTACTAAATCAGTTTGAATCAGCAGGAATAATAAACAAACTTAAACTCGACTCTGATCAAGTTATGTACGAACTAAATCAAGGAGATCACCACGATCATATCATATGTATTGAGTGCAATGAGATACAAGAATTTTATAATGAAAAAATAGAAAAGCTACAAAAGGAAGTCGTAAAATCAATGGGTGCAGAAATGGTGGATCACAGTTTAAACATCTATATCAAATGCTATAAAAACTGTAAAAATAAAAACAAACCATCACAATCTTAAAACAAAGCCTTATAGACTTTTTCAAATGCATAGTCAGCTGTTATCAAGCACCAACTTTTACCCCTAGAGCTATATCCTGAGTATTTAACATCCAAATCACCAAGTCCATTTAATAGTTCATTAAAGAATTGTGGTATCGTGTCCAACTTATCGCCAACCAAAGCAGTCAAAGAAAGATTTTTCTCGAATTCAAACTCATCTTCACACAAATCTATTAACTCATTATTTATAGACTGGTATGTAATATTATTAGTGTCATCAATTACAAGAATTAATTCAACATCTGTGAGATTAATAACATCAGGTGTGATGTCATACTTTCTTAAAACAGCCAGAACTTTATAAACTATATCTGATAAATCTAAACTCACCAAATTAACTTTGATTAGACTCTGCCCTCGCCTCTCAGCAATAGCTCTTACCCCCCTTGTTACAATACCTTCATTATCGTTTGTAATATAAGTACCACCACTAGCTGGATCAAATGTCGATCCTACAAATACTTTAGTACCACTTCTCATAACTGGCCAAAGTGTATCAGGATGCAAAACTTTTGCTCCAAAACCTATAAGCTCTATAGCCTCTTCAAAATTTATCTGCTTTATTACTTGTGATTTAGGTATCAATCTTGGATCAGCTTGATGTATACCCGCCACATCAGTCCAAATGTAAAGCATATCTGCACTGACCGCCTCAGCAACCAATGCAGCAGAATAATCACTTCCTCCACGACCTAGCACTACGGTTTCACCATCTAAATTTGAACCTATAAAGCCACCCATAACGTATAGCTTTCGTGAATCAGAAAAATATTTCTTTGCCTGAGACTTTATATCTTTTAACAAAGGTCTGGCCTTAATATAACTGCCATCTGCTTTTATAATTTCTCTAGCATCGATGTGTGCTGAGCTTATACCCTGTTGTTTTAGAGCATGATCGAAAATATAAGCGGAAATCCTCTCACCAAAAGACAAAATTTGTGATTGTAACCGAAACTTTGATTTATTATCAAGGTATAATTCCTGACAAAGTTTTTCAAGCTCTCTAAACAATGATGCTATCTTCTCATTTCTTGTTTGTATAATACTTTGAACAATAGGGTCTACAATACAATACAAGTCTGCAAATATTTTTTTGTAAGTATAAGCATCACTTTTTATAAGCTTTTCCAATAAGTTAGTAACTCCTGCTTGAGCACTGACAACAACAACTTTTATATCTTGATTATTTTTGACTATATTAACACATTTATATATTGATGCGACCGTTCCTACACTAGTTCCACCAAACTTAGCCACACCGATTTGATTTTTCATATATTTTTTTGCTAATTAATGTTGCTTTTTAATATAATGTAAATGATAATCATTATCAATATTAAACAGCAAAGATTAAAATATGAATTTACAACCTCAACAAACCATGTTAAAAAATCAAACAATCTGGGAATCAAACGCAAGAAGCTATCCAAGAAAAAATCCTTTAGTCATAAAAAAAGCACAAGGTATTTATCTAACAGATATTGAAAATAAGAACTACATAGACTGCCTAGCAGGAGCTGGAACTATTGCTCTTGGACACAATGATCCTGAAATTACAAATGCGATATCACAAACTCTGGATAAAGGAGTCCCAATACATACATTAGACTTGCTTACAGAAGAAAAACATAGCTTTATGGAAGAGCTGCTAAATACTCTACCCCAGTCTTATCATGGCAAAACAAAAGTTCAATTTTGTAGCCCAAGTGGCTCTGATGCAGTTGAAGCAGCAATCAAACTGTGCAAAACAGCAACAGGTAGAGAGAATATAATTGCTTTTCATGGTGCCTATCATGGTATGACTCATGGAACACTTTCTCTTATGGGTAATTTAGAACCAAAACAAGATATTGCCGGACTTACTCCCTATGTACATTTCCTACCTTACCCTTATTCATATCGTTGCCCTTTTGGTCTAAAAGATGAACAAAGCCTAGACGTAAATATTCAAATGATCTCTCGCTTATTAAAAGATCCTGAAAGTGGTATAAAAAAACCAGCCGCAATCATACTAGAACCCGTCCAAGGTGAAGGAGGTGTAATCCCAGCTCCTGTAAAATGGTTAAAGGCAATAAGAGAGCTAACTAAAGAGCTAGATATACCTCTAATTGTTGATGAAGTTCAGTGTGGTATTGGCAGAACGGGATACTTATATGCTTTTGAAAAAGCCGGTATTGATCCAGATGTAATTGTTCTATCTAAAGCACTTGGTGGAGGATTGCCAATATCTGTAATACTATACAAAAGTTATTTAGATACTTGGAAGCCTGGTGCTCATACAGGAACATTTCGTGGTAACGTGCTAGCAATGGCTGCAGGAAGCGTTGTTTTAAAAAGAGTAAATAATACTGCTTTCCTAGAACAAGTAAGTAAAAAAGGTAATTATCTACTCGACAAACTCCATAGCCTAAAAAACAAATATAACATTATTGGTGATGTTCGTGGTTCGGGCTTGATGATTGGTATGGAAATAGTTGATATATCTTCAAAGCCAGACTCAATCGGTAGCTTGCCTGCTGATGGAAAAAAAGCTTTAGCAATCAAAAAAACTTGTTTTGACATGGGATTGATAGTTGAGTTAGGCGGTCGATTTGGAGGAACTATTAGACTATTACCTCCTTTAACAATAACTATTGAACAAATCAATGAAGTAGTTCAAATATTAGAAGACTCGATTAAGGAGAATATATGAGTCTAAATCTTGATAACTACTTTCTAAACAGCTCTATAGAAAGTACTAATGCATATAAACAAAGTATAAAAGATACGTTAGAAATAATCACAGCTAACTTAAAGAGCTCTAACATTTTTAGTGGGCAAGAGGCAAGGCAACTAGAAAGATTAACTACTCAATATAAGATAGATAAAGAACCTAAAAAATTAGAGAATATAATCCAGAATCAGCTTGGCGAGTTTTTTAAACATTCGCTGAATGTTAATTCTCCAACTTCCATGGCTCATTTACATTGCCCTGTAATGTTACCCTCATTAGTTGCTGAAATATTTATCTCAGCTCTAAATCAATCTATGGATTCATGGGATCAAAGCCCTATTGCCACATATATTGAACAAGCTGTTATTAACTGGTTTAGCTCTTTAATTTACAAAGATAATCCATGCTCAGATGGTATATTTACAAGTGGTGGAACTCAGTCAAACCTAATGGGACTACTTTTAGCAAGAGATCATTATTGTGAAAATGTTCTAAATCATAAAATAGCAGATTTAGGTTTGCCAAATATTGCTAATAAATTTCGTATCTTATGCACAGAAAAAACGCACTTCTCTGTGCACAAATCTCTATCGATATTGGGATTAGGTAAAAACTCAATCGAACTAATAAAAACAGATGAGAATCTTAAATTAGATGTTAAAGATTTAGCCTCAAGAATAGGCTCTCTGAAAGTACAGGACTTAATTCCGATATGTATAGTTACAACTATTGGAGATACTGACTTTGGCTGTATTGATAATATCAAGTCAATAGCAGAAATAGCAAATAAACATAACATCTGGCTTCATGCAGATGCCGCTGTTGGTGGAGCTCTAATACTTTCAAATAAACACAAAGATCGACTAGTAGGTCTTGAACTTGTTGATTCTGTAACTATTGATTTTCATAAGCTATTTTTCCAACCTGTAAGTTGTGGGGCTTTTTTCTGTAAAGATAGACAAGCATTCAAGCTTCTAAGTTACCATGCTGACTACTTAAACCCTGATGAAGATGGCTTTGATAGTATAAATTTAGTAGATAAATCGATACAAACAACTCGTAGGTTTGATGCTCTAAAAATATTTATCTCATTGCAAAATAGTGGTACTGAATTATTTGCAAAATGGATTGATCATATTATTGAGATTACAAATATAACAATTACAACTATAGAAGAAGATAATAGCCTACAACTAGCCTTTGAAGAGCAACAACACTTAAACAATCATCTAAATACAATTGTTTTTAGGTATTATGATAAAAATTTGAATTCTAACACTCTAAATTTGATTAATAGAGAGATTCATAAGCTTATATTTCATAGTGGCAAATTTGCTATAGCTCAGACAAAAATAAATAAGAATATTTACTTAAAAATCACCTTAGTTAATCCAATGATAACATCAGAACTGATAAGTGCCTGTCTCAAGCAAATAAAACACTATGGCAACTTAGTCAAAAATCAAATAGAGGCAAGCCAACAATGAATAAGTACGCAAATAGAATAACTCTAAAAAATTTTTTAAATTGTTACTACCGTGAGTTTAACAATTATGAATTATCCCGAAACAATGATGGTGGTTATAGGTTTAATATCTTTTTGAAATCTATAGATTCTAGTTTTGAAACAAATGTAAAAATTTCTCCAACATTGAAATCACCAATATGGGAGTTACCATGCTATTTAGTAAAACAAGATGAAAAAATAAAGCTCGATCCTCTTGAGGCTGTATTTTTAATTAGCAAGGAGTTAGAAAGCTCTAATGTAATTGCCTTCGATGAGTTATTAGAGAGGATAACCAACTCCGCAACAAATATTGCTCAAATATTACATTACAGAAAACACAAAATTGATGATGCCTTTGGATATGAAAACTCATTTATCACAAATGAGCAAAACCTAATAAGAGGTCATCGATTACAACCAGATCCTAAGAGTAGAGAAGGCTTTTCTAAGGAAGAGTTTGTACAATACTCTCCAGAAACAAATGGCAGATTTCAGCTTTATTATATGTATATAAGTAAAGATATTTTAGAGTCACAATCATTACTTGAAAAAAATACAGATGAGATTTTTTCAGACTTCCTGAAAAATGAGAGTATATACTATAAATCTGATAAAGATTACCAATTATTTGCTGTACATCCTTGGCAAGCAAAATACTTGGCAAAACATGATGAAATCCAAAAGTATAAAGCTCAAAAAAAGATAATAGATATTGGCATAACAGGCCCTTGGTTTTATCCAACAACCTCTGTTAGAACTGTGTACTCTCCACAAGCCAACATTATGCTGAAATTCTCGCTAAATATCGCCATAACAAATTCAGTAAGAACGAATTTGGCCAAAGAATGTAACAGAAGTTTGACGGTTCATAAACTATATACAAATCATTTACAGACTATCTTAAATAATGAGTTCCCATTCTTTAAGCTAATTACAGATCCTGCTTATTGTGCAATAAAAGTTAATAATAAAATTTTTGATCCAAGTATCTGCATTATACGCAGTGCTAACTTTAATCCTCAAGATGATATTGCATGTATTGCAAGTCTAACTGAACCCAACCCATTTAATGAAGCTACGCGTATTGGCTCATTAATTCAGTACTTCAGCGTACACAATAATATCTCTACTTATGAAGCTACTATCTACTGGTTTGAGACTTACTTAACAGTTGCTATTACCCCTATACTATGGCTGTACTCAAAATATGGTATTGCTCTTGAAGCTCATCAACAAAACTTGCTAGTCAAACTAGAGCATGGACTACCAGTTGAAAGCTACTATCGTGATAGCCAAGGATATTATTATATAAAAGATCATCCAGAACTCAAAAAAGCTAATTTTGGAAATATCAGTAGTCTATGTGAAGAATCTGAGGACTTTATAGATCATCATTTTTGCTACTATTTCGTTGTAAATCAACTTTTTTCTGTAATAGAAGCCATTACAAATACTGGCTATATTAGCGAACAAGATTTAATAAAAATAACTATAGATTTCTTAGAGGGCTTCCTAGAAAAGTATAAAACCTGCGATAAATTTATCAAAAAGATTCTAAATATAGATCAATTACCTCTAAAGGCTAATCTACGCACAAGACTTAGTGGGCTTGATGAACTACAGGCTCCTTTAACTAATCAATCTATTTATGTAAATACAAATAATCCTTTTAAGGAGGTTATATGAAAATCTATGACATTATTGGCATAGGAATTGGTCCTTTTAATCTTGGACTAGCGGCATTATTAAACGATAAACCTATCAACTGCCTTTTCTTTGATAAAAAAGATAATTTCTCTTGGCACCCTGGATTGATGATGAACTGGACAACATTACAAGTACCATTCTTAGCTGACTTAGTAACTATGGCTGATCCAACTAGTGAGTTTACTTTTCTAAATTACTTACATCAAAAAAACCGTATGTATAAATTTTACTTCAAAGAAAATTTCTTTATACCTAGACAAGAGTATAACGACTATTGCTTGTGGGTATCACAAAAGTGTAATTCTTGTAAATTTGGCTATGAAGTTATAAATATAGAGCATCAGATAGATTCCCTGAACGAGGCTTGGTGCATCACTGTAAAAGATAAAGATAATCTAGAGCAACAATACTTAACAAAGAACATTGTACTTGGGTTAGGCACATCTGCATATTTACCAAGTAAACTTCAGAATAAAGCGAACATTCACCATAGTAGTGAATATCTAAATATAAAAGATCAAGCTCTAAAAGATCAGCACATAACTCTGATAGGTTCTGGTCAAAGTGCTGGAGAGATATTTTTAGATTTGATGAAGTCAAAAGATGATTCTACAAAAATTAGCTGGCTGACTAGAAGCAAAGGCTTTTTCCCAATGGAGTATTCCAAACTTGGTCTAGAACACTTCTCACCTGATTATATTGAGTATTTTTATAACCTACCTAATTTAGAAAAGCCTAAACTTCTAAGTGAACAAGATCTACTCTATAAAGGAATTAGTGCTGAAACAATATCAGATATCTATGATGTCCTTTATGAGCAATCCATCGAAGATAAAAACAATGCTGAATTGATTGCAAACTGTGAATGCCTAAATGTTGATAACTCACAAGATAAACTTCTCTGCTCTTTTTATCATAGTCAGCAAAATCAAGAGTTCTCAATCGCAACAGATAGAGTTATTGCAGCAACCGGATATAAAGCAAATATAAATAATGTCCTCAAAAATATAGAAGCACTAATTCAACGAGATGATAGCAATAATCTCAAAATATCTCGTGATTATAAAATAATCACGCAAAATACGTCTTTAAACATTTTTGTACAAAATGCTGAGATCAACTCTCATGGTGTAGGTACTCCTGATTTAGGATTAGGGGGTTATAGAAATACTGTGATAGTAAATACCCTTCTCAACGAAGAGATATACAAAGTATCTTCTCGAACGATTTTCTCAACATTTGGTGTTCCAAGAAAATACTTAACACAAAGAGCAAATATTAAAGTCGCATAAATTACAGGAGACTATTTATATGAAAAAGGAAATAAACTACTACAAGATAGCTAGCACAAGACTATTGGAAAAGATAATTTCAGAATTTAGTTATGAAGGAATTTTTAAGCCACTACAAAAAGATATAGATCAAGAAGTATATACCTTAGAGATAAACCCAGATCTATGTTACAAATTTAAGGCTGTACAAAGAATATACGGTAACTTAACTATTGAAAAGGACTCTGTAACAAGACATGAGAGCAATAGTATGGAACCTGCTGATGATGCTATAAGACTTATCATAGATACACTACCTGTAACAAATATTGATTCTGTCACAACGGCACATTTCATAAAAGAGCTAAATAATACGATATTTGCAGATATCGCTATCTTACAAAAAGACAATATCTCAGCAAAGGACATCTATAAACTTCCATACGCTTATATAGAAGGGAACATGACTGGTCATCCCTGGTTTGTGATTAATAAAGGTCGTATTGGCTTTAATGCATCAGACTATACAAACTACGCCCCAGAGATGCAAAAAATCATCAATTTAGTGTGGATCGCCGTAAGCAAAGATTTAGTAACGTTTTCATCTGTAACAACTACTAACTATCTACAAATTACCAATAAAGAAATCAATTTAGCTAGCTTCAATAAAACTATAAAAATGAATAACAAAGACCCTAGTGATTTTTATATTTTACCTGTTCATCCATGGCAGTGGAAAAATGCTGTAATGCAACAATTCACGAAATATATAGCTGATAAAGATATTATATTTCTTGGTAAGTCAACTGATCAGCATCTAGCTATGCAATCAATAAGAACTATGTCTAATATTTCTTATCCTGAAAAACATAGTATAAAACTACCTCTAAACATACTAAATACTGCGGTTTATAGAGGTCTACCCAAAGATCAAACAATTAATGCTCCAATGCTTACACAATGGGTTAAGAATATAGTCCAAAAAGATGAGTTTTTAGCTAAATATAATTTCATACTTCTAGGAGAGTTAGCTAGTGCATACTGCCATCATCCTTATCAGTCAGAAGTTCCTCAGATACCATACTACTTCACAGAGCAGTTAGGTGCAATCTGGAGAGAAAGTATTCACACTAGACTTAAAAGTAGTGAGCAAGCTATAACAATGGCTGCTTTAACTTATGTTGATGCTAATGATAAAAGTATCATTTGCGAAATGATCAAAGAATCATCTTTAGATATTGATAAATGGCTAGAAATGTTTTTTGAAAATACTGTTCCTGCTCTACTACATTTCTTATACAAATATAGCATGGTTTTCTCTCCTCATGGAGAAAATAGTATATTAATCATAGAGGACAATCTCCCTGTTGGTCTGGCTATGAAAGATTTTGTCGATGATATAAATATATGCAAAAATCCTGTTGATGAACTCAGATCGCTTCCACAACAGGTAAAAGACGCCATTCCTCAAGTTGAAGATGATTATCTTCTGCAATTTATTCATACAGGATTATTTGTTGTTCACTATAGATATATCTCTTCGATACTAGCAGACAAACTAAACTACCCCGAACTTTACTTCTATCAAAAATTAGATGAATGTATACAAAAATATCAGACAAGCAATCCTGAGCTAAAATCTCGTTTTGAACGTTTTGATCTATATAAACCAACTTTTACAAAACTATGTCTGAATAGACTAAGAATTTTTGAAGTTGGATATAGTGATTATTCAGCAAGACCTAAGGTAATATCTACAGGTCAACTTGATAATCCTCTTTATCTTGCTCAAAGTACCAAAAATATAGATAAGGACTTATTCAAGCATAATAGAGTGTCTTTTAGAGCATTTGACTTAGAACATGATTTAGATACTATTCACTCATGGATGAATAAACCTCACGTAGCAAAGTTCTGGAACTTGAATAAATCAAAGTCAGAGCTAAAAAAACATTTTTGCAATATGCTTTCAAAGCCTAACCAAAAATTACTTATATTATCGATAGATAATTCAGAAATCGCCTATGCTGAAATTTATAACACACAGACTGATCGTATCGCTAATTATTTTTCCACTGATGATAATGAATATGGATGGCACCTGCTAATTGGCCCTGAAAAAGCTATAGGCAAAGGATATTCTAAATTACTTGTAGAAGCTCTTAGCAAATATTGCTTTGATATGCTTGGTGCTAATAATGTTATCTTTGAACCTGATGTTAGAGTGATCCCTTTTCAAAAAATCGCTCCTAAAATCGGATATTCAAATCTTGGTGAGATAGCCTTACCTGAAAAACAGGCATATCTATTTAGTTGTTCAAAGAGCTCTTTTATAGAGGGTGAAACATTATGATAGACTGTGATATTTCAAAATGGCCAATAGTTAAAATGCATTTTGGTAGCTCCCCAAGCTATAAAGATGTACTTAGCTGGTTAGACAAATGCTCTCAAATACTAAAGAAACAACAAAAATTCTTAGTAATTAGTACTTTTTCTGAACAGTATCAGTTTGAGCATAAAGCACGATTAAAACAAGCAAAATGGTTTAAAGAGTCTAAACCTGAGCTTGCTAAATGGTGTCTAGGTATGATTCGTGTCACAAATGATCCTATTATGATCAAAAAGATTAATGCTCCAGCAATGGCTAAGGGTATGCCTTTTAGCTGTATTGCTGTTGGTAATATATGCTCAGCATGGGAAAAAGCTCAACAAATTCTAATTGAAGATAACTTGATATGAAAAAACAACTTGATATAACCATTCTTTATTTAGCACAAGCTATATCACTATATTTCTGTACTTTTGGATTACCAACGATTCTACGTTCTGAAGGAGTCTCTTTAGAAAAAATAGGCCTTTTTAGTATCTTACTATTACCTTGGGTTATCAAATTCCTATGGGCTCCTTATGTAGATAGGTTATATATCAAAAAAATAGGCCGAAGAAAAAGCTGGTTTATTGTAATGCAATTTTTGACCATAAGTCTATTTTTAATATTCTCTATTTATACTCCAAAAGACTATAGCAATTATATTTTCTTATTTGCGTTTTTATTGTCCTCCATTGCAGCAACTCAAGATATAGCAATTGATGGATTTTCAATAGAACAAACAAAAGCTAAAAGCTTACAGTGGAGCAACTTTTGTAGAGTAATTGGCACTACTCTAGGTAGCATGATTGGCGGAGCATCTCTAATTGCGCTATACAAAATTTTAGGCTGGCATCAAATTACTCTATATATGACTTTGATAAGTTTATGTATTTGTGCTTATATGTTTCTCATAAGAGAAAACCATCACAATGAACAATACAAGCACCACATACCATCTCTAAAGTCTTTCTTTAGTAGAAAAGAAACCAGAATATTGTTACTTATGTGTTTGAGCTACAGAGCCTGTGAAGGTTTGGTTATGGGAATGCAATCATCATTTTTGGTAGATTCTCACATTCCGCTAACAACGATAGGCATAGTTATGGGAACTGGTAGTGCATTAATAGGTGTTTGTGGTGCAGCTGTTATTAGTTATCTCTTTAACTTTTATAAAGAAACTATTCTTTTGACAATATTGGCAGTAATCAGAGGCTTTTGCTATTTCTCTCTAGGATTTATAAGTTTTTATGGCATTGATAATCAAATATTTATCTTTGGAATTGTATTATTAAATATGGCTTCTCGACTTATGGAGATGATAGTTCTATATACTATATTCATGAAATTTAGCTCAAAAGATCAAGCAGGCACTGACTTTACGGTTTTAGTATGTGCTGAACTTCTAATCTATATACTAGGAATGTCACTTAGTGGTTTCTTAGCTGCGAATATTGGTTACTCAATGCTTTTCACACTAGGTGGTATTATTTCCATACCAGGGTATTTGATAGCATTACTATTATTACAAAAACTATTCCCTAGCGAGAGTGCTAAGCCTATTCTATTGAATAGATAATCTAATTTATTCATTTGCCATAAATGATATTGATTATCATTATCATAGTGATATTATCTAAGTTCTAATTTGTTACTCCCAATGCAATAACATTATCATGAATTCTAAAATCACAGCTCCTATAGTTATATATATACTTATTTTATTATCTTACAGCACATCTTTCTCAAACACTAATGGTCAAGAGCTTAGCTTAAATGAAGAAGCTATCATTGAACTACAGCATCAGATACGTAAATTACAAACCGATATTAGTGATATGGAAGAAAGCTCGCAAAATGCTAACCAATTAACGACATACGAATCAAGAATAACGAAGCAAGATCCTAATGATATAAATTTGGTATTTGGAGATAGTGCAAATGCTTACGAAATTAGCACTAGTATAAATTCAAATAACTCAATCATCGATTTAAGAAATAGTCCAGTTGGTGGTATTTTTGGTCACAATGGTGCTATCAACGTTGGAGATGCTCCTGCTATCACGACAAGAGGACAAGTAACATTTTTAGGAGCTTATTCAGGTAATAATAGTATACCTATAGGAATGATATCAGGCAGTCTATTCTCATCTACGGTAATCGGACAACGCAACAAATTTAATGACTATGCTATATTTTTAGGTGGAAAAATAGAAGTCGATGCTCAAGTATGGTCTGGTAGTGAAGGAATCTCAAATGGTTACACTCTCTCTGGCAATGGTCAAAATATTTCTCTGACATCCTCCACACTATACTTTTTAGCCAATGTCGGACACTACGTTACTGCTCAGTTTGATATCAGTACCAGTGAGCTTAACAATTTTGGTTTAGGTAATGCTTTTGTTATATTTGGAAACCTAGATACATCGCCACTATTTGTAACTGCTGGAAGAAGTAGGCTTTCTGTGGGTGCTTTTGGAGGTGGTGGTCCATGGACTGGTGGTATAACAGGATTTCTGGCACCAGGTAGAACAACGAATATATCATTAAACTATAAAGATGACATTCTAAATGCTAATATAGCAGTCTTTGGATCTGATGATAATCGTATAAATTTTTCAACCGGACTATTCTATGCTGAGCGTTGGACTGAGAGCCTAGCTGTTGGCTTTAATACAGGTTATGTCTTTAATATTGCTGGAGCTGGTAATGCTTCTTTTAGCAAGTTTCTGGAGAATCAAAACTCTTCAAAAGATAATATTGGCAGCTTCAACATTAATGGTAACCTTACTTACACCATAGGCGGCGGTTTTTTAAACCTAGGAACAGGTTGGGCAAGTACTACAAATAGAAAAGACTTTAACGGTAGTAATCAAAATGTCTTAGCTGGAGGTTGGTATGCTGCAGCAAACTATTCATTACAACTTGGCGGTAGAAACACAAACTTTGGCGTATCATATGGGCAAACATATAATTCTGCTAATATACCGATGTCATTACCAGCATCTCCACTGTTATTTGGCCAATCTCCATCTGGAATCAAAAACCAGCTAATTTTATCAACTCAACGTGCATATTTTGACAACAATGTCTTAATAGGCCCAGAGTATTCATATCAAAAGTTATATAACAATAAACATATGAATACTTTCACTATAGACATTGCTGTATACATGTAGTTACTAAGTTAACACTAAGCTAAAGTATTACTATTATTTAGTTTATTTTTTCTAGACATGAGAAAACTTAGTCTGGTTTTTTTGACGTTAACCACTTCCTTAACTGAATTATGTTATGCCGATGCAAGATCACAAATTATTATAGAGAATAACTGTTCAGTCCCAATATCATTCAGTATATCTCCAGGAAATAGCACTGGAAACGCCATAAATAACCAAGTATTAGATACAAATCAGTATATCAATGTTGGACAGTATACCAATGATAAATTTGTAGATTACAACTCAGCTATAGATATAAATTTCCATTCTGAGAATTTACAATATAATGGTTCAATACAATATAATCTAAAAAATGGTTGGACTATTAATAGTGCGAATTTTGATAATTTGAATGGTGATATAGCTATAGAGCATCAAAATAATGATTTTGACTATAGTTGGCATAGCTACACAACAACACTAAAATATCGTATACCTATATTTACAATTTCCGCATGTCCAAAATTCACAAGTCCACAAAATTCAAAACTCAAAGACATAGAAAGAATACTTATATTTGGAGATAGTCTAAGCGATACAGGCAACTTATATGGTTATACAAATGGAATTATCCCAAGATCAACTCCTTATTATAGAGGTATGTTTTCTAATGGCTCAGTTTGGACAACGATGTTAAGTGGAACTCTAGAAAATAAAATCCCAATCAGTAATTATGCTGTTGGAGGAGCTACTGCTGTCTTTGAGCCATCTTGGACAGATCTTGGCCTACCCTATACAATAGGTACTGAGCTTCAAGCATATTCTCTAGATGATGGAGCTCACGATACCAATAAAAATCTAGCAATATTTTTTATTGGTGCGAATGACTATTTAACAATATCAGCCAATCAAGACCCTAGCTTACTCAAGAATATTGCTAGCGAGGTTACTGACAAGATTATAGCAGCTATCAAAACTGTGAATGCACAAAAAACTCTAGTTATAGGACTGCCTAATCTAGGATTGACACCAGAGTCAAAAAATATAGGAAACCAAAACCTCTTAAAAGAAGTATCTTCGCTACATAACCAAATTCTAAAACAGTTTGCTGAAAATCAGACTAATATAGATTTTGTAGATATGAATCCAATATTCGAGATGCTTGTTAATGATACTGATAATTTCAACAAAAAATATCACACTTCGATAAACCCAAACAAAACCAACCAAAGTTGTTGGAGTGGTGGTTATTTCTCTTATAATCCAGATGGTCAAAATCCAAAAGATTTTTATGAAAACCTATTAAGAAGCAACTCCAAGCCCGTTCTACTTCAAGAGTCTGAGAATATTTCATCAGGAGAGCTAGATATGAGTAAAATTCCTCTGACTCCAGATATTACTAGTGCAATTTTAGCTGCTGAAACTGGTAAATTATGTGATAATCCTCAAGAATATATATTCTGGGATGGTGTCCATCCAACCTATCAAGTGCATAAAGCGCTATTTGAATATATCGCTAACGAGTATTTAGGAATAAATATATAGATAGAAGACTTAATCGAAATAGCCACCAGCAACAAAACGATCAATAAAATGTTGGCTAAAGTGCATTTTATTCAATTTAACATTTTCCAAAAGTTGTTGGTATTGGCCTGACTTAAAAATATAATCAAGGACATAAAAAACATTTCCCTTACCAACTACCTTTTCAACCTTTTCTTCAAACTTAGAAAAGTCCGTTTTCTCATCAATATAATCATCTAATAAAGAACAAAGCTTATCTATAGTTTTCTCATCAGCTCTGTCAAAGTATTTTGCAACCTCATAATGAAACTCATACTTACTATCATGAAAAAATGGGTATACATTTCCTTTCCAAGCAACTTTATAACTATCATCAACATAGTCACTACTCAAAACATTTAGCTTCATAAGATGATAGTAAAACTTATTTGTATTCATTTGATTTTCCTATTTTATTTATTAAGCTCTTCTTGAACTATCTGGTTAACTTGCTTAGGATTTGCCTTGCCTTTACTAGCTTTCATAGCCTGACCTACGAAAAAGCCCATAAGCTTAGTTTTACCAGCTTTAAAGTCAGCAGCTTGTTGAGGGTTCGCAGCAATTATACCTTGAACTAGCTCTCTTATTGCACTCTCATCTGATACTTGTTTCAAACCTAGTTTCTCGATAATATTAGCAACAGATGTAGCTGACTCAATATATTCTGCTATGACTTTCTTAGCACTCGCTTGTGAGATAACATCTTTTTGGACATTATCAATAATCTCTAATAGAATCTCAGCAGGGATTATATCTACTGAAAACTCTTTTTCCGCTCTATTAAGAGTTGATATTAGATCAACTGTTATCCAGTTATACGCTGGCTTATAACCTATCACAGTCGCTACCTGATCATAGTAATCTGCTATCTCAAGATTTGATAATAAAAACTCAACTTCTTGATCAGCTAAATGCTCACGATAGACTGCTTCACGCTCTTCTGGCTTGAGTGGCATCTGCTTTTTGATACTTTCGATATATTCATCAGTTATTACCAACGGTAATAAATCTGGATCTGGGAAATAACGATAATCAAAAGCATCCTCTTTTGCACGCATTGAACGTGTTTCATTTGCATCAGCATCATATAGACGAGTTTCTTGAACAACTTCTCCTCCAGACTCTAGCACAGCTATTTGACGAGCATATTCATACTCAATCGCTTTATCAATAAATCTAAAAGAGTTTATGTTTTTAAGTTCTGCCCGAGTACCAAACTTATCTTGGCCTTGTGGTCTAATTGACAAGTTGACATCACATCTAAACGAGCCTTCTTGCATATTACCATCACATATACCCAAATGTTTGACTAGCTGATGAAGCTTCTTAAGATAAGAAACCACCTCTTCAGATGACCTAAAATCAGGATATGTAACTATTTCTAAAAGTGGTGTACCTGCACGGTTATAATCTAATCCTGTCTCGCCAGCTACATAACCATGAACTGATTTCCCAGCATCTTCTTCTAGATGAGCTCGCTCAATTCTGATAGTTTTGGTTCCATTAGAAGTTTCAATCTCTAGATTACCCTCTTGTACTATTGGATTATGAGATTGACTAATCTGGTAGCCTTTTGGTAAATCTGGATAAAAGTAATTCTTACGTGCGAAGAAACTATCCTTTGATATCTTAGCATCTACAGCTAAACCAAATATAACAGCTTTACGAATAGCTTCTTTATTTACTACAGGCAAAGTTCCTGGCAAACCTAAATCTAAAAATGCAGCCTGAGTATTTTGATGCTGCCCATATTTTGTTGCAGAAGTCGAAAACAGCTTAGATTTAGTACTTAACTGAATATGGACCTCTAGCCCTATCACCATTTCCCAATTCACTATTAAATCCTCGCTTGTTCTAAAATAAATTCTTCAATACCATAACTATTTTGATATTGTGTGACCATTTGTGTCAAAACATTATCATTAAATGCTTTAGCCATGAACTGACCACCAACAGGTAAATCATTAGCAAAACCAATCGGAAAAGCTATTGCTGGTAGACCTGATATATTAGCTGGTATAGTATAAATATCTGATAGATATGCCGAAACAGGATCTAACTTATCGCCTTTTTTGAAAGCCTCACTTGGAGCTGCAGGCATAAATACAACATCAACTTGCTCAAATATTTGATTAATTTGATCAGTCATCACCTTACGTAGCTGTTGAGCCTTATTATAATAAGAGTCATACTGGCTTGATGCTAACACATAGTTACCTATCATGATTCTACGCTTAACCTCTTCACCAAAACCATCAGTACGAGATTTTCTGTATAATTCATCTAAGTCTCTAGCTTCTGGATTACGATAGCCATATCTAATACCATCATATCTAGCTAGGTTAGCAGCTGCTTCTGCTGGTGTTATGATATAGTAAGTTGAAAGAGCCTCTTTTAAGTCAGGAACCTTAACTGACTTTATTTCAGCTCCTAGCTTTTTGAAATTATCAAGAGTTTTTGACACAGCTTCTTGTATTTGTGCTGGCAGGTCTTTGATCAAACTTTCATCAACACCAATTACTTTACCTGAGATATCTTTCTCTAAATCTTGTGTAAAATGATTTTCTTTTACACCAACACAGGTAGAATCATACTGACACTCTCCAGAGATAGTATCCAACATAATAGCTACATCTTCTGCATAATGTCCAAAAATACCTGCTTGATCAAAAGATGATGCAAAAGCTACCATACCAAATCTTGAAGTACTTCCATAAGTTGGCTTCATAGCTGTTAGACCACAAAAACTCGCAGGCTGTCTCACAGATCCACCAGTATCTGAACCTGTACTAACAGGAGCAAATCCTGCAGCAACCGCAGCTGCTGAACCACCTGAAGATCCACCTGGTACTCTCTCCAAGTCCCAAGGATTACTAACAGCTCCATAATAGCTATGCTCATTAGTTGAGCCCATAGCGAACTCATCCATATTTAACTTACCAAGAGTTACCATACCTTGATCTTTACAGTTTTTTGTAACTGTTGAATCATATGGAGCTACGAAGTTATCTAACATCTTAGAAGCTGCTGTTGTTTTGATACCTTTTGTACAAAAAAGATCTTTATGCAAAATAGGTATACCAGTCAACAAACTTTGCTGACCTGCAGAAATAATAGCATCAGCGTTTTCTGCTTCTTTTAGTGCCTCTGCTTCACATAGTGTAATTACAGAGTTTATGGTTTTATCTTGGTCTTTTATTTTTGCTAGATATTGCTTAGTCAGCTCAACTGTTGTGACTTCACCACTATCTAACCTTGCTCTCAATTTTTTAATATATGACATTGCTCACCCTATTTAACAACCTGTGGCACCATAAAATAATCATCAACTACTTCACAAGCAAATTTATCAAAACTTGCTCGATTATCTTGATCTTGAGGAATATCTTCACGAAATTTAAAATCAACACTAATTGGAGAAACCATAGGCGTAACTCCATTAGCATCAAAATTCTTGACGGCATCAAGAATCTCACAAATATTGGTAAGATCTTGAGTATATTGCTCTAACTGCTGCTCATTCAAATCAAAACAAGATAGCTTAGCAATATGTTTTACTAGTTTTTTATCCATTTAAACACCTAAATAAATCATTAGAAACAAATACTCCTAAATTATAGAATACTCATAATGATAAAGAAAGATATACGACTACTATTTTATATTAGATGGTTGGTTCTGAATTTGTTCTTTTATCGTTGCTGGCTTGAGCACCGGTTCACTTTTTTTGACACCTATATGTAGCTGACTACTGTTTAGATTTATAGGGAAACCATTATATCTACGCCATAACTCATAACCTAGACTAACATCATTAAGCAATACCCAACCATGTACTTTGGTACCTAACCTTAATACATCTGGCGATGGCCAATCTCTACTCCCGCTTTGCTTAACAAATATTTTAAACTGTCCTTGAGCATTATTTTGAGGAGAAATGAATATAACCTCTCCTTCAAAAGTACCTATAGCGACTTGTGGCCAACCACTAAACTGAACTGCTGGCCACCCCTCAAATTGTAGCATTACCTTATCACCAACTTTGACAAGAGGAACATCCATACTATTGATCCACAACTCAACTATTCTAGACTTACTCTCCGGCACAATTGTCGCTAGCACATCAGTATCTTTTACAATCACTCCACCCATACCATGGATACGATCCATTATTACCCCATCAGTAGGCGCTTTAACTAATCGACTTTGTTGACGAGCTATCTGGACCTTAACTTTTGCTAGATCCACATTAAGCTTTGATAATTCTTGTGTGTAATTAACCATCTCCATCTGAGCTTGCTCATATATCCTCTGAGTACTCGCCCCTTTATCTATAAGATACTTGTGTCTTTCGATATTGTTTTGAGTATTTTTAATAGCCAGCTTAACAGATTTAACACCTAACTCTATCGCTGCTTTTTCTTCTTCTAAGCGTGAGACAACCTCAGGATCAAGATCTAGTACCTCAACAATAGGATCTCCTTTTTTAACAGCATCGCCCTCAAACACATACCACTTGCCTAATCTACCACCTATTGGAGCAGAAATATTTTGTTGACGTTCAGACGGTGATAAGGTTGTCACATCTCCATAACCATCAACAGTTTGCTGCCAAGGAATAATAGCCAAGATAACACCAACTGCTATGATACTTAATAAAACTAAAAATATAATCTTTTTAAAACTAGGATCTTTCCTAAGCATTTCAGATGATTTTAACTGCATAATAAGTCACCTACTGAATAGATATAATTAAGGTTGGTAACGCTATTTTACGAAGTATGTTCGTAATCGCCATATCACCGTTTCTATTTGTTAAACCATACGAATCAACCAATATCAACAATTTAGGCTGCTTCAAAATGGCTCTTATCAAGTTCATTTTCAATACTACTAAGGTATTAAATTCTAGATTATATTTTATAGTCTGAGAATCAATTTCCATTTCAAAATATTTCTCGAGAAACTTCACATCAAAAGCATCAAGAAGTTCGCTTAGATAGCTCAGTCTCTCTTGAGAAAAGTCACTTTCGCAGAGGTTATCTAATACTGTACCGGCAATAATTTCAATACCGCTAGCTATATGAATTTTTTTAGCTACTTCTTTTTTACTATAGTTATTCAAACAAATACTATTAAGCTTTATCACTCCCAAAGAATCATCATCAAAGAATGAATCTAGTATTTTTTGAGCACCACCTACTGACAAGCACAGTTGGTGAAAGTTATCTTTTTCATAATCAAGATAATATCTTTGATCGTCAGAGACACTGATATCAATCGATGAAATCGTATTAACTATACTAGCCTCTTTGTGTTGTATACTATCTTTTTGTCCTTCAGAAATCTCAAGCAGATCTAATATTTTACGTACAGCTACCATGAAGCCATAACAATCATAGAGATATTGACTAAATTTCAATAACCCCAGTAGAACTATATTTACCAATATTTCTGCAGCGATTAATTGACCAATAGATAGCTGACCGTTTATGATTAGGTAACTACCAATACCCAACAGCAATATATTTATGAAGATGTAAGTTAAGCCTATATAGATATGCTGTCTAAGAACCACACCAAAAAAACTTGATCTAGCTTCGATATAGCCACATAACTTAGCATCTACTTTGTTTATAGAATTTTCTAAAGGACGTTGCTTGAATGACAGAAACTCAGCTGTCTTCTCTTCCAAAGAGTCAACTATACTATATATTTTGCTAGACTCTCTCACTCCCGCATTATAGCCTGCCCTCATAGGAACAAAAATGGATAATACAATACAGGTAATAAGCAAAATATCAAAGACCAAAAATAGCGGATGATAAAATGCTAAAATAATCACACAAAAAAGAGTTTGCAGAAATATATCAAGAAGTATTATAAATATAACTGATACGGATTTTTGCAAGAACTTGAGTTCAAACGCTCTATTAATCTTTTCCCGAACATTTATCTTATCTAACTTGTTAAAATCAACCCTATAAATAGCTGTCATCACGCGTAAGACAACATCTACGAAGACTTTTCTTTGGATATCTTCAACAAGTTTTAACTGTAAAATTCTCACAAAAAAAGCTGCTGTTAGTAAAATAAATAAAATAGTAATAAGTGATATAACAGGTCTAATAGACAAGCTGACACCAACAAGATTAACTAGTGTCTGAACTGATACAGGTATTGTCAGCGATAAAAAACCTAGTAATAAACTATATATTATGAGTATATAGACAGTATGCTTAGGAATTTTTAAAACCGTTTTAATTTGTTTATACAACATAATAAGCAGAGTACAACATCAAGGTGAATATACTACTTTAGTATAATATTGTTTTAAATAATGTCTATACTGGGATATTAATTTTATGTAATGATACTACTCGTATCTAACAAAGATATATTTATAGTTAAGAGACGATTAGAAAAGTGTTATAGATTATCCTTAACTTTTGATTGATCTTTCAAATACATTATCAATTTCTTTTAGATAAGTCTTTTTGATACCCTCGAAGTCCATTTCTGGAACATTTAGGATAATGCTGTGTTCATCTTGCATTACTTTCTGCAAGTTTTTAGAGAATGATTCTCCTTGTTTAAGATCAAAAGCAACCTGTTGAACAATCTTGTAGCAATCTTCACGCATAAATGGTGTGTTTGCTACTAGGAAGTGTAGATAGAAACTTGATAAGTATGCGCTTGTGCTTCTAACTCTATCCTCGATGATATCTTTTTGAACTACAAGGTTATCAATAGTGTTTTTCATTCTACGCAAAGCATAAACCATAATACCAAAGTTATCTGGTAAGTAAAAACGCTCAGCTGAAGAGTGAGAAATATCTCTTTCATGCCATAATACACAGTTCTCTAATGCAACAGATACATGTGATCTTAACATTCTTGCCATACCCGTTAGATTTTCTGTAGAGATAGGGTTCTTCTTATGTGGCATAGTTGAAGAGCCTTTTTGACCTTTAGAGAAACCTTCATACACTTCAAAAACATCACTTCTGTGTAAATGTCTAATCTCAACCGCCAATCTCTCAATAGCAGAAGCAATAAGCCCATGAATAGAAATTAATTTAGCGATTCTATCTCTTGGGATAACTTGAGTAGAAACTTCTTCAACTGGTAGACCTAAGATATCTGCAGCCTTTTTCTCATCTTCTGTAGTTAAAATACAGTAGTTACCTACCGCACCTGAGAACTGCACTGTCAAACCATCTTTTTGGAAGTCTTTAAGGTCTTTTAGTCTACGTTTAAACTCAACATAAGCACCTAAAAACTTCTGACCGAAGCTCATAGGCTCTGCAAACATACCATGACTTCTACCCATAGTAATGATTTCTTTTGTTTCTTGAGCCTTTGCTAGTAACGAATCACACAATGCTTCTAGATCTCTAACAACGTAGTCCATAGACTCACGAATCTGCAAGCTAAGTGCTGAGTCAATAATATCTGAAGATGTAACACCAAAATGAAAAAACTTACCAGTCTCAGCAGTGAACTGCTCAGCAATAGAAGTACAAAAAGCTATAATATCATGCTTAGTAACTTTCTCGATCTCATCAACCCTGTCAGGTCTAATTTCTGCTTTAGCACGAATCTCTGCTGCAGTGCCTTTAGGCACCATTTTGTCTTCCAATGCTTCAAGAATTGCCAACTCAACCTCAAGCATTTTTGCATACTTATTTTCATCTGCCCAAATCTTTGAGATTTCTGCTACATCATACCTTTTTATCATTTTACTACCCTATTTGACAAACATGTATAAGCACTCTGATCAGCTCGGACTCAAAACTAAATACTAAAACTCAGAAGACACTGTATACAATGATTTACTTGATTGAACATAAATATATCTTAATTTTCTCAAATAGAACTATATTGTCAACATTTTTATAAATATTACTCTTCGACGATTTTACTAATTTTTTTCAACTCATTTGCTATAATATTATCTTAAAGATTATGATTAAAAATACCTATTGTATTCAATATACAAATCAAAATGGATTGCCTAGCAAAAGGAGATAGCATGAAAAAGCTTATATTATCATCAGTCGCAATTATGACTCTAGCATCTACAGGCTATAGCTCAGAGCTAAAAGGTAGTGACTACATTTCAACAGATGTTGGTACAACATATAATTTCCAACGTATTGAAGCCAATGATGAAGATAATTTTCTAGTTCAAACAAAAATAGAAAGCTGTAACAATGATAAAACATCATGCAAATATGTCAGCGAAATTAAAGATCCTTCTGGAAAAGAAATAACTCAATCAAAATATGAGTATAGTTATACCGTAAAAAACAATGGTGATGTCTATATTCAGCATCCTAATACTGACAAAGAAACTCTGCTTTTACCAGCCAATATAAAGTTCAACAAGCTTAGAAAAGAAAATATAACTATAGGCAATAGCCAGTTCTCAAATACTTATGAATTTAAAAAAGAAATTCCTAAACTGACTGTTAACGGTAAAGACTATGAGAACTGTATAGAACTAGAAGCCAACTCAGTTGTCACATACAAAAAACAAGTCGAAAAAACTCAAAGCTTAGAAACCTATTGTAAAGGAGTTGGGCTTGTCAAAGAAAACTTGAAAGAAACTCTTAACTCAGAGGCTCCTATAATCTATAAGAATGTTCTTATGTCTATTACAAAATAAAACTTATGAAAAAAGTAACCTTTGCTTTAATTTCAATAATATTATTATCCGGCTGTTCTACAACTATAATTAACGGTAGTGATTACATATCTATGCAACCAGATACTAAGTATCGCTACAAAAGAACTGCACTAAAAGCAAATAAGTCTATTTTTATTGATATCGATATAGAGTCTTGCAATAGTGGCGACTCAAAATGTAAATACTTTGTAACAGTAAAAAACAATAAAAACAAAATATTAGAGCAATATTACGAAACATATTATGTAAATTTTTTTGGTGATGTATATCTAACCGACAAAGTATATCCTAACAGCACTCTACTTTTACCAGCTAGAATTACTCTAAACCAAGAAATGCTTTTGAATAATGGTGATAGATATGGTGCTGTTCAAGAAAAACTACTTGCTCATAAGCTTATTCCTAAAATACAGGTGAATAATCATAAATATGAAAATTGTGTAAACATTCTGTTTGTATCAACAACCCCAACAGAGTCTGTTGACCTAAAATTAATAACTGATGAGATCACTTGCAAAGGTATTGGCTCAGTCCAAAAAGAAATGCAAATGTCATATAGGCCTAAACACCCTAATACTAGTGCAGAAGAGATAAGTGATAGTGTGATGAAGTTCGCAGCTACCAAAAGCATCGGTAAAGATATGGCACCTGTAGGTTTTCTTAGACCTTTTGGACAAAAAAATGTAAAAACTGATAGTGAAGGGTTTATTCTTATAGATACATACTTAGATATATTAGAATCTGTCACTCACAATTAGCTTATCTATATACCGACTATATTTTGGATACTAAGCTAGCTACTAACAGCTCTCTTTTTCAGATAGTTGTATAAACTCCAACAACTAATAGCAACCCATGAAGTCTCAATAATAAATGACGGTAGGTTCCAGTAATACATCAGTGAGAATAGTACTCCTAGAGAGCCTATTATATTTAAAAGTAAGTAACTTAAATCACCAGATTTGACACGATTTGTTTGTAATAGGAAGAAGGCGATTATCACGAGGATATCTCCACCAACTCCTAGAGTGTTCGCTAACACACTATCTCCTTATTTTTTTAGCTTAAAAGTTAATAATTCAAATGAATACCCAAACAAATTACCAACTAACGCTTAGATATTTTTAAAAAAGATACTAGAATAGCCCCAACATTACAACATTATCGTAAATAAATATAATTAGTAACCAAACTCTATAGTATATGAGCGAGAAAAAGCCTGTTTAGGCTCTATCTCAACATTACCTATACGATACTCAATATCAACATCCATACCTAATGTATCACTTCTACCACACCACGGCTCAATACATACGTAGGGTGCATTAGCCTTAGGTTTTGACCATAAGCCAAGATATTCAAAGCCATCAAAAGTAACTTCAATATAACGCTCTGAGCCTTTCTCAGCTAATCTGACTCTTTTATCTGTGAAACCACTATACACAAGAGCATCATTATCAAAAGTATGATTATCTAGTTCAATTTTAGATAGTTTGAAATGCTTGGTTTCACTAGTATAAAATGCCTCTGGTGTAATAGGATGAAAATCTAATTTTTGCTCAGAGAATGTAATCTCATAATCACTAAATTTATGCTTGTTATCAAAAGGACAAGCAAATGCTGGATGAGCTCCAAAGCCACATGATGCAACACTATCCTCTAGGTTTATAATATTGTACTCTGTGAGAAGTTTATTAGCTTCAAGAGTGTATGTGACTTCAAATCTTAGTCTAAATGGATAGTCCTCTTTGGCAGTCTCCATAGCTAAGATAACACTATTTTCACTATGTAAAACAATATCAAATACAGTATGACGAGCAAGTCCGTGATTACCAATAGGGTATTCTTTACCTTGGTATTTGATCTTATTACCATGAGATTTCCCAACTACTGGAAATAGTACCGGAGATACTCCAGCCCATACGCGACCATCACCAGACCACATAAACTCATGCTCTGTTGCTGTATTGATAACAGCGCGAACTTCAGCACCTAGCTCACTAATCTCTACTAATAAATTATCATTTTTGATTGTAATCATAACAACACCCCATCGTTATTAGTGAAGAGGTATAACTATATTAAAATGGTATGTCATTCCGTCAGGCTTGACCGCGTAATCTAAGAAGTAGGTTATTAAAATCTACCTCTGCAAATACCACTTACCAAACCATACCCTCTTCTGGGTTAACTTCAATATCTTCAGTAAAAAACGAGCAATTTAAAAATACTCTATTAGTATTTTAGCACAATATAAATGAATAGATTAAATAGTAAAACCTTAACTTTCCACTCTGACACATCTTCACTATTGAAGCAGCCGTGTTGAATCATGGATTTTTAAAACTCGTATGTTGCCTCATACAAACTGTCAAGCTTATCCCCATTATACAACCAATATGGTGCAGGCCTAATAGGATGCTTTTCATCTAGTTCTTTAACAATTCTAGTTGCCATTGTTAAACTCATTTCACGACCATCATAAGAAACTTTCTTTGCTCCGATAACTTTGACTTTAATAGAAGTATCATCAACAAAAGAAAGTTCAGCATTATTAGGAATTCCCATCTCAATAAAATTCATGTTAGGTCTTTTTGAAGCAGCCTTTTCGGCAGATTTAAGATCTATTTTGTCAGTATTCTTCTCAATCTCATCTTCAAAATCTTTTGTAACATCTTTTAAACTACAGTCAAGTAGCTTTAATATTGCTATCACCTGATCAGGTTCTATATCAAAGAATTCTCTATTAGGATTTATTCTGTTATTTCTAAAAGCTGTATGTAAAGCCCTTTCAACAACATGACAATCTTCAACTTCGACAGCATATTCACATTTAAAAGGAAGAGGCACGCCTGTTGTATATAACTGAGAAACTCTACTCTCAACACTATTTTGAGTTGTTTTGCCAATTTTGATAAGTCCAGGCATGGCTTCATTAGATAAAACATAGATAATGCTTTTCTCATTACTCATCTCATCAACCAACCCACTTTCTAGCATTTCTAAACATTCTCATCCATACAGAATACTCATCATATTCCGCTGAGATATGCGAATTTGTAATCGCTCTATAGACACGCTCTGGGTGTGGCATCATTGCAAGGACACGACCATCTAGAGCTGTGACAGCTGTTAGACCATCCACCGCGCCATTTGGATTGTATGGATACATTTCTGTAGCTTGACCTTGACCATCGATATATTTAAGAGCTACTTGCGAACTTGCTAACATAGCTTGTTGCTGACTATCATTTTCAAATAATGGACGACCCTCACCATGAGCTACCGCAATTGGTGCTTTTGTGCCTGCCATATCAGCGAACCAAATAGAGTCAGACTCTTGAATCTCAACCATAGACACTCTAGCCTCAAACTGCTCTGATTTATTCTTGATAAATATCGGCCAGTTTTCAGCGCCTTTGATTAGTGATTTAAGCTGTGCAAGCATTTGACAACCATTACACACACCTAATGCTAGAGTATCATCACGACCAAAGAATTTGCTAAACTCATCTCTTAGCTTCTCGGTAAAGAGGATATTCTTCGCCCAGCCACCGCCGGCACCCAAAACATCGCCATACGAGAAACCACCACAAGCTACTAATACTTTGAAATCTGCCAACGATACACGCCCAGCATGTAAATCTGACATATGCACATCATGAGCCTCAAAGCCAGCTGTAGTAAATGCTGCTGCCATCTCAACTTGTCCATTGACACCTTGTTCTCTTAGAATCGCAACTTTTGGCTTCTCAACATTGACAAACCTAGCTGTAACATCCTCTTCAAGATCAAATGTTGCTTCTACATGTATACCTTTATCATTAGTATTTAAGATACTATCAAACTCTTGTTTAGCACATTCGCTATTATCACGGATTGATTGAATTTGATAAGAAGTCTCAGCCCACCTTCTTTGTAAGTTTACACGCGTATTTGAGTATACTTTCTCACCATTTGCAAAGATGTTTAACTCATCACTAGAGTTTAGTTTAGCTATTGCACACAAGTGAATTTGAGTATCGTCAAACATTTCTTCAACTAGTGCTACATCACTATTTTTAACTTGTATAACAGCGCCAACTTCTTCTGCGAAAAGTTTTGCTAATATGTCTTGAGTTTGTAGCCTAATATCTAAACCTTTACGCCCTGCAAACGACATCTCAGCTAAAGTTGTAAATACACCACCATCAGATACATCATGATATGCTAAGATTTTATTTTCAGCTTTTAGCTTAGTGATATTTTCAAATAGCATCTTCAACTTACTTGCTTCAACATCAGGAACAACATTACCAACTTGGTTATAAGCTTGGGCTAAACATGAAGCTCCAAGTCTACCAGCACCATTTGATAGATCAATATGTAAAAGAGTTGTATCATTATCATCAACTAAAACTGGTGTAAGAGTCTTACGCGCATTTACCACAGGTGAGAAACCTGAAATCACTAATGATAACGGCGATGTTACAGATTTAGCTTGACCATTATCTGACCCCGATTTATCTAACCACTGGGTTTTCATTGACATTGAATCTTTACCAACGGGTATTGCAATACCCAACGCTGGTGCAAATTCCATACCAACAGCTTTTACAGTCTCATATAACTTTTGATTTTCGTCACCTTGATTTGCAGCAACCATCCAGTTCGCAGATAGGCGAATATCGCTTAGCTTCTCAATATCAGAAGCCAGTAGATTTGTTACAGTCTCAGCAATTGCTAATCTACCAGAAGCTGCTGCATTAATAGCCGCAACAGGAGTTCTCTCACCCATAGCCATTGCTTCACCTGCTTGACTATCTACTGTAGCAGTTGTCACAGCACAATCAGCAACAGGAACTTGCCATGGGCCAACCATCTGATCACGTGCAACCATACCTGTAATACTTCTATCACCAATTGTGATTAAGAAAGATTTAGAAGCTACAGCTGGTACTTTTAGTACCCTTTCAATCGCATCGTCAAGGTTAATAGCACTCGTATCAAAAGCATCTTGCTCAACTTTGACAGTTTTAACATCAATATGCATTTGTGGTGTATTACCAAATAATAATCCCATTGGTAAATCAACCGGCTTATTATCAAAGTACTCATCATTTAGCGTGATATGCTTTTCAGAAATTGCCTCACCCACTACGGCAAATGGACATCTTTCTCTGTTACAAAGTTGTTCAAAAAGCTCTAGCGATTCAGGATCAACTGATAATACATATCTTTCTTGTGACTCATTTGACCATATTTCTAGTGGTGAAAGTCCTTCTTCACCGACATTTACTTTTCTAAGCTCAAAATGTCCACCAACATTACCATCTTTGACAAGCTCTGGGAATGCATTTGAAATACCACCAGCACCAACATCATGGATAAATGTGATTGGATTATGCTCACCCATTTGCCAACACCTATCGATAACCTCTTGGCAACGACGCTCCATCTCAGCATTATCACGCTGAACAGAAGCAAAATCTAGTTCTGAGTTAGTATCAGAAGATACTACAGAAGATGCCGCGCCACCCCCTAAACCAATACGCATTGCAGGTCCACCAAGACAGATTAGCTTAGCACCAACATTGATATCGCCTTTCTCAACATGCATTCTCTTGATATTGCCCATACCACCAGCAATCATAATCGGCTTATGATAACCAAACATCTCTTTACCTGCAGATGTGTTCACTTCTTGCTCAAAGGTGCGGAAATAACCATTTAGATTTGGACGACCAAATTCATTTGAATAATGAGCACCACCTATTGGAGCCTCTAGCATGATTTGAAGTGGTGTAACTATATGGTGTGGTTTACCATACTTGCTAGTCTCCCAAGCTTGCTCAAAACCTGGGATATTTAAGTTTGATACTGTAAATCCTGTCAAACCAGCTTTTGGCTTAGCTCCCAATCCAGTAGCTCCCTCATCACGAATCTCGCCACCAACACCAGTTGCCGAACCACTAAATGGCGCAATAGCAGTTGGGTGATTATGAGTTTCAACTTTCATCAAGATATCAACTTCTTCTTGATTGAAGTTATAAACACCAGTTTGCGTATTTGAATAGAATCTCTGAGCAGTTGTACCCTCTATCACAGCAGCATTATCCTTATATGCAGAAAGTACACCTTTCGGAGATTTCTCAGTAGTGTTGCGAATCATTTTAAACAATGACTTATCTTGCTCTTGACCGTCGATAGTCCATTTGGCATTAAAAATCTTATGTCTACAATGCTCTGAGTTTGCTTGAGCAAACATATACAGCTCTGTATCAGTAGGATTTCTGCCCAGCTTAGTATATTCATCGGCTAGATAGTCAATCTCTTGCTCACTTAGAGCTAAGCCAAGTTTTTTATCAGCATCTTTGATAGCTTGAGCACCATTTTCTAGTACATTAACACTCTCTAGTTCTTTTGGAGCTGTAACACCAAATAATCTGTGTAGATCATCTTTACAACTAAAGACTTCCTCAACCATACGATCATGTACTAAATTTTCTATAGCTCTTAGCTCACTATCAGAAACCTGTCCCTCAACACCAAAAAGAACAGCTCTTTCTACTCTCTTAACAGCACTGATACCCGTATTACGGATAATATCTGTCGCCTTTGATGACCAAGGAGAGATCGTGCCTGCTCTTGGAGCCGTAATAAAAGTATGACCCTTAGGCTCTGTCAAACCATACTCTATATTGTAGTTAAGTAAAGATTTAATTATTTTTTCTTGCTCACTACTTAACTCTGACTCAAGTTCTACTACATGGATATATTGAGTAGATACAGACTCAACTTTATTAGATATCTTTTTAGCATCTGCTAAAATTTTCTCTCTTTTAAACGGGGATAATGCACTCAACCCTTCAAAAAACCTAATCATTAGCTATCAAACCCTTTATATTTCTTTTCCAATTCTTTTAACTCTTTTCTATGTCTTTCTAGCTCATCCAAATATGCTTCATCGACATCACCTGTAATATAGTTACCAGAGAAAACACTATCTTCAAACTCTGTAATATCAGGATTTTGCTTTTGAACAATCTCTTTAAGATCAGTCAATGGCAAGTATATAAGGCCATCAACACCAATCCACTGGCGAATTTCCTCTAATGACTTACCATGAGCAACTAAATCTGACTTAACAGGCATATCAATACCATAGACATTTGGATAACAAACAGCCGGTGATACAGAAGCAAGATATACAGATTTTGCGCCTAAATCTCTAACCATTTCAATAATTCGCTTAGATGTTGTACCTCTAACTATTGAGTCATCAACCAGCAAAACATTCTTATCCTTAAATTCTGCTGGTATTGGATTTAGCTTTCTTCTAACGAAGTTCTTTCTATCAACATTTTCAGGCATGATAAAAGTTCTACCAACATAACGGTTTTTGACAAACCCCTCACGGTACTCAACACCTAATGCAGTTGCAATCTCCTGAGCAGATGCTCTACCTGTCTCCGGTACCGGTATTACAATATCAATCTCTTTATCTTTCCAAGTTTCTTTGATTCTTTGGCTTAAAACTTTACCAGCATCAACTCTAGCTTGATATACGCTTACGCCATTCATAACACTATCAGGACGTGCAAAGTATACATACTCAAATAAACAAGGTGCCAAAACTGGATTTTTTGCACATATTTTAGAATGGACCTGCCTATCTTCTGTGATAATTATCACCTCTCCTGGCTCAACATCTCTTAGTATCTTAAACCCTGATATATCCAAAGAAACGCTTTCACTAGCGACCATATAAGCTTTCTCGCCATTGTCATATTCCTTAACACCTAGTATCAAAGGACGTATCCCATACGGATCCCTAAAAGCGACTAAGCCAAAATTCGCTATCATCGCAGTACAAGCATAACCACCCTTAGCATGCTCAAAAACAAACTCACATGCTTTATATACAGCTTCTGTCGTTGGACAACCTTTGGACTTATTCATACCACATGCAAAAAAATTCAGAAGCAATTCCGAATCGGAAGTTGTGTTTAGATGGCGTCTTTCGATATCATGTAACATCTGCGCAAGCTCATCAACATTCGTAAGATTTCCGTTATGTGCAAAAACTATACCATGAGGATTATTGACATAAAAAGGCTGACTATCTGCAGCTCCTAAGCTACCAGCTGTAGGATATCTCACATGTCCTATACCCATTTTACCTTTTGATTTTTCTAACTTCTCATCTGTAAATACATCACTTACAAGTCCTGTATTTTTGCGCATGAAAAAATGACCATCATCCATTGTTGCGATACCGGCAGCATCTTGCCCTCTATGCTGCAAAAGACTTAAACCATAAAATAATGCATAGCTAACCTGATTTGGTCCAGCGACTCCTATAACTCCACACATAAAACTACCAACTACTCTTAATACAATTTACTTTCATTAACAAACATATTATAGCAATATTTATCATGATAAATTAATCAAAATCTTCTAATACTACTAATGCGAAAAACTAGATCTTTCAATATCTTTAGATTTATTCTCTAAAGAATCAACAACATCTTTTAAGTCGCGAATCATTAACTCTGCCAAATCAAAGCTAAAACCTCTTCTAACTAGCACTCTCATAACAACCAAATTCTCTCTATGCTTTGGCATCGAATATGCGGCTATTTGCCAACCTTTGGCACGTATTTTTTCAGAGATATCAAACAAATCATAACTTTTGCTAGCTTTAAGTGACCAACTCACGGCTGGTATACCACCTTTACCAGCATGAATAATATCAAAGATACCCATATTTTTGATTTCTTTAGAGATATACTTTGCAACATCATAACTAAGCTTATGAATATTCTTATAACCTTCGAATCCAAGTTTGACAAAATTATAGTACTGAGCAACTATTTGTCCTCCAGGACGAGAGAAATTTAGAGCAAATGTTGGCATATCTCCACCAAGATAATTAACATTGAAAATCAAATCTTGAGGTAAATATTTCTTATCGGCCCAAACAACCCAACCTACCCCTAGAGGAGATAGTCCAAACTTATGTCCTGATGAGTTGATTGACTTGACTCTTGGTAACCTGAAATCCCATCTAAGCTTAGGCTCTATAAATGGTGCCAGAAACCCTCCTGAAGCAGCATCCACATGCACTGGAATGTCTATACCAGTTTCTTTCTCAAATTCATCTAGAGCTTCGCAAATAGCCTCAACAGGCTCATACTGACCTGTAAATGTAACCCCCAAAGTAGGCACAACACCTATAGTATTTTCATCACAATACTCAAGCATCGTTTCTGGTGTCATTATTAGACTCTCCTTGGACATAGGGATTTCTCTAAGCTCGATATCCCAGTATCTAGCAAACTTATGCCAACATACTTGCACAGGTCCTGTAACAAGGTTAGGCTTTGAGTAATCTTTGCCTTGCGCCTTCATCTTATCTCGCCAGCGCCACTTCATTGCCATACCACCAAGCATAGCCGCTTCAGATGAGCCAGTAGTTGAACAACCGATAGCATTTTCTGCTGAAGAGTTCCATAAGTTTGCCAGTATATTGACACATCTTGATTCTATCTCTGCAGTTTGTGGATACTCATCCTTATCTATCATATTTTTATCAATACAATCATCCATAAGTTTGTGGATAAAATCATCCACTTGAGTTTGACAAAATGTTGCCAAATTTTGCTTTGAGTTACCATCCAACATCAACTCATCTTTGATTTCTTGATATGCTTCAAAAGCATCATTTGATTTTTTTGGAATCTCAAACTTTGGTAATGATTCTTTATACAACTTATCTTTTGTGCTCTTTTTAGCATGCAACGCCATAACTATCCCCCTAATAATTCTTACTTATAAAATTAAAATCCTGTATTTCATATAAATCTATCTTTTGATTCACAATATTTTGTGAGCAAATAGAAATTAATAACTCTTGATAGGTAAATGAAAAAAAATCCTCAGGATAGTTATTACTTACCCATTGAGTACTCTTCTTAGTAAATTTCGCATCAGAAAGCCCTCTAGCAATTCCAAGAGCATTTCTTTTCACTTGTGCTTCTTTGAGAGTCCATAATTCATAAAACTCGCTATAAACATCCTCACTATTTTCTATACTTTGATACTCCTGCTGAGTAAAATATCGCTCAGCTATCAAAAGAACATTTCTCTTTGCTGATACAATCTCAGCATCTACTCCAATTTCATTACAGGCAACAACCATTATCGCCTTGTTATGAGTATGACTTATATTAAAAAAAAATTTACTGCCCTCAAGATATGGTTTACCATGCTTATATTCAAACTCTAGATTATCAATACCATAAAACCTTTCGAACACAAAGTAACGAATAAACTGTGAGAATATTTTTTGCTTATTAGTTAGCTTTTCTATGTTGATATTTTTTTTAGAGGAAATATAGTTTTTAAGAGTCTCAGCTTTATATTTTTCAAAGTCTAAAATAAAAGCTGAAATTTGAGACATTACAATAATTACTCCGTAGCAATCTGCGAGATTATATCTGTTTTACCAAGGATATTATTTATATACTCAACATCCTTATAGGTCAAACCACCTTGCAACTGTTTCAACCTAACATAATCCTCAACATAATTAAATATAGCATCAGCGAATGAAAGCTGCGCCTGTACAAGTATCGCCTGTCGGTTAAGCAAATCAACAATAGTCTGTGTACCAGCCTCAAAACCGTCTAATATGGCTTTTACAGAAGCAATACCAGCATATACTGACTTCCTGAAGGCATCTATTCTCACAGCATCTAAAACAACTGTTTGATATGCTTCAACAGTCCCTGCATAAACTTCTCTTTGTGTTTGAAGTAGTGCGTAATTAGCTGCTTGATTATTATAGCTTGCCTGTTTAAGCTTCGCATAATCAGAGCCACCTCTCAATAGGTTCCAATTAGCTTCACCACCAATATTAGCAACATCATATTTAGTAGGAATTTTTTCTATCTGCTGTTGATTTCCAGAAAGAGCATTTCTTGACATCAACATACCACCTGTTAGGTTAACCTTAGGAAAGAAATTACCCCACTCTATGCCAACACCTTCTTGAGCTGCTTGATATTCAAATCTCTTCTGTGCAATATCAAGATTGTACTTCTCTGCAGTATTCAGCCAATAGTTAATATCATCTGGTACAGGATTACCAAATTCAGTATCTTTTGAAATATACAGAATCGAACTAATACGTTTACCTATAAGCTTTGCCATTACTGCTTTTGCATTAATGAAGTTCCTCTGAGCACTAACTCTATCAGCCACGGCTTGACGATACTGAGCATCTGTGGTCTTGAAATCCGCATAAGATACCATACCAGAATTATATTGATACTTTTGTGTTAGATATAGTTTTTTGTTCCATGCTTCGTTTGCAAACTGGAACTGTAATGCCTGCTCTGCTCTTAGAAGCTCAAAATATGCTGTAACAGTGTCTGTAATAAGAGTTTGCTCTGCTTTTGCGTAAATCATTGCATAAGATTTTTGCAAATACGTAGCTTGGGTATATGTCTTCCACTTACTCCAATCAAAAAGTACCTGTGAACCACTAAAATTAAGATTATTTGCAGTATCATTAACCCTACCACCAAACTGATTATACAGATCTCGTCTAAGGTTATAGTTAAAATCAATTTGTGGTAACAATGCACCCAAAGCAGCTGGCACTGTTTCAACATTAGCGGCAAAAGTTGATCTAGCGGCTTGGTAATCTGCATTATGTTCAGCAGCCAACTTATAAATATCAACTAAACTATAAAACTTATCTTCAGTATTACGAACCATTGCGACTTCATCAGCCTTTTTAAGATCATAAAACTTGTTATCTACCTTGATTTCATCAGCTTTCGCATATTGCTTTTCTACACTATAGGGGTTTTGATTTATATTTGTACCAACAGGCCTTCCAGCATATTTATATTCTGGCACAGGAGTATCTTCGTTGGCAAATGCCGTAAACATCCAAAACAAACCAATAAAGCATAGAGTTAATTTCTTCATAATATTTTATCTATTATAAACATTGAAAAGAAAACTCTTTTGGTGCGTTTCTTTTACTGTTTTAGTTATAAGGTAAGCTTTGTCACACACATCAGTTCTTACAACAAAAACTAATCTACCACCAACCTCAAGAAGATCTAGCAGAGACTCATCCACCTCATTTTCTTCTACAACATTTGATATATATATACAATTATATTTCTTGGCATTCTTTATAATGTTTGTAAGATGCTCAGCGCTATTAAATTCGACATTATAAACATCTATTTTTGCTAAATTACGTCTTGCTATAGCTAGTCTTTCTTCATCATAATCAACAAGTTCAACGCTATTACATAGATTTGCTATCAACGCTACTGGATATCCAGTTTCTAAACCAAGCTTTAATACATTATCAGTTTTTTTCATAGCCAAAGCTTCTATTAGCCTAGCTGTAAACATAGGGCTTCTAAGCTCTCTATCATCTATCACAAGATTTGTATCACAGTATGCTAAAGATTGATACTCCTTGGGTAGAAAAATCTCTCTAGGGATATCCGCCATAATCTCTGCAACACCATCTAAAGAAAGACCTTCCGTGAGGACTTGTTGCTTTACCATATTCTCTCTAGCAAGCTCAAAATTCATATCATTAAATCCTATAAAATTTAAGAAGTCGATTGTAATCACAATTTAGCTTATCTGATAATATCACAATCGTATATCAATGTGAACTACAGCATATTTTAGATTTGGAAATTCACTTAAAAGAGGCTAAAATTCTATATTGATAAAATAAAGTAGATATTTAGCTAAAATATATCAAACAACTAGCTTCTTAGTATTAAGAAATCAAAGGATAAAAACACATGAAAAGACCTGAACTATTGTCACCTGCAGGCACCTTAAAAGCTATGCGCTATGCTTTTGCTTATGGGGCTGATGCAGTATATATTGGACAACCTCGCTATAGCCTAAGGGCTAGAAATAATGAGTTCTCAAAATTAGAGACTCTTGAAACAGCAATTACTGAAGCTCATGCGCAAGGCAAGAAGATAATGCTAGCTAATAATATAGCTCCACATAATGCTAAAATCAAAACTTACATCAAAGATATAGCTCCTGTACTTGCTCTTAAACCTGATGCAATGATTATGTCAGACCCTGGCATGATTATGCTAGTTAGAGAGAGCTTCCCAGACCAAGAGATACATTTATCAGTTCAAGCCAATGCTGTGAACTATGAAACTGTTAGATTTTGGCAAAAATTTGGTATTACACGCGTTGTATTATCAAGAGAACTATCTCTAAAAGAAATCGCAGAGATCAAAGAGCATGTTCCAGATATGGAAATTGAAACATTTGTTCATGGCTCATTATGTATGGCTTACTCAGGTAGATGTCTACTATCAGGATACTACAGTCATAGAGATCCTAACCAAGGTGTATGTAATAATGCTTGTCGCAATAACTACAAAGTTGCTGAAGCAAAACAAAACGAGTGGGGAGATTTCGAACCTGTTGAAGTCAAGTCAACTCTTGGTATAGGTACACCTACCGATAAAGTAGTGCTTATAGAGAATGACAAAGAGCCAGGACAATATAACCCAATGTTTGAAGATGAGCATGGTACTTATATTATGAATTCAAAAGACCTAAGAGCTATACAACATGTAGAAGCAATGATGAAAATGGGTGTTGATTGCTTTAAGATAGAGGGTCGTACAAAATCATTTTTCTATGCTGCTAGAACTGCTCAGCTATATGACCAAGCTATCAAGGATGTTCTTGCAGGCAAGCCTTTTGACATGACGCTTATGGATAAACTTGAAGGTCTAGCTCACAGAGGTTATACCGAAGGGTTCTATCGTCGCCATGTTCATGATGAGTATCAAAAGTATGAAAACTCAGACTCACGTAGTTCTACTCAGCAGTTTGTTGGTGAAATAACAAACTTCGATGAGCATACTGGCTATGCTGATATCAATGTCCGTAACAAAATGAAAATCGGCGATAGTATCGAACTTATGTTGCCATCTGGTAGTCGTGAGATAATACTAGACAATATGCTAGACAAAGATGGTAATCCTATGGAAGAGGCAAAAGGTAGTGGTTATCAAGCTAAAGTTAGATTTGATAATGTCACATCTGATGATATGAAGTTTGCCTTAATGATAAGAAATTTATGAAATAAATAGTGTCTAGATAGCTTTAGAGTATAGTTTTAATCATGGAGATTTTACGAGCAAACATTTTTTGATGGATCGTACTCTCTCCAAGGATCACCATTTCCTGGAGTATTTGAAGCATCTGCATACCAACAAGCTACATATGACATATAGTTCTTTCCTCCATCTACCGAATATATTACTTTAGGGTACAAAGTCGGATTATATTTGACTTGATATATTTTTGAATCATTCCAAACACCCGCATCGTAAGTATACTCAGCTATTGGCTCAGGAGCTTTACCTCCTGTGAGGGTAATATTAAGCTCGCTTGGTGCTACTTTTGATACTCTACAAGTAATGCCCTGCCCTTGGGTATCAATACTACATATGCCATTAGCTTGCTTTGGTGTTACAGTTTTGTATGAACCATTTGGAGATGAGATTTCAACATTCAAATTTTGATAATATTGTGGATTCATTGGAACACTCTGCATAGTAAAAAAGCTTGCATCTTGCTTCAATGATCCTATTATCTGAACATTTGGTATACGGATCTCATACTGATTTTGAGTATCAAGATTAAAAGTATTGATGCCTTTTTCAAGGTTCTTATCCCCATCAGTAGATGAATGAAGTTGCAATCCCTGTGCTTCAGATTGATTATCAATATTCAAAGTGAATGGTGTTGCTAAGGCTAATGTTGACGTAAATAGCGCAACTACAACAAGTGATGTTTTTTTCATAGTTTATCCTTTGGTTTCTTATAAAATCAATTCTTGAAATTAGAGTATCTAACTTTTGCCTTTGATCTATAAGAACATCTATATTTATTCAAAAGGCAATAATTAAGGTTATGATGACTCAATACCAGTGATTCTAATTTATTTCAAAATAGATAAAAATATCTATATACGCATAGCTGTCATGCATATATGCATATTAAAGCTTAAAGATTGACAGAAACTAACCACAATTCATAAGACTATGCTTCACGAGCATTATTAAGTTAAGATTTAAAGAAAACTTCGTATATTATTATCAATATCATAAGAAAAATACCAAAGTATCTTATTGGAGCAATTCTCCTCCACGAATTCATATACCAACTCCAGTAAGAGCTCGATATCGATTTAACTGTACTAAATATAGTTTTTAATATTTTTAGCATAAGTAACTTCTATGATTTATAAATATTAGCTATTCTTTTGTCTGTGTGATTTTGACTAGAATTAACAATGAGGCCGCAATAATAGAAATAATAATCATTGTAATTGCTATTGGTAAAGAGCTAGTTGCTGGGAATAACATCGCTATGCTGCCTATAGTTCCACTAATAGCAAACTCCATAGTTCCAAATAATGCTGCTGCAACACCCGCCATTTCATAGAAAGGCTCCATGCTACCACTAGCACCAGTACCTGCGGTAAGGGCACAACCAAATGTCGCTAAGAAACACGGAGCAAAAAAGCCCCATAAACTTAATCCCCATATTTCATATATACTAAATGATAAAACACCTGCAATAAATACACACACCACACCAAGAAAGGCAGTGTTATAGACACCAAGTGCATTAACAATAACTCCAGCAAATATTGAACCTATCAAAAATGCCACCCCTGCTGAACCAAATACAATATATATCTCTGAAATTGGATAACCTAAATAGTTGATAATATATGGTGTCATTGAAAATAATATAAAAAACGAAACCATTCCTGATACAGCTGCTAGCGAATACGCCCAAAATTGTAAAGACTTTAAGACATGTAAATATCTTGCAAAAACACTCCAAGTCATCTTTTTGCGTCTTTCAACAGGTAAGCTTTCTTTAACAAAAAATACTATTATCAAAAATGCCACAAAAGCTAATATTGCTAGAAATATAAAAGCTGAATACCATGGAAAATGTATCGCCAACTGTACACCAATTAATGGCCCAATTATTGGCGAGACTGAAATTATCGCATTAATAAAACTATATATCATCGAACTTGTTTTACCAAAAAATGCATCTCTAATAATTGCAAAAGCACATACAGATAGACCGCAACAGCCTACCGCTTGGATAACTCTCGAAAATATCAAAAACTCAATATTTTGAGAAATCGCACATAAAACTGAACCAACTAAAAATATAATTGAAGAAGTTAATATAACTTTGAACCTACCGAATTGATCAGATAGAGGACCTAAAATAAGCTGACCAATCCCTGTAACAACCAAAAATAAAGACAATGTAACTTGTACCATTTGCTGAGTTGTATTTAGCGCTTCGCGCATATCTGGTAGAACGGGCATATAGACATCCATAGCCAATGCAAAAGCAAAGACCATAGGACCAAGAATAAGAATAGTTTTTATTGGAGAATATTTCCACATAGAAACACCCCTTGTATTTTATTTGTAAGTAGCGGGTTATTATATCAGAATAATATAAATATGTTACTCATTTAGTATAGTAGTGCTCCTGAAAGTAAAAGTATGTTTTATTCTTAACTCTCTAGCTGACAATGTTATAATAGCGCCATCAATAATTTTTGTTTAGATATGATGTATAAAAAACTCTCACTCATAATACTTATGAGTATCTTACCTATTTTGTCATTTGCCCAAGGGACAGAGTCTCTGAGTGCTGTGAGTGTTCATGCTATTGATCAGCCACTAGCTATAGCCGCAGTTGTGGTTTTTGTAATTGCTTACTTATTCGTTATGACAGAAGATTTCACAAAACTCAATAAGTCCAAACCTGTAATCCTCGCTGCAGGTATTATTTGGATACTTGTTGCAATAGTTGGAAAGTCACTTGGAGCGAACAATATTGTTCACTCAAACTTTGACCATATTATGACCGAGTATGGTGAGCTCTTATTATTCTTATTAGTCGCAATGGCATATATTAACCTAATGGAGGATCGCAATGTCTTTGCCAAGCTAAAAAGCACACTACTAAGAGCTGGTTTCGGATATCTTGCTACATTTTGGCTTACAGGTATTATATCTTTTTTCTTATCAGCAGTTGCTGATAACCTAACAACAGCACTAGTAATGAGCACTGTTGTGATATCTATTGGCAAAGACAATAAAAAATTTATAACAATGGCATGTGTGAATGTAGTTGTTGCAGCAAATGCTGGAGGTGCATTCTCGCCATTTGGTGATATTACAACACTTATGGTATGGCAAACAGGCATTGTTAAATTCACTGAGTTTTTCGCAATCTTTATTCCATCATTAGTAAACTTCCTTGTACCTGCCATTATCATGAGCTTCTTTGTGCCAAAAATGGAATCTCAATCGATAATAGAAGAAAAGGTAGAGCTAAAGCGAGGTGCCATTCCCGTTATTTTACTATTTATCTTAACGATCGCTACAGCTGTATCATTTGAGCATTTACTTCACTTACCACCATCTCTAGGAATGATGACAGGTTTTGGGTATGTAATGATATATAACTATATCTATGGATTGAAAATTGCTTATGAAAATAGGAATCCAAAGAAACACAAAATGCCTCCCCATGCTTTTGATATCTTTGATAAGGTCAAGGAAGCTGAATGGGATACATTATTATTTTTCTATGGAATATTAGTTTCTGTACAGGGGCTAGCCGCTTTAGGCTATCTTGGCCTTGCTTCTCAATATATTTACACAGACATGCAGTCAATTGCTCCAAGCATATTCTCTGCTCACACTCAAGCCAATACCATCATTGGTATACTTTCAGCAATCATTGATAACATACCTGTTATGTTTGCAGTACTTAGTATGAATCCAACAATGGAGCATGCCCAGTGGCTATTAATAACTCTAACTGCAGGAGTTGGTGGTAGCTTACTAGCTATAGGTTCAGCAGCGGGTGTTGCTGTGATGGGCAAATCCAAAGGTAAATATACCTTCATGGGACACCTCAAATGGACTTGGGTTATCGCCTTAGGATATTTTGCTAGTATTATTGTCCATCTTTTGATCAATCATTAGAAAAATCTAAAAAATTATTATGATACTCTCTTACTCTCTCACTATGACTTGTTGAAATATACGCAAAGCCCTTTTCTTGTAGAATTTCATATATTTTTCTTTCAGAGTTCACATCAATGTTTGAAGTTGCCTCATCAAGTAACAACAGATCATACTCCTTAACAAAAATCCTACAGAAATTGAGCTTTTGTTGTTCACCAGACGATAGAAAATTTCGCCAATCATTTATTGTATTTATATATTTGGTCAGGTAGCCAACATTTAATAATTCTAGTATCTCAATAAATCTATCATCTGATGGTAAACCTGTTTGTATTGGATAAAAAACAGCTCTCTTAAAATCATCTTCAGGATAGTAAGGCTTCTGAGGTAGTAAACAAATCTTGAGACACTTCCTAGCAAAGATAATATCTCCCTCATGACTACCACATCCTACCCCAGCAATGGCTCTTAACAAAGTACTTTTTCCAATCCCAGAATGTCCGCTTATAAGCAACCTTTCATGGTTCTTTAGCCTGAAACATATATTGTCTAACAAGAATGGCGAGTCTTGTGATTTCTGTAACGAAAAACTATTTACCTCTAAAATACTTTCTTCACAGTTTAGTAAATCTGTTTCATCATCACTCAGTTTTTCTGATGAAATTTCATGCTTTAACTCAGTAAGCCGTGACATACTAGCCCTTAGACTAGCTAATGTCTCATACACATATGTAAGATAAACCATAGGGAATATAACTTGCATTACTGCTGAGTTTACCTGCATCATCTGACCAAAACTTATCTGTTTTGCAAAATATCTAGGCAATGATAAGATTGTACCGATAATCGCATAGACTTGACTAAATAGCGTATTTACAACATCTATTTTTGCATTACGGAACATTAAACTATAGAAGTTAGTTACAATTGCTTTGAAATTCCTTCTAGAACGAGCATATTCATATCTTTCAGCGTTATAGTCTCTAACTGAAAGTCTATTATTTCTGATGGTAGATAAGTGATATCTGAAGTTAGCTTGTAACTTCTGCTTTTGATACACCAGTTTTTTCAAGGGTTTACCAACCCAAAATACTACGACTATATTCAAAAGACCTAATAAAAAAGCCACCCAAAAAAGATAGCCGTAGATGGTAATATCTACACCTAAAATATTGAAAGTATAGTCTCCTGATAATCCCCACAAAACTACCGCAAATGAGAAAAAACTAAAAATACTTCTTGTAATTCCCAAAAATAATGACTGTGAATCGGTAATAAATCTTGTAACATCTTCATCAATCCTTTCTTCTGGATTATCAACCTGTTTACTTCTGTAGTATGATCGTGAGTACAGCCAATTTTTAGTATAAAAATCAGTCATTGGTTTACGGATAAAAATAATAAAAAACTGCTTAACTAAATATGATAGAAAGAAGTTAAACATCATCAATGATATCAAGACTATAAAGATAATTAATTGATGTATCAGCAATGCCTTATTATATTCTTGAATTGAGTTATAAAACCCAACATTCCACGAGTTTAAGTAAACACTTAGAGCAACCCCCAAGCCCTCAAGAACCAGCAACAAAGCTACTATTGCCAGAGCTATTTTACCGTACTTACTTTTCCAGAAAAAATCAGATATATGCCAGAAATTTCCAAAAAATCTCAACATCAGCTACTCTGCCTTATACGGTACAGAGATAACCACTCTGGTAGCTGTCTTATTATCTTTTTTATCCATTGCAGCAATAGCTAATTTAACCATTCGCGAATTTTGGTTATGTAATAAAAAGTGCCACCACTTTGTATTTACAACCTCAGGAATTATTACCACAGAATATCCTTTCTCAGGGTCTCTTAAATCATTCTTGTGTAAAATCTGCAGTACAGGTGTGATAAAAGAATTATAAACTGGACGCATAACCAAGAGCTTTTCTTTAAAAGCAAGATTTTTCCACTCTGTTTTTATTTTTTCAATTTTCTTCTCATTTGCTGAAACAAATACTGGTGTTATATCATCAGAGATATTTCTCGCCAATGTCAACGCATCTATTGTACCCCGGTGAATACGAGATACTAATATAACTATCTTTGGCTTTAAACTCTCATGTATACAAGCATTGACTATGGCTTCATCAACACTCTGCGCTAAGCTATGCTCTCTTTTGATATAATGCATTTTGATTGAATACAAGCCATACATTATTATCAATATAGCAATTATTACTATCCAAACACCTTCGAAAAACTTACTTTCAATAATAGTGATTAAGACAACAAAAGTTGCCACACAACCAAAAGCATTGACGAACGCTCTAATACCCCAGCTCTTGTAAGTACGTTTATTCTTATACCAATATTTAACCAAGCCAGCTTGACAAAGAGTAAATGCGATAAAAACGCCAAATGCATACAAAGGTATTAGCCTACTAACCTTAGCATCAAAAATAATAACTAAAATAGCTGACAGAACTGTCAAAATAAGAATACCATTTCTAAAAGCAAATCTATCGCCTAAACGCTGAAGCTGTTCAGGCAGATAATTATCTTTACTCATGATT
The DNA here is from genome assembly GCF_007923265.1 of Francisella salimarina. Taxonomy (NCBI): domain Bacteria; kingdom Pseudomonadati; phylum Pseudomonadota; class Gammaproteobacteria; order Thiotrichales; family Francisellaceae; genus Francisella; species Francisella salimarina. Next base: position 503,272 of record NZ_VOJA01000001.1, read on the forward strand.
GCAGCAAGAATAGGAAAACCTGTGAAACATGTATTAGCAGCCATAAGCAAAATTAAGCAGGTTGATGCTTGTAAAAAATAATAAAAAAAGCCATTCCCTAATACTTGATGAGCTACTTGAGATAATACGCTTTCAGAGAAGTTAGGAAGTATCTCAGTTTTTGCAGCAATAAAAGTAACTCCTGCAAACATCACTATAGACAAAAAAACCATTAATAATAGGCCAATAATAGCCTTAGATAGTCCTGGAGACTTATAAGCAGCGACTCCATTAGCATAGGACTCTATACCAGTCAAAGCAGCACTTCCTGAAGAAAAAGCTCGAAGAACAAGAGTTATTGTTAAAACACCCATCGATGCTTGCATTTGATTAAGATAGTCTTGTTGGTAAGCAAATGTCTCTAAAGTGCCTTGATTATATTGATATATACCCACTATTATCATCACAATTATTGAGACAATAAACATATATGTTGGCCATACAAATATTTTAGCTGTAGACTTTACCCCTCTTAGATTCATAATCATCAAAAAAACCAAGAAAAATAATGCTAACTTAGTGCTATAATTTTCTAAGGCTGGGAATGCTGAGCTAATTGCTACCGCAGCTGTTGATACTGATACTGCTACAGTAAGTATATAATCAATAATCAATGATGCTGAGGTCAATAAAACTAATTTTTCACTAAAGTGTGCTTTTACTATTGAGTAAGACCCACCACCCTCTGGATGAGCTTTTATGACTTGAGCATAAGAAAAACCCATCAGTAACATTAATAATATAACCATCACAGATACTCCAATAGAGTACTGTGAAACAGCCGCAGCACCTGCCGTGGCTAAAACTATAAATACCTCTCCCGTGGCATAAGAGACTGAAGATAATGCATTTGATGATAATATTGCAAACCCAGCAAATAAGCCAATTTTTTGATCCTGTTGCTTTGCATTAGGAATTGGTGAGCCAAATATAAGATTCTTTATTTTCATCTACAGCCTATTCTTGTTTTTGTAAAAACTCATTAAGCTTTTTCGCTAACTCTTGTGTTCCTTTTTTCATAGCTGCTGATATCGTGTAATAATTACCTTCATAACCTATCTGTTTGACAAATTCTTGGCACCTTTCTTCTACCTCATCAGCAAGCAAATCAATCTTATTAATAACTAAAAATCTAGGCTTATCATATAGTTCTTCACTATATTTTTTAAGCTCTTTCTCAACTGCAAAATAGTTCTCTACAGGATCAGACTCGTTAAATGGACAAATATCTACAACATGCAACACGCATCTTGCTCGAGTTAAGTGCTTCAAAAATCTAAGACCAAGTCCAGCGCCTTCAGCGGCACCCTCAATAACTCCTGGGATATCCGCCATCACAAAACTATCTACACCAACCTTGACTACTCCTAAGTGTGGATACATTGTTGTAAATGGATAGTCTGCAACTTTTGGCGCAGCTTCAGATACAGAACGAATAAGTGTTGATTTTCCAGCATTTGGCAATCCTAGCAATGCAATATCTGCCAATAAATTTAACTCTAGGCGAACTTCTTTATATTCGCCTTCCTCTCCTAAGGTGAACTTTCTTGGAGCTTGATTTGTACTACTCTTGAAGTGCGTATTACCTATCCCTCTTTTACCCCCAGAAACTAGCTTGAAGATTTCACCATTATTTAGAACTTCGCCAATTTTTTTATTAGTTTCAGCATCAAATACGCTAGTACCAACGGGCACTACAAGATATAAATCTTCTCCAGCTTTACCATAGCAATTACGACCTTCGCCAGGACGTCCATTTTCAGCGTAGTACTCTCTTTTGTAACGATAATCAATCAGAGTATTCACATTCTCATCTGCCTTGAGATAAATGCTACCACCATGACCACCATCACCACCATCTGGCCCACCACGAGGGACATATTTTTCTCTACGGAAGCTCACACAACCATTACCACCCTTACCGGCTTGAAGCTTAATAACGACTTCATCTACAAATCTCATAACTCTATAATCTTATACTTACAAAAATGCTTATCACACATTATATATGTTCTAGCCTAAATTATCATCGACTATTTAGAAACCAGTAAATGGATTAATATCAAAACACAAATTAAAAATTTGAAAAAGTATTACAATGCTTCCCATCGCAATCACATAAATATTTGAATAATATATTTTAAGGTCTGCTCTTCTACTTAAAAATGAAGGCGTGTACACGAATATTATCACAGCAAATATTGCTGCATACTGTAAAGCGAGTATAAAACCTCTGGGATAAAAAACTGTAAATATTAAAGGCGGTATAAAACAGATTAAGCCTAATACAATATTACCAATCTGCTTATTATAACGAGAGAATAAATCACGAATATAATGTAGTAAAGAAATTCCTACTCCAATAAAAGACGTAATAATTGCTATGTGCATAAATACATTTAATCCAACCTCTAAGAAAGCAGACTTTGAGACTTGTCTAATCTCTGAAGCAAGACCCATAGGTGTATTATTACCAGAGCTAAATAATATTTGATAGCTGTGTAAACCTTGCTGAGGAATAAGGGCTAAAGCTAAAAGAATCCATATTATATATATGACTAAAACACATAAGCTACCGATAAGTATGCTTTTTTTTAAACTTTTAACATCTCCTTTTTGATACTCATAAATAACTGGAATTATATTATGAAAACCAAAAGATGGTAATAATGTCGGCCACGCAAAGATAAATGCTGAAAAGCTAAGAGGTGCTCTCTCCAAATAACTTGTATTGATATAAAACAGCATAATCACTATAGCAACCGCAAAAAACAGAAATTTAAGCATCACAAACAATCTATTAGCATAATCACTGACTCTGTAGCTGAACATTAATGCACCAAAAATTAGTGTAAAAATAATGGCTGCTATCGCTACTGATGTCTTAGAAGAGTCACCAACACCTCCAAGTGTGGCAACTAGTGATGAGCCCTGTGTGGTATATGCAGACATAAGTGAATAAAGTAGTAACAAATAGATAATACTAAAAAATATTAGATATCCCTTAGACACTCGAGCTTGCATCATTGTTGTGAAATTAACCCCTAACGGATACTCGGCACAAACTCTCAAAAGCTTAAGAGCAGTTGTGTACATCACACTCCAAGAAAGTATTAAGAGAATTACAGCCATGGTAAAGCCACATGAAGCAACTATCAAAGGCAAAGATAGCATTCCTGCTCCAATAGTAGTACCTATTATCAAAAAAACTGAGCCGATAGATCTGGAGTTCATAAGGTTTATTATAATTTCTTATTAAGCGCTAAAATAATAACTCTATTTTAACAACTAAGCAAATAATGCTGACTTATCCAAACATTTTTTCATTATAATCTATATTCATAAAAACCAAATTTACTAATACTATGGAACTATTCTCTAAGCTACTTAATATACGGCACTTTAAGTATGAATCTAAGAGTGGCCAAAACTCTCAAACAGGCTGGAATGGAGATGGATATGGTACTGTCATAACTCAACAAAAAGATAATTGTATATACTTCAAAGAAGAAGGTTATTTTATACTTGATAGCTCAAACAAACCTATAAATATTTCTAACGAATATATCTGGCAAAAGATAAATTCACAGCGTATAAGCTTATCTCATGCTCGATTTGGTTATAACAATCTTGTCAAACTCTTTGATTTAATACGTATAGATGATAACTTATGGCAAAGTGAGCAGGCTCATGTATGTGTTGATGATTTATATTTAGCCCAACTTTACAATTTAGAGAGTGAGATTAGTCTAGTATGGAAAATATCTGGACCAAAAAAAGATGAAATCATAAGCTATAAGTATACTTCCTAATCAGCTGGTATAAAGCGATAACCTATGGCATTCTCTGTAATAATTAATGGTTGCTTTTTACAGGCAGAAAGCTTCTTCCTTAACTGTCCAATATACACTCTTAGATACTGAGCCCCGTCTCCATAGCAATCTCCCCAAACCTCATGTAAAAGAGTATTCTGCATTACCAACTTACCTGAATGTTTAACTAAATAGCTCAAAATCGAAAATTCTTTTTTTGATAAGTGAATTTCTTGATTATCCAAAATAACCTTATGATCATTTAAGTCAACTATGAGATTATCAAAGCTATATACATTAGCTATTTCAAGATCTTTTTTAATAACAGCAATCAACTGTCTTCTAACTCGAGCAATCAGCTCAGGCATATCAAAAGGCTTTTTAACGTAATCATTTGCACCATTTTCTAAAGCTTTGACAACCTCTTCTGTATCATTTCTTGCTGACACTACAATAATAGGTACGTCACTACTAACTCTTACAGCTTTAAGCCAATCTTGACCATCCTGATCAGGAAGTCCAAGATCAAGAATAACAACATCAGGATGATATTGCCCTAGCAGGCTAGTCGCTATTGAAGCTGTTGATGCACTCTCAACATCATACCCTAGTACCAAAAAAGTTTTTTCTAAAAGCTTCTTAATTTGCGGCTCATCTTCAACTATTAATATTTTTTTTATCATCTCTAAAGCACTATCTTTTCTTATTGTCTAATTTTGATTGCAAAGGCAATGTAACTTTAAAAACACTTCCTTTACCCTCGCCATCACTATAAACACGTATTTTACCATTATGTGCAGTAACAATCCCTTTACATATAGCCAAACCTAAACCATTTCCATGGGTATAGCTGTCTCTTTTTTCAATTCTATGAAAAATTGTAAATATCTTCTCCATATCAGTCTCTTTCAAGCCAATACCTTGATCTTTTACTTCAAAAAGACAAGCTTCGTTACCCTTTCTTACAAGAGAAACCATTACTTCTTTATCAAAATTAGCTGTAAATTTAACCGCATTATCAACCAAATTAAGAATAACCTGCTGGAATAGGATAGGATCCAACTGTATTTTAAATGATTCACGTGGGACTATAAATTTGAATTTCTGCTTGCTATAAACTCTTTTACAAACCTGTTCAATTTCTACAAGGAAATCATTACTATCAACATCTCTTATACTCAAAGAGAGTTTTCCTGAGTCGACTTTTAACATCTGGATTATATTATCTATATAGTTATCTAATCTTTTAGACTCTGTCAAAGCTAAGTCAATCATTTCATCTTGTTGCTCTTGAGTAAAAGATTCTCTAAATGACTTAACACTACTTAAGGCGCCCATTATAGATGCTAGAGGAGTCTTTAAATCGTGAGAAACAGAAGATAGCATCGATTTTTGTAGTCTTCTCTGCTCATCTAGAACTAGAGACTTTTTCTCTTGCCTTTCAAGATTTCTTTTAAGTAGTAAGTGCGATATATGAGATAGCATGCTACTTAGAATTACACTATCTGTGACTATCCTCTCTACAGCTTCTTCTGAGCTTAGATAAACAGCTATTACACCGAGAACTCTACTCTCTATAACTAGTGGCTCAACAGCCCAGTCCAATCCCGCAAAAGTATTAGTCCCTTTACCGCAACTATCTTTATACTTAAAACTCCACTTTGCTGCTGCTAGCTCTTTTTGGTTAAAATTTGGATGTTGTGGAAATGCTGAAGATTCTAATTCACCATTTGAAACACTTAAAAATACAAAATCACACTTAAAATATTCTTCCAAAGCATTTAAAAATATTGGACGTAAATCTTTATCTAAACTTTTCTCATTAAATATCTTTGTAAATCGATATAATACAGAAATATTATTTTCTCGCTCTTGGAGAAGATTGAATGCTCTTTTTGTACGTAGAATCACATGACTAGAAAAGATAACGATAGCCATAAACAAAGCAAATGTAATTATTCCCGCTAAGCTAGATATATGAAATACAAAGTTAGGTTCCAGGTATAAATACATATATAAGAACAGTCCCACTAGAGAGGATAATATAGATGGTATCAAGCCATACCTATATGCAGAAGCGGCAAGAACTAACAAGAAACAGAGAGTCTGTGATACTAGTCCAGCCATATTCAAACTAAAAAATATAAATATTCCCGATATTGCAGTTATCGAGACCGACCTTATAGTATCTAGAACTAACTCTTTTATGTTTGCCTTATTATGTGGCTGTGGCTCTTCAGCCTTACATTCTTTTTTGTTTATTGAAACAATATGGATTTGCATTCCCGTATTGTTATTACGAACAACATCATAGACAAGAGATCCAAAAAACCTATCTTTCCACTTAGGGCGTATTGACTTGGCTATAACTAAATCAGTAGCGCCTATAGACTTTGCATATTCTAGTATCGTATCAGAAATCCTATCCCCAAGAATATGCTCAATATTATAACCTAAACTATTTGCTAACATCTTATAGCGTCTGATAACGGCAAAATTTAATCTAGTCTTTGTAACTTTATTTGGTTTTTGGACAAATATAGCTATTAATCGAGCATTTAATGTTGTAGCTAAAAGTTTACCTTTACGCAGTAAACTAGGGGTTGCTTCATCATAACCACAACAAACTAATACGTATGGTGATGTAGGTATCGCACTGCCATTTTGATACAACTTTCTATATTGTTGAATATCTTGACCAACATGGTTTGCTGCCATCCTAAATGTATAGTCTCTCAATATAGTTAAGTTCGTATACTGAAAATATCTTTCTAACGCTCTATTTATTGCATCACTTTTATAAACTTTACCTTGTTTTAATCTCTTGATAAGCTCTTCTGGGCTAACATCTACAACAACAAGCTCATCTGCAGACTGAATAAAATCATTAGGAACAATTTCATTCACATTAGCCTGTGTTAATTGAGTAACTTCATAAGATAAGCTAGCAATATGCTGAATATTTATCGCAGTATAAACAGAAATGCCTTCGTCAAGAAGCTCTTCAATATCAATATATCTTTTTTTATTTCGCGATGTCGGCAAATTTGAATGTGGTAATTCATCGATTATTACTATATCTGGCTTTCTTGCTTTTATTGCATCTATATCAAGCTCTTCAAACACCTTACCCCTATATGTCACTTTTTTAAGTGGCATTACCTCTAATCCCTCTAATAGCGCTTGCGTATCAGCTCTACCATGACTAACAAGAAGCCCAACTACCACATCTTTATTATCTTTTTGTAGAGCTCTAGCATTATTAAGCATCGCATAGCTTTTACCAACACCAGGGGCATAACCTAAAAAAATCTTTAGCTTACCTTTCTTAGATTCTTGAGTTTTATTTGCTAGATTTAGTAGTGCATCTACTTTTTGCTGATTATCCATAGAGGCCTTAAGCAATGCTATTAAAGTTGTTGAGAATATTCACAGAATATAATTATATCAGACTAGATATACCTTGAGAATTTTTACCTATCAGTTGTAAAAGAGCTATATTTAATGGTAAAACATTTACAGTAGCCACATTAAATAGATGCTCCTTAGTATTCTCTTTGATAAGTTTATTAATCTGATCTATAGAGAGGTTATTCTTTTGAGCTATATATGCTGATTGATATAGCGCAGCTTGCAGACTTATCTCTGGATCAACTCCACTACCAGATGCAAAAACTAAATCTTCTGGAATAGGCTTAACACCATACTTAGCTTGTAAGTCTTTAATTCTATTTTTAACATCTTGTAACTGTGTCTGATTTTTAACTGCATAATTAGTACCACCCGTAGCTAATGGATTATATCCTGATGCTGATGGTCTAGACTGGAACAGATTATCTGGCATAGTTTGTCCAATCAACTCTGAACCAACTACATTACCATTATAATAAACTTGTGATCCTGTAGCTTGATTATGTGCGACACCATATCCAATTGCCATTATAAAAAATGGATAAACTAAACCAAGCACAATGGTAAGGAAAAACATCGCCATAAAAGATTTAAATAAGTTTTTCATAAGATTAACTCCTTGCTTAAACTATATGCATAGCTGTTATAAGCATATCTATCAGCTTAATAGCTATAAAAGGTACTATCACACCACCTAAACCATAATATAGAAGATTTCTTCTTAATAAAGTTTGTGATGATGCTACAACATTCTTCACGCCAACCAATGCCATAGGTATCAGAAAGATAATGATTAGAGCATTAAATATAACTGCTGAAAGTATTGCACTTGTTGAGGAATGTAACCCCATAAAATTAAGCGCACCAAGACTGGGAAATGCTGTCACAAATAGTGCTGGAATCACCACAAAATATTTAGCAATATCATTAGTTATACTAAATGTTGTCAACGCTCCTCTAGTTACAAGTATTTGCTTACCAATTTTAACTATTTCGATAATCTTCTTAGGATCTGAATCTAGATCAACCATATTTCCAGCTTCTCTAGCTGCAGACGTCCCTGTTGCCATAGCAATACCAACGTCAGCCTGTGCAAGAGCTGGTGCATCATTGGTACCATCTCCACACATTGCAACTGTTTTGCCATCTTTTTGTGCTTTGATTATAAAGTCTAATTTATCCTGTGGCGATGCTTGAGCAACGAAATCATCAACTCCCGCCTCTGCAGCTATCGCAGCGGCTGTTAATGGGTTATCTCCTGTTATCATAACAGTTTGCACACCCATTTTACGTAACTCTTCAAAGCGCTCTTTAATATGTGGCTTTATAACATCTTTAAGATGAATTACACCCAAAAGCTTATCTTTATGAGCCACCGCTAGAGGAGTCCCGCCTTGCTCAGATATCTGCTCTGTTACTTTTCTAAACATTCTTAGAAGGCCTTTATCAAGCTTATCTTTAAGATAATTTTCTATTGATGAAATTGCCCCTTTCCTTACTTCAAGATTTTGGTAATTTATGCCACTCATTCTTGTATATGCTGAGAAAGGTATGATTTCAGCTTCAGATATATCTACGGAGGATTGTTTAAACCCAAAACGCTGTTCTGCTAACTTAACTATAGATTTACCTTCTGGTGTTTCATCAACAAGTGAACTTAACCAAGCAGCATGCGCTAACTCATCTGGAGATGTTGCTCCTAAAGCAATAAAATCCGTAGCAAAGCGGTTACCCAAAGTTATCGTACCTGTTTTATCTAAGAGTAATAAATCAATATTCCCAGAAGACTCAACAGCTCGCCCAGATAACGCCACAACATTAAACTTTAGAAGTCTATCCATACCAGATATACCGATAGCTGATAGTAGGCCTGCTATTGTAGTTGGTATCAATGTCACAAAAAGAGCAATCAAAACAACAGCTGATAAAACTGTATTACTATACATTGCCATGCCATATAAAGAGCAAATCGCAAATATAAAGATTAGTGTTAATCCTGACAATAGAATAGTTAAGGCAATCTCATTTGGAGATTTAAGACGCTTTGCTCCCTCAACAAGTTCTATCATTTTATCCAAGAAGCTCTCACCAGGATTAGATGTAACTCTTACTTTAATAGCATCTGAAAGAACTTTTGTACCAGTAGTCACAGCAGAATTATCAGAGCCGGCTTCTTTAACAACAGGTTCAGATTCACCAGTAATAGCAGATTCATCAATTGTTGCCATACCTTCAATAACATCACCATCACAAGGAATTAAAGTATTTGCTTCAACAATAACAGTATCACCAATCTTTAAACTCTTTGCATCTACTTTTATGACATTACCATTACTTTCAACTCTTAATGCAAAAAGCTTAGATTTTGCAGCTTTTAGAGTATCAGCTTGAGCTTTACCTCTTCCTTCAGCAATACCTTCAGCAAAGTTTGCAAATAATATTGTAAACCATAACCATATTACAACTTGTAATGTAAAGCCAATATCTTGTTTATGTACAATTTCTGAAACTAGATACAGTGTACACAAAATAGTCACAACTTCGACACAGAACATTACTGGATTTTTGATCATTTGACGAGGATCACATTTTGTAAAAGACTTCTTTATAGCTGGAACTACAAGTTCTTTTGACAATAAATTAGGAGATTTTTTTGTACTCATAACTATCACCGATTAGAAATTTAAATTTAGTTGATCTAATATTGGTCCTAAGCTTAAAGCTGGGAATATAGTTAGACCGCCTATTAGCACTATTGTGAAAAACACTAAGACCGAGAAAATAAAACTAGTTGTATCAAGTGAGCTTATTTCACTCATTTGTGAACTACGTTTTTTCTTAACTAATGATCCTGCTAGCATCATTACAGCAAATATTACCCCAAAACGTCCAATAAGCATACTCAATGCTATTGTAATATTCAGATAGCTAGTATTTGCTGCTAAACCTGCAAAAGCACTACCATTATTATTAGATCCTGAGATATAAGCATAAAGTATCTCTGAAAAACCATGCGCACCACTATTAGTTAATGCTTGATGCACACTTGGAATAACTGCTGCCAAACCTGTAAATACTAATACACAACATGGCGATATAAGTAGAGCAAACATTGTCCATTTCATATCATTAGCTTCGATACGCTTACCCAAAAAGCTTGGTGCTCTACCTATCATCAGTGATCCGATAAATACAGCTAACATCAAGAACATAAAGAAGCCATAAAATCCAGCACCAATACCACCAAAGATAACTTCACCAATAGCCATATTCAGCATCGCCATCATTCCACCTATAGCAGAATAACTATCCATGACACTATTTACACCGCCATCTGAAGCAGACGTTGAAACAGTATTATATAAAGTTGAGTTAAATATCCCAAAGCGAGTCTCTTTACCTTCCATATTTGATAAATGACCAACTTGCCCATAGATATCTTGGATATTTTTGCTATGTAAAAAATCTAAGCCATGAAGCTCTGATATTGTCATAACCATTAGAGATATCACAAATAGTACTAACATTACTGCAAATATCATCCAACCTTGCTTGGTGTTGCCAACCCACTTACCAAAGGTATAAGTTAATGCCGCAGCTATAGCAAATATTGAAACCATCTGAATATAGTTTGTAATTATAGTTGGATTCTCATAAGGATGAGCAGAATTTGCATTAAAGAAACCTCCACCATTTGTACCTAAGGACTTAATAGCTTCTTGTGATGCTATAGGTCCCTGAGCAATGATTTGATCACTACCAGCTAAAGTATGTACATGTAAATATGCCATAATGTTTTGTGGCACACCTTGGAATATATATACAATAGCGATTATGATAGATATTGGCAGTAAAATCCAAAATATAGCTTTACCCAAATCATTCCAAAAGTTACCAACTTTAGTAGCCTCATGCCTTGCTACAGACCTTATCAACACTATTGCAACACATAACCCAACTGCTGCTGAAACAAAGTTCTGGACAGCAAGGGCAAGCATCTGTGAGAAATAACTAACACCTGTCTCACCACTATAGCTCTGCCAATTAGTGTTCGTAACAAAACTTACAGCCGTATTAAATGCTTGAGAAAACCCCATTCCCTTAATTTCTTGTGGATTAAAAGGTAGTAGACCCTGCAAAAGTAATACCATAAAAACAAAGATAAACGCCATAACCGAAAAGCTTAGCAAACTAAAAAAATAACTTTTCGCTGATTGTTCTTTTTTTGAGCTCTCGCCAAGTATTAATAGATATACTCTTTGGAAAGGCTTTGCAAACCAATCAAGCCATGTTCTCTCATTATTAAATACTTTAAATATATAAGTTCCTAGTGGTTTAGTAATAATCACTAATGTAAATATAAAAACCACAAACAAAATAAAATTATAACTCATAGCTATACTCTCCTATAAGTTAAAATTTCTCTGGATATATAAGCGTAGCTGTCATATATATCGCCAAACTTATCATTGTAATTGCTGAAACAATAATCATATCAACCTCTTTAAACATATGTTTTTAGGAGATAGATTATAATTTCAAGTGATATAAAGATTCTATTATGAACTTTAGCAAAGGTATAAAAATTTTATAAAAATTAGTTACTTGCTTACAATTATTTTGAATTTAATTTGTTAAAGTCCACATTAGCTTGTTCAATCTTATTTTGATTTTCTTCTACCCAACGTATTATATTTTTCGTATGAATTAGTAAAGATTTTCCAAGATCTGTAAGGGAATAAAAGACACTAGGTGGAACGGTAGGTTCAACCTCGCGAAATACTAATCCACACCTCTCTAGTTCTCTAAGCTTTAGCGATAATATTCTTGGGGATATTTCTCTAAGGTCTCTCTGAATCTGACTATATCTTTTAGTGCCATCTTCAAGTATTGATATTAATATAATACTCCATTTATCACCTATTAAACCTAAGATTTCTCTAAAAGGTTTACAAGAATCTTTAGAATATCCATCTTCAGTTACATTTTTGTTAGTAGCTATCATAGTTGTGCATTCTTGTTTTATTCGGTAAATACAGTGATAATTATAAGTATATATTTTTTTTAACCTCAGGCATGGAAATAAAATGAAAAAAGTACTACATATTAGATCAAGTATTAAAGAAGAAAATTCGGTTTCAAGAAAAATTGGTGATGATTTAATTAGCCATTTAAAAAGCACTGACAAGGTGAAAGTTTCAGAGAGAGATCTTGTAGATAATTCTGTAGAACATATAAATCCAGACTTTATTAATGCCATGGCAAATAATAATCAAGATAGACTTGCTACCTCAAACAAGCTTATAGAAGAGCTTTTTGAAAATGATATTATTGTTATTGAATCGCCGATGTATAACTTTAGTATCCCTTCGACACTAAAATCTTGGATTGATAATATAATGATTGCAAGAAAAACATTCTTATATACAGCGAATGGACCTGAAGGCTTAGTAAAAAATAAAAAAGCTATCCTTGTTCTTAGTAAAGGAAATATCTATAGTGAAGGAGCTGCAAAACCTTTAGATTTCCAAGAAAACTATTTAAAAACAATTCTTAATTTTATTGGTATAAATGACATAACTGTGATCTGTGCTGAAGGAGTTGATTTAAATGCTGAAATACGAGAAAAATCTTTAAAACAAGTTGAGCAACAAATAAAAGATTTAACCCTTTAATAAATATGGAGAATTGTATGAGGAAGTATATATCATTAGGAATTTTAGCCACTCTAATGCCTACAATATTATTAGCAGATAAACAAGATAATCCCGTACCAGAAATAATACCTAAATCTAATATTATCAAATGTAAATATAATGAAAAAAATGTTAACACTGTAATTGATTTTGAGAATGCTGTATTAAATGTAATATTTAATAAAGGTAATGTAGATGAAGTTTCTAAATATTTAGGAAAAACATACATTCAACATTACCCTTCAGCAGAGGATGGACCAGATGGTTTAATTACTTATCTTAAAGGACTTGGTGATAAAAAAGTATTTACACGGGTTGAGACAAGAAAAATATTTGCTTGTAATGATTATGTAATATTAGAAAATATTTTTTACTCATCAAAAAATGATTTAGGAACAGCTGCAATTAACACATTTAGAGTAAAAGATGGAAAGATTATCGAACATTGGGAGCTTATGGAACCTATTCCAAAAGAAGCTAAAAATAATAATGGTATATTCTAGATCTCTATTTAGTTATGCCTTAGAATAATACTCTTTATTCCTTTTAATTTTTTTCTCTTCTGCAATAGCTACAAACATCATTAGCACGAAACATACAATCGCAGCTAAATATAATGCTATAAAAGTTCCATACCAACCATCAAATCCAAATAGACTAATTTTTTTATCGGCAATCATACCCAAGCCAAGTTTAGCAAAACTATCGCCTAGCAAGTAAGCAAAAGTACCTTTTATACCATCTGCTACTGCAATCCCCTGTTTTGGAACAAATCCCACAGCAGCTACACCTATAAGAAGCTGTGGCCCAAACACACAAAATCCTAAAAGAAACATAACCGTTAAATATACATACTGATTAGTAGCGGACTGATATAAGAAAATTAAGATGATAGTAGCTATAAGACATATAATGGCTGTCAATCCACGTCTACCATTAATAAGATCTGATAGTAATCCCCATAATAATGTCCCAGTTAAAGCTCCTGATTCAAATAATGCGTAACTCCATGCCGAAGTTTCTTTTGTAAAACCTAAAACTTCATGAGCGTAAACAGGTGACCATTGATCCACACCAATTCTAACTACATATAGAAAGACATTTGCAAAACACAAAACCCAGATTATCTTATTAAAAACCACATATTTCTTAAAAATTTCCCACTTTGAAATTTGTACTTTTTTAACATAAGCATCTTCTTCACTAATAGGTTCATCAAATATTTCTTCAACAGGTCCAAGACCATATGATTCAGGAGAGTCATTACCAACCCTCAATCCAATAAAACCAATAATCAAGCAAAGAACTGATGGAAATATAAACATACCAACCACATTACCATCAAAGACTACATGTGCCCCAAAAAGTGCTACAGCCGCAGCTAATGCTCCACCAATATTATGAGACATATTCCACAGTCCCAAAAAAAATCCTCTTCTATTTCTAGGCGTCCATTTAGTGATAGTAGAATAACTACAAGAGCCTCCAGGACTTTGAAAAAAACCACTCATAGCATAAAAGGCAATCATAAGAAATATACTATATGTACTACTGCCTAGGCTTAGGCCAAAGCCTATCATACATATTGCAGATAATATAAGCATAAAAGGCAATACTTGCTTAGTATTTTTACCATCAAAGTAATAAGTTGTCACAGTCTTACCAAGACCATAAGTAATTGAAAAACCCAAACCAATCAGTCCTAAATCAGTAAAAGAAAGACCATAATCTTGAATCATATCATTCTGAGCTATATTAAAATTCTTACGAATCATATACATACTAAGATAGCCTATAAATACGACTAAATATGATTTAATAAATTTATTTAACCAAATTTTCTTTCTTATTTCTTTAGATAATTCCATAGTAGGAATTCTTTGTTGCTCAAATATTTTTGACAGAATCATAGTACATAAGTTATGAATATAAATGTCAGGAGATTATAGATGAAAGTTGCTGTTTAATATAGGTGACATAAGTATTTAAATTTGTTAGTTATAAAAACACAAAGC
>NZ_VOJA01000002.1 GCF_007923265.1 Francisella salimarina
AAAAACTTTAATTTTTTTGAAGAAAGTAGTTGCATTTTGGAAGAGTGATGCGTATTATATGTCTTCACCGGCTGACGAGTGATGTTAACGGTTGGGAGCTAAGGCTTCTAAGATATTTAAGAGATATATTATATACAAACACTTTGTTAAAGAATTTGAGTATCAGTAGTTAGAGTCAGAATTTGAGAATTAAACTGAAGAGTTTGATCCTGGCTCAGATTGAACGCTGGTGGCATGCTTAACACATGCAAGTCGAACGGTAACAGGAGAAGCTTGCTTCTTGCTGACGAGTGGCGGACGGGTGAGTAACGCGTAGGAATCTGCCCATCTGTGGGGGATACCAGTTGGAAACGACTGTTAATACCGCATAATATCTGCGGATTAAAGGTGGCCTTTGTGCTGCCGCAGATGGATGAGCCTGCGTTGGATTAGCTTGTTGGTGGGGTAAAGGCCTACCAAGGCTACGATCCATAGCTGATTTGAGAGGATGATCAGCCACATTGGGACTGAGACACGGCCCAAACTCCTACGGGAGGCAGCAGTGGGGAATATTGGACAATGGGCGAAAGCCTGATCCAGCAATGCCATGTGTGTGAAGAAGGCTCTAGGGTTGTAAAGCACTTTAGTTGGGGAGGAAAGCTTATGAGTTAATAGCTCATAAGAAGGACGTTACCCAAAGAATAAGGACCGGCTAACTCCGTGCCAGCAGCCGCGGTAATACGGGGGGTCCGAGCGTTAATCGGAATTACTGGGCGTAAAGGGTCTGTAGGTGGTTTGTTAAGTCAGATGTGAAAGCCCAGGGCTCAACCTTGGAACTGCATTTGATACTGGCAAACTAGAGTATGGTAGAGGAATGGGGAATTTCTGGTGTAGCGGTGAAATGCGTAGAGATCAGAAGGAACACCAATGGCGAAGGCAACATTCTGGACCAATACTGACACTGAGGGACGAAAGCGTGGGGATCAAACAGGATTAGATACCCTGGTAGTCCACGCTGTAAACGATGAGTACTAGCTGTTGGATTCGGTGTAAAGGATCTAGTGGCGCAGCTAACGCGTTAAGTACTCCGCCTGGGGACTACGGCCGCAAGGCTAAAACTCAAAGGAATTGACGGGGACCCGCACAAGCGGTGGAGCATGTGGTTTAATTCGATGCAACGCGAAGAACCTTACCTGGTCTTGACATCCTGCGAACTTTCTAGAGATAGATTGGTGCCTTCGGGAACGCAGTGACAGGTGCTGCACGGCTGTCGTCAGCTCGTGTTGTGAAATGTTGGGTTAAGTCCCGCAACGAGCGCAACCCCTATTGATAGTTACCATCATTAAGTTGGGTACTCTATTGAGACTGCCGCTGACAAGGCGGAGGAAGGTGGGGACGACGTCAAGTCATCATGGCCCTTACGACCAGGGCTACACACGTGCTACAATGGGTATTACAGAGGGCTGCGAAGGTGCGAGCTGGAGCGAAACTCAGAAAGGTACTCTTAGTCCGGATTGCAGTCTGCAACTCGACTGCATGAAGTCGGAATCGCTAGTAATCGCAGGTCAGAATACTGCGGTGAATACGTTCCCGGGTCTTGTACACACCGCCCGTCACACCATGGGAGTGGGTTGCTCCAGAAGTAGATAGCTTAACGAATGGGCGTTTACCACGGAGTGATTCATGACTGGGGTGAAGTCGTAACAAGGTAGCCGTAGGGGAACCTGCGGCTGGATCACCTCCTTAACGGAAATACGAAAAAATAGAAATAAGCTCTAATTATATATTCAAGTGATTTAGCATAGTGTTTGTAGATAATATATTTTAGTGTAAGTAAAATACGGGTCTGTAGCTCAGTTGGTTAGAGCGCACCCCTGATAAGGGTGAGGTCGGTAGTTCGAGTCTACTCAGACCCACCAGTTTTTTGGGGCCATAGCTCAGCTGGGAGAGCACCTGCTTTGCACGCAGGGGGTCAGCGGTTCGATCCCGCTTGGCTCCACCATATTTATTTACATGAAGATAGAGATATTTAACAATTTAGTATAGAAATAGACTTAAGAAAATAAGTGCAAGCGGTGGATGCCTTGGCATTCAGAGGCGATGAAGGACGTGATAATCTGCGATAAGCTTCGGTTAGTTGGTAAATAAACTTTGATCCGGAGATTTCCGAATGGGGGAACCCACCTAACACAAGTTAGGTACTCACTCGACATAGAGTGTAGAGCGAACGAGGGGAACTGAAACATCTAAGTACCCTTAGGAAAAGAAATCAATTGAGATTCCCATAGTAGCGGCGAGCGAAGTGGGAAGAGCCTGGTATGATTTAGCTGTAATTATAGTAGAACAAGTTGGGAAGCTTGACGGTAGAGGGTGATAGTCCCGTATACGAAATAATCACAGTGGAACTAAGCATACGAACAAGTAGGACGGGGCACGTGGAACCTTGTCTGAATATGGGGGGACCATCCTCCAAGGCTAAATACTCCTGAATGACCGATAGTGAACTAGTACCGTGAGGGAAAGGTGAAAAGAACCCTTATAAAGGGAGTGAAATAGAATCTGAAACCGCTTGCATACAAGCAGTAGGAGCATTATTTAGTAATGTGACTGCGTACCTTTTGTATAATGGGTCAGCGAGTTACTTTTAGTAGCGAGGATAACTGAATAAGGGATCCGTAGCGAAAGCGAGTCTTAATAGGGCGAATAGTTGCTAGGAGTAGACCCGAAACCGGCGCGATCTATCCATGGCCAGGTTGAAGGTTGGGTAATACCAACTGGAGGACCGAACCCAATACTGTTGCAAAAGTATGGGATGAGCTGTGGATCGGAGTGAAAGGCTAATCAAGCACGGAGATAGCTGGTTCTCCCCGAAAACTATTTAGGTAGTGCCTCGTGTATAACTCATTGGGGTAAAGCACTGTTTCGACGATGGGGGTTTTACGACCTTACTGACTCGATGCAAACTCAGAATACGATGAAGTTCAATCACGGGAGACACACTGCGGGTGCTAAGGTCCGTAGTGGAAAGGGAAACAGCCCAGACCGCCAACTAAGGTCCCCAAGTCATAGCTAAGTGGGAAACGAAGTGGGAAGGCCCAGACAGCCAGGAGGTTGGCTTAGAAGCAGCCACCCTTTAAAGAAAGCGTAATAGCTCACTGGTCGAGTCGGCCTGCACGTAAGATTTAACGGGGCTAAGCTATGCACCGAAGTTGCGGAATATATTTAGTATATTGGTAGGGGAGCGTTCTGTAAGCCGATGAAGGTGAATTGAGAAGTTTGCTGGAGGTATCAGAAGTGCGAATGCTGACATGAGTAACGTAAAATAAGTGAGATTCTTATTGGCCGAAAACCCAAGGTTTCCTACGCAATGTTAATCAACGTAGGGTAAGCCGGCCCCTAAGGCGTAGCTGAAGAGTGAAGTCGATGGGAAACAGGTTAATATTCCTGTGCCGCTTATATAAACGAAGGAGGGACGGAGAAGGTTAGGTAGGCCTGGCGGATGGTTGTCCAGGTGAAAGTATGTAGGTAGAGGTGCTAGGCAAATCCGGCATCTTGTTGATCTGAGATACGAGACGAAGTCAAACTTGTTTGACGAAGCTATTGATACCATGCTTCCAGGAAAAGCTTCTAAGTATATTGTATAAGTGACCGTACTGTAAACCGACACTGGTGGGTAGGTAGAGAATACTAAGGCTATGAGATAACTCTGGTGAAGGAACTAGGCAAAATGACACCGTAACTTTGGAAGAAGGTGTGCCCTTGATGGTGATGAGACTTGCTCTCTGAGCTGTTGGGGGTTGCAGATACCAGGTGGCTGCGACTGTTTATCAAAAACACAGCACTCTGCTAAATCGTAAGATGAAGTATAGGGTGTGACGCCTGCCCGGTGCTGGAAGGTTAATTGAAGGGGTTAGCGCAAGCGAAGCTCTGGATCGAAGCCCCAGTAAACGGCGGCCGTAACTATAACGGTCCTAAGGTAGCGAAATTCCTTGTCGGGTAAGTTCCGACCTGCACGAATGGCGTAACGACGGCCACACTGTCTCCACCAGAGACTCAGTGAAATTGAAATCGCTGTGAAGATGCAGTGTACCCGCGGTTAGACGGAAAGACCCCGTGAACCTTTACTACAGCTTTGCACTGGACTTTGAATATTTATGTGTAGGATAGGTGGGAGACTTTGAAGCAGTCACGCTAGTGATTGTGGAGTCGTCCTTGAAATACCACCCTTGAATATTTGAAGTTCTAACTCAGGAGAAATTCGAGGACAGTGTATGGTGGGTAGTTTGACTGGGGCGGTCTCCTCCTAAAGAGTAACGGAGGAGTACGAAGGTGCACTCGGTACGGTCGGAAATCGTGCCAAGAGTATAAAGGCAAAAGTGCGCTTGACTGCGAGAGTGACGGCTCGAGCAGGTACGAAAGTAGGTCTTAGTGATCCGGTGGTCCTGTATGGAAAGGCCATCGCTCAACGGATAAAAGGTACTCCGGGGATAACAGGCTGATTCCTCCCAAGAGTTCATATCGACGGAGGAGTTTGGCACCTCGATGTCGGCTCATCACATCCTGGGGCTGAAGCAGGTCCCAAGGGTATGGCTGTTCGCCATTTAAAGTGGTACGCGAGCTGGGTTCAGAACGTCGTGAGACAGTTCGGTCCCTATCTGCCGTGGGCGTTAGAGATTTGAGAAGAGTTGCTCCTAGTACGAGAGGACCGGAGTGAACGAACCACTGGTGTTCCGGTTGTTTCGCCAGAAGCATTGCCGGGTAGCTACGTTCGGAAGGGATAACCGCTGAAAGCATCTAAGCGGGAAGCCTCCTTCAAGATTAGATCTCTCTGATGTAAATCAGTAAGGAACGTTGGAGACTACGACGTTGATAGGCTGGGTGTGGAAGTACAGCAATGTATGAAGCTTACCAGTACTAATGATCCGAGAGACTTAAGTCTATTTCTATGCTGAATTGTTAAATATCTTTATAAGATATATTATCCAAAACACAGTTTTGGCGATAATAGCTTGTAGGAACCACCTGATCCCATTCCGAACTCAGAAGTGAAACTACAAAACGCCGATGATAGTTTGGCTCCGGCCAGGTGAAAGTAGGTAATCGCCATCTTATTCAAATATCAAAGACTTATCGTGATAAGCAATACAAAAAGCCTCATAGTAATATGGGGCTTTGTGTTTTTATAACTA
>NZ_VOJA01000004.1:0-237303 GCF_007923265.1 Francisella salimarina
CTATGCTTTAGAACAAAAAATCGCCTCTTCTTTTAAACTTTACTTAATCATTTCTTTTTCAATAAATATGCTTAATCTTCTCATTGCACCTTCTAAAGTGTTTAAATTATCTGCACAACTTAATCTTATATAGTTTTTTAAACCAAAATAGCTTCCTGGAGTTATAGCTAAAGCCTGATCTTTTAATAAAGTTAAACAAAATTCTATATCATCTTTAAATTTAGTTTTTTGCAATAACTTTTCTATTTTTGGAAAAAGGTAAAAGGTTCCTAATGGTTTAACTATTTCAAAATCCTCTAAACTCTCTAAATAATTATAAACATACATCACTCTTTCTTGATAAATAGATGTATATCTTTTTAAATACTCATTATCTAAGGATAAAGCTTGTATAGAAGCTATTTGAGATATTGAGCAAGCACCACCAGTAGTTTGAGATTGTAGTTTTGTTATCGCATCTTTTAAAATCTCTGGAGCTATAACATATCCCACTCTCCAACCAGCCATCGCATAACCTTTTGACACTCCACTAGCTATAATAAACCTATTTGATAAATCTGGAGCAACTTGTAACAAAGAAATAGCATTACTATCAAATAAAGTTTGATCATATATTTCATCTGAAATAATCCATATATTTGGATATTTCCTGATTAACTGTGCAAAATATGCCAATGTTTCTTCTGAATAAACAACACCTGTAGGGTTGTTAGGGGAGTTTAGAATAATAGCTTTTGTTTTGGATGTTATAGCTTTTTCAATTTCTTTAATATCTAATTGGAAATTATTTTCAGCATGGGTTTTTACTATAACTGATTTTGCTCCAGCCAATTTTAGCTGCTCTGGATAACATACCCAATACGGTGCGCAATAAATAGCTTCATCTCCATCATCAAAAATACATGTAAAAATATTATGTATACTTTGTTTAGTTCCACTAGTTACACAAACCTGGCTTTTATTAAAGTTTAAACCATAATCTCTTTTATATCTCTTAACTATGGCTTCTTTTAATTCAGAAATTCCATCTATTGGAGGGTACTTAGTAATATTATTATCTATAGCTCTTTTAGCAGCCTCTTTGACACAGTCCGGTGAGAAAAACCCTGGCTCTCCTATAGAAAGAGATATTACATTTCTTCCCTGCTGCTTTAACTCCGCTGCTAATTCAGACATTATAACTGTAGCTGATACCTCAATACTGTTTACTTTATTACTAATTTTTAGCATTATTCGACCTTATATTTTTTATACTAACCAGCTAGAAGATTTTTTACTTTGTCTTACAGTCTGAAGCTGTCCTTTATAACAGACTACTTCAGCGGGTAAACTATGACACAAGAAAAAAGGCATACTCTCAGTAAAACCATAAGCTCCAGTTTGTTTAAATACTAAATAATCATTTGGCCTTATATCTTTTGGTAAGTTTACTACACCAACTTTATCTAGACTTGTGCATAAAGGTCCATGAATTTGAAAATCTTTATTTTCATTATCAGCTTCATCTCTAAATAACTCCGTCGGAAAGCTCTCTCCAGTCAAAGCTGGACGAACCAGATGATGGGCACCACCATCAGTTACTAGTAAATCAATATTATTTACTGATTTCCTATCGATAACCTTAGTTACATAGACTCCACTTTCTGCAACAGCATATCTACCAAGCTCTAACCAATACTCTATGTCAGGAAACTCTTTTTTAAGATTATTAAAGCAAGATATTAAGTCATTGATTGACACCGCTTTTTGACTAGAGTTGTAAGGAACACCTATTCCGCCACCTAAATCTATAATTTTTAAAGAAACATTAATAGCCTCACTTAAATCTAGCAAAGCCTTAGTTATTGTCTTCCATATTTGAGATAGTTTATCTAAACAAAGAATATTTCCCCACTGAAAACAATGCATTCCAATTATAGACATATTATTAGAAATATCTGGAGCACTATCAAAAAAGTCTTTCCAATCATTTATTGATAATCCAAAAGGAGTTACGCAACCTCCTCCTCCAAGAACATTACTTTCTTGATCATTCCATACAAGCTGTATTCTCAAAAGAACCTCAACATTTATATTCTTTTTTTCCACAAGGTCTGATAAATCTTTAAATTGATTTATACTCTCGATTACAAAAATTCTAACCCCTTGAGCTAGAAAATATTCTAGTTGAGAATATGACTTAGCTGGACCTGTATGCAGAATATTCTTAGGATTTACTCCTTGGGATAAAACTTGATCTAATTCTCCAATACTAGCAACATCAAAATTTATATTTTGCTCATCGAAGACTTTAACTATTTTAGATAGAGGATTTGCTTTTAGTGCATACCATAATTTTACTGGTAGTTTTTTCAGTTCTTTAGCATGTGTCTCCAACATATCCAAATCATAATAAAAAAAAGGAGCATCACATTCTTTAGAGATAATCTCCAAATTATCTCTATGTGCTTCTATATTCATTAAACTACCTCAATATCTCTTCTAGTGTTAATGAAGCGTCACTTTTCTCATCTCTATATTTAATAATGATTGGACAATAAGCTTGAAGACCATTTTCTTGAGCCCAACTAGTTCTCATAGGCCGACTACCTGGAATAATTACTGCATTCTCTGGAATTTTTGAGCCTTTATCTAAAACCTCATCATTCACAGCATCATAAACAGCTACACCTTTTGATAAAACAACAGATGGCGCTATAACAGCACCTTTTCCAACTACAATACCCTCAACGATAACAGCACCTGCGCCAACAAACACATCATCCTCAACAACCACAGGATTCATCCCTATCGGCTCTAAAACACCACCTATTTGAACTCCTGCCGATAAATGTACATTTTTACCAATTTGAGCACATGAACCAACTAGAGCATGGCTATCAACCATAGTTCCAGAATCAACGTATGCTCCTATATTAATATAAGCTGGAGGCATAATAATAACAGATGATGCTACATATGCCCCTGCTCTAACTGACGAACCTCCTGGGACCAATCTAACACCATCGTTAGCACTAAATCTTCGCGCCGGCAGGTTATCCTTATCAACAAATCCATTATAGATTCCAGAAAGCTCAGTATTACTACCAGCTCTAAAAGCAGCTAATATACCTTTTTTTACTTCTTGATTTGCGACCCAATCTCCATTTTCCAATTTAGTTGCTGCTCTTAATGTGCCCTTTTCTAACTCTTTAATAATATTTTTCCAATCCATTTTAAATCTATCTCCTCTACTTATATATGACTAAACCAATCTTTAACTAAACTATCAGCTCCTATTAATAAACTTAAATCCTGAAGTTCATTAGCTAAAAGCGGTGCTCTTAAAGTGTTTGTCGTAATGACACCACTATATGCTAGCCATGCCTTAACAGGTATTGGATTTGAGACACTAAAGCAAGATCTCGCAGCAACTTCCCAGATTACCTTATCCGTTATTGCTATTTGATGAGCAAGACTTTGTTTAACATACTCTTTTGTTTGTTCTGGCCATATATTGGATATAACTGAAACAAGACCTTTTGCACCAACATTTGCCAACTCTGGCAATAAACCGTCCTCTCCACTATATATAATTAGATTTGGAGCTAGCTCATGATAACGAGCACATCTTTGGATATCTCCAGAAGCCTCTTTTAATGCCCAAAGATTTGGGTGATCTTTTAAATTGACCAGAACTTCTTCAGCTAAGTTAACACCGGTCCTTGAAGGAACGTTATATAACATACAAGGTCTGTCAGCTTTATCCAAAATAGTTTTAAACCAAATGGTTTGACTAGCAGAGCCTGGTTTTGCGTAAAGAGGTGTAACAACAAGAAAAGAATCTACCCTCTGTGTTTGACAAAACTCTACCCACTCAAGTTGCTTAGCAAGCTGAAATCCTCCTACGCCAATCATAATTGGAACATTAAGATTTAAGCTAGTAACAAATCTTACAACGTCACACTGCTCATCAAAGTCTAAAGCCAATGCCTCTCCAGTGCTTCCTAAAATCAGAACACCACATCCTTGATACTCTTGAATTCTTAACAACTTCTCAAAACCATCCCAATCAACTGAACCATCTTCAAGCATTGGTGTAATTAATGCTGTATATAACCTATTATTAATATCTATAGACATAACCTTTCTCCTACTAACTCATCAAAATAAACAAAACCGGTAATACCTCTTTCAACAGCTTCTCTTGCCGCCCACACAGCTCCTTCAGCAAAGAGATTTCTATTATGAGCAGTATGCTTAAGCTCTATTGTTTCATGAGGTGTATTTACCTTCACTTGATGCTGTCCTTTTATGTCCCCCTCCCTAATAGACTCTATAGATACATCTCCTATACTTAACCAATTTCTCCAAGATACTGCTGTACCGCTAGGAGAATCAACTTTGTGAATATGGTGTTTTTCTGTAATAGAATAGTTTGTTCCTTCATTTAACTGTTTTAATTGCCCCAATGATGCCAACATGTTTTTTACAATTACCATTGATAAGCTGAAATTATTCGCAACAACCCAAGTTTTTTGATTCTGATTTACAAAATTAATAAAGTTTTGATCCCAGTTATATCCTGTTGTACCACAGATTACAGGAACATTTGATTCTAATAATGTAGGTAAAAGCTCTTGCAACACTTTTGCATTAACAAAAACTATAGCTATATCTACATTTTGCAAAGCTTCTAGCGTTAATATATTTTTTGAATCATATATACCAGCAACTTCTTCTTGTGATAATAAGTCTGATACTGCTGAACCAGTTTTTCCATTACCAACTATAGCCACTCTCATATTATCTCCCCCTAGCTAAAAAAACTGTTATAAACGTTATTAACTACCTTTTGAGCATCCTGGCTAGCGACTAACATACATATACTATTCTCACTAGCTCCGTGACTAAAAAGTCGAATATTATAATCCCTTAGGCTACTGAATAGCTCTCCACTAACTCCACTTATCTGATGCAGATCACTACCAACCACACTCACTAGAGACAAGTCATTCTCAACTTTAATATTTACATTACCTATAGACTCTATATCTTTTAAAAGTTCTGGAGCTACCAAATCATCTCCCATAGATTGACTCCCTAACTTATCTAAAGTAATCGCAATACTAACCTCACTAGTAGAAACCAAGTCAACAGCAATATTATGATTAGCAAGTATGTTAAAAACTTTCACTAAAAAGCCTTGTGAACCAAACATATTAAAGCTTTTAATAGTTAATAATGTTTGATCTTTTCTCTCAGCTACAGCAATGATATTTCTATCTTCATCCATTTTCTGTGTAATTAGTGTTCCACCAAGCTCTGGTTGAAAGGTAGATCCAATGTATATATCAAAGTTACTAGCCATCGCGGGCCAAAAAGTTTTTGGATGAACAACTTTCGCACCAAAAGTAGCTAACTCAGCAGCCTCACTAAAACCTAAAGTACTCAACGAACTTGCATTAGGAATAACTCTTGGATCAGCCTGATAGATACCTGTTACATCTGTGAAAATTTTCAATTGATTAGCTTTTATCGCTTGAGTATATAAGGAAGCTGAATAGTCACCACACCCCCTTCCTAAAGTAGTAGTGTTACCATAACTATCTGAACCAATAAAGCCTCCCATGACACAAACATATCCTTGATTAATTTTAGGTAAGATATGCTCAATAGCATTAGTTTCTAAAGCAAGCAAATCTGGACTAGCACAACCAAAGTGACTATTGGTCTTTAAGATTTCTCTTGAATCCAAATGATAAGCATTTATGCCATTTTGATTAAACACATTTGTAACTAACATAGAAGAAATTATTTCACCGAAAGCTAGAATGGAATCAGATAATTGTTTACCACTAAAATAAGCAGCCATATTTGCAAACATTCTAAGCTCTGAAATCATATTATTAATAGAGCTCGTTACATCATTTGAGTTTATGGACTCTAATATTGGATTAATTATAGTTTCTACTTGCTCTATAATTTTTTCTGCTTCAGAGCCATCTTTACTATTATTTGCTAGCTGAATTAATAAATTAGTAATACCCGACTGAGCACTTACAATTACTAATTTTATCCTATTATCTGAATTAACTATATTAGCACACTGCCTAATAGTTTGTTGATTTGCTACACTTGTGCCACCAAACTTGGCGACTATTGTTTCTGACATATTAGCTCTCCTATCTAATAGCTACATATCAGACGAGAGAACATAAAATTTGAGAAATACATACACAAATAAAGCACTCCACGTCGATATAAATTTTAAACGACATGACAGTTCTGCTACCTTTCAATATCAGAACCAAGACTACCAATCATAAACTTGGATAATCTTTCGGCATTGGCTCTATCTGTTCTAGTGATCATAGGGGTTTATGCGCCTAACACTAGAGATATAACAAATGCACCTCTTTAATTACACTTTTGACTAAGTGTTAAAATTGAGTCTAACATCGCACTAATCTTAGATAAAAGCTTTTTATAGCAAAAGATTAGTTTTTCTCATAGCACTTAACAAAACTTCAGAACAATATATAATTACCCCATATCCCGTAGCAAAGAGATTAAAAATGACTCATGAATATTTATTATGGATAGCGCTTGCTGCATACTCAGTACATGTACTAGAAGAGCTAAGCTTCAATTGGAAAAAATGGGCTAACTCGACTCTCGGACTTAAAACATTAGAGTGGAACCACTTCTATGTTGCCAACAGTGTAGTTATGTTTATTGCTATTGCTGCTGCGATGGTTGGTTGGAAGCTTCCTGCTTTTGGTTTAATTATCGCTGCTCTTATGTATATAAATGGAATTTTTTTCCATATTCTACCAACAATAGTTCAACGTAAAATATCTCCAGGCGTAATAACCGCGACAGTACTTTTCTTACCAGTTGCATCATGGATTTATTATGGAGCATATCTAGACGGAGTTCTATCATTAGCTAACTTCACATTATCATTAGTGCTTGGCGGATTGTTAATGGCTTCGCCCATTGTATTTATAAAACTAAATCAAAAGCTCAATCCTGAATAAAGATTAATCTGCAAATTTATCTGTTGCTCTGACTAAAGCTTCCAGAATTCCCAGTTCGCTGATAGAGTGACCAGCATCTGCTACAATATCTAGCTCTGCCTTCGGCCAAACTTTATGCAAATCCCAAGCACTTACTGCTGGGCACACCATATCATAGCGACCTTGCACTATCACACCAGGAATACCTTTAATCTTATATGCCTCATTCAATAATTGAGCCTCTTCGATAAATAATTTATTTTTAAAATAGTGACATTCAATTCTTGCAAAAGCTAAGCTAAACTTATCCTGTCCATACTTATCTATAGATTTCTTATCTACAAATAACTTACTTGCTGATGCCTCCCAAACACTCCAAGCTATAGCAGCCTTTTGCTTTAGCTTCTCATCATCACCTGTAAGTATTGCATGATATGCTGATATAAAATCTTTTCTTTGTTCTACCGGAATCGGTTCTATATATTTTTCCCACATATCAGGAAATACCATACTAGCACCATGCTGGTATAACCACGACAGCTCTTTTTCTCGCCCAAGAAATATACCTCTAAGAACAAGCTCTGT
Organism: Francisella salimarina; assembly: GCF_007923265.1. NCBI lineage: Bacteria > Pseudomonadati > Pseudomonadota > Gammaproteobacteria > Thiotrichales > Francisellaceae > Francisella > Francisella salimarina. Next base: position 7,587 of record NZ_VOJA01000004.1, read on the forward strand.
CACAACATCTGGATAGGCTTGAGCATAAGCCAATCCTAAAGTACTACCCCAGGATCCACCAAAAAGCATCCACTTATCAATATTCAATTTTTTACGAATTTTTTCAAAATCTTCAATTAAGTCTTGAGTGGTATTTTCTCTAAGCTCAGCAAATGGAGTACTTTTACCACAACCGCGCTGATCTACTAATATTACTCGATACTTATCTGGGTTAAAGTATTGCCTATAACTTGGTTGAATACCACCTCCTGGACCACCGTGAATAAATAGTGCAGGTTTCCCACTAGGGTTACCACACTCTTCAAAATATATTGTATGGATATCTGAAACTTTTAAAAACTCTTGATTAAATGGTTCTATTTCTGGATACAATGGCATGATACACCTATAACTCTTAAACCTCATTAACTAAAAGTATCTACCAAAAAAAATAACTAAGCAAATCAAGATTTAGCTAAAGTAAAATATTTTTCTGATTCACATCTAATATTTTTAGAAAATCATCTGTCGAAATTTGCTTAACTTCACAAATTTTATTGATCACTTTAAATAGTAAGGTTGGCATCCCATCATTTTGCTCCTTACCCAGTAGCCATGAATATGATGAAGGGTTATCTGTCTCTATCAAGATCCTATCCAACGGTATTCGTCTAGTTATCTCTCTAATATGTTCTCTAAATAGAATCTCAACACCAATTGAGAAATGACCACCCAATGCCAAATATTTATCCAACACATCAAGATCTCCTGCATACCAGTGGACAATAAACCTATGTCGCTTATATCTTTCTAAAGTTTGCAAAACTTCTAGCTCTGCTCCACTTGTATGCAAATTTAGCAATTTTTTATCTACAGCTGAGTGCGAGACTATATATTCAAATACTTGCTGCTGATCTCTAAATGGAGCGGCATAATCCAAAAACTTCTTATCTAAACCAATCTCTCCTATGTACTTACCCTCAAACAAGTATTTATCTAAAGACATTAGATCATGTACATATATATCCGCCTTCCATGGATGAATACCAAATGATGGAATAATAAAATTATACTTATCGCTTAAAGCTTTTATTAAAATATAAGAAGGAATACACATTGCTACAGATAAGAGCTTTATATTATGAGTTCGACACTCTGTAGCTACTTTACTTAAATCTTCTGATGAATATTTATCTGTATGAACATGCGCATCTAATATCATTTATATATACATTAATTTTTTCCAATGAATATAGCCGTATATTGCCACAATTAGATATACAAATGTAGTAATAGCAGCAAATGCTAAATCTTTATACATATATAACAGTACATAAGTAGAATCGACAACCATCCATATCATCCAGTTATCTATTATTTTTCTGCTTGCTAGAAAAACACAAACAAGTGATGCCACACTTGTAAAACCATCCATATATGGCGTTGTTGAGTCTGTATAGTTTATGAGTAGCTGAGAAACCACCAAACCAAACACTCCAATACTTACTAAAACTTTTAACCAGCCAATAATTTTAAGTCTATGAACAACTACCTTTTTGTGACTAAAGTTAGGTTGCCAACTATACCAACCATACCCAAAACTAAATAAAAGAATTATCTGCAATATAGCATCAGCATACAATCCACTTATCGAAAACAATCCCGCACTCATAATCAAACCAATAATACCCACAGGCCAACCAATAACGTATAGCCCTGCCAATAAAAAAGTACACAAAAGATTGATAATCATAGTACAAAAATCAAGAAGATGAATCATGGCTCTATTAAAGATGAATTTTTAAACATTATAATAACTTGTATTTTTGAATAAAAAAACTGATGATCTAAATAATACAAATAACTAGCGTAAGCTATTAGTAAGATAAAGAAATAATTGACTATGTCTAAAAGCAGATATATTATCACTTATGCTTGTTATAACATATTTAATGTGAGGATCAAATCATGAAACTAAAAAAAATACTAACTGCATCTTTACTTGCAGCATCAGCATTATCACTAAGTAGCTGTTGGTTAGTTGTAGCTGGTGCAGTAGGTGCTGGTACAGTTGCTTATGTTGATGGTAAGTATTCAATGAACCTAGATGGTAGCCTAAAAGATGTTACTAATGCAACTCTTAAAGCTATTAGTGAAAATGATAATTTAGAAATCACTAAGAAAAATATAGCCCCAACTAAAACTGATATCAAAGGTAAAACTAAAGTAGGCTCTACTGATTTCTATGTTGAAATACGTGAAATTACTAAGAATGCATCAAAAGTAACTATCAAATTTGGTACATTTGGTGATCAAGCAATGTCAGCAACGCTAATGGGACAAATCCAAAAAGATCTATAATTTAAAGGTTAAACGATATGAATATCTTTAAAAAAATACTAGTTGTAACAGCAATATCCTTTTCAACATTAGCTCTTAATAGTTGTATCGTAACTGCTGTTGCTGTTGGTGGTGGTACTGTCGCTTATGTAGAAGGTAACTATTCTATGAATATAGAAGGTAACTATATTGCTGTATATAAAGCTGCTCTTAAGGCAATAAAAGATAACAACGACTTTGTTTTAGTATCTAAAGACACCGACACAACCAAACAAACAGCTGATATCGAAGGTGCTACAAAAATAGATAGCACAAGCTTTACAATAAAAATAGAAAGTCTTACAGATAAAATAGCTAAAGTAACTATTAAGTTTGGTAATTTTGGTGACCAAGCAATGTCATCGAAACTTATGGATCAAATTCAGGCTAACGTACACAAAGCTTCTTAGTAATGTTCAAAAAAGCTCGCTTTATTATTCTATCAGCTATCATTCTAATATCTCTTAATAGCTGTGTTGCTACTGCTGTTATAATAGGTGCTGCAGTTGTTGCAGGTGGCGCTGTATACTATGTAAATGGTGACTATATAATTGAAGTGCCCAAAGATATTCGCTCTGTATATAATGCAACTATCAAAACAATGCAAATGGATAAACAATATTCACTACTTAGCCAGTCATATAAAGATAAAACAGCAGAGGTTAAAGCTTCACAAAATGGTAATGATGTAACGATTAAGTTAACTAGTCTAAGCACCCGCTCTACTGAAATAAAAATTCGGGTCGGAACTCTCGGTGATGAAAAGGATTCTATAAATATAGCAAATGCGATCACTAAAAATATAACCTAGATAAGTATTTATCCAATTTTGGTCAACTTTTACTTTTTAAAAACTTTCAAATATGTATAATTTGTGTTAATTCAGAAACCACTCAGTATTACTGTATTATCATGAGTAATAAAGTACTAGACACATATTACAAAAACAATCGCCATATATGGGTGTTGGTATTATCTGGAGCTATTATAGGTACATTGGTAGGCCTATTTGCAACATTTTTCCAACTAATCCTAGACTCTATTACTGAACTTAAAAAAATGCTGTTCTCTTTAAGTGGTGGTAATCTATTTGTTGAAATTATAATGTCTGTTACGCTAACTATAACTATGGTAGTGATATCAATTCTTATAGTTAGAAAATTTGCCAAAGAAGCTGGTGGTAGCGGTATCCAAGAAGTAGAAGGAGCGCTAAAAGGATGTCGAAAGCTCCGTAAAAGAGTAGTTCCTGTAAAGTTTGTGAGTGGACTTTTCTCTTTAGGTTCTGGTTTAAGCTTAGGTAAAGAAGGTCCTTCAATACACATGGCTGCTGCATTAGCTCAGTTCTTTGTAGATAAGTTTAGGCTTACCAAGAAGTACGCAAACGCTGTAATATCTGCTGGTGCTGGTGCTGGTTTAGCTGCTGCATTCAACACCCCTCTTTCAGGGATTGTCTTTGTAATTGAGGAAATGAATAGAAAATTCAGATTTAGTGTTTCTGCAATAAAATGTGTTCTAGTAGCCTGTATAATGAGTACTATTGTTTCTAGAGCTATTATGGGCAATCCCCCTGCAATACGTGTCGAGACATTTAGTGCAGTTCCACAAAATACTCTTTGGTTATTTATGGTGCTGGGCATTATCTTTGGATATTTTGGACTACTATTTAACAAATCAATTATCAAAGTCGCTAACTTCTTTTCAGATGGGTCTAAAAGAAGATACTGGACTCTAGTTATAACTGTTTGTATCGTATTTGGTGTCGGTGTAGTACTTTCTCCAAATGCTGTAGGCGGTGGCTATATCGTAATAGCAAACGCCCTAGACTACAACTTATCTATCAAAATGCTTTTAGTTTTATTTGCGCTTCGTTTTGCCGGTGTAATTTTCTCATATGGGACTGGTGTTACAGGTGGTATATTTGCACCGATGATTGCTCTTGGCACTGTTTTTGGTCTTGCTTATGGTCTATCTATAGCTCAGCTTTTCCCTGAATATAATATTGATGCTGGTGTCTTTGCTGTAGCTGGAATGAGTGCCTTATTTACTGCGACAGTAGGCGCGCCATTGACTGGTATTGTGCTAGTAATGGAAATGACTTGGAACTTCCACCTTTTGCTTCCTTTGATGATAACCTGCTTTAGTGCATCGATGCTGACATATATCCATCATCAAAAACCAATATATGATACGCTATTAAGACGTACTATTTCTAATGAAAGAAAGCAGCAGGCAAAGGAAAAAAATGAGCGAAACCAAAAACCAGCTCCAAATACTCAAGGACAAACTATCACAAAAGAAGAAGTATAATCACGCAATTTCTCTAATGCATTGGGACTTGGAAACAGAGGCCCCTAAAAACTCAATCAACACCACATCTGAAGTTATTGGTTTTTTCAGTGAAAAAATCTATGAAATAACTAATAGTAAAGAAATAACCCAAAGCTTAAAGTGTTTGAATAACAACTTGTCAGCACTTGATGAGACTAACAAAAGGATTGTGTATCTAACAGCAAAGCAAAAAGATAGACTAAGCAAAATACCAAAAGATGAATATGTCACATACAACAAACTACTATCACAAGCTCAAAATATTTGGACCAAAGCTCGTAAGGATAATGACTTTGAAGTATTTGCTCCATATTTAGAAGAGATTATAAAGTATCAAAAAAAGTATATCGAAAGAATTGGCTATAATGAGCACCCCTATGATGTGCTTCTTGATGATTATGAAGAAGGTATGACTGTTGCAAAATTAGAACCTTTCTTTAACAGTCTAAAAGAAAAAATTGTACCCCTTCTAGAAAAAATAAAAAACGCCCATCAAGTTGATACTAGCTGTATCGATAAACCGTATGGTATCGATAAGCAAAAAAAATATTCTCACAAAATAGCTAAGCAATTAGGATTTAACTTTGATAGTGGTATTCTAAAAGAAAGTGTCCATCCATTTACTCTAAACTTCAATAAATATGATGTCAGAATGACAACACGCTATATTGAAGATCTTTTTACTTCTTCATTATTTAGTACGATCCATGAAACTGGTCATGCTATGTATGAGCAAAATATCGGTGATGATATTTATGATACTATATTAGGCACTGGTGTTAGCTTAGGCATACACGAATCACAATCACGGTTTTATGAAAACTTAGTCGGTAAAAATAAAGCCTTTTGGGATAGTAACTACACTAACTTACAAAGCTTATTTACTGAAAACTTAGCTAGTGTAAATAAAGAAGACTTCTATAAAGCTATTAATAAGGTTAGCCCTAGCCTAGTCCGTGTAGAAGCAGATGAATTAACTTATTCTCTACATATACTAGTGCGCTTTGAAATAGAAAAAGAAATCTTTGAAAAAAATCTCGATGTTAGCGAGTTGCCAAAGCTATGGAATGATAAATACCAAAAGTACCTAGGTATCACTCCAAATAATTTCTCTGATGGGATATTACAGGATGTTCACTGGTCTGCTGGATTGTTTGGCTATTTCCCAACTTATGCTCTTGGCAGTGCGTATGCTTCACAGATTTTTTACTATATGAATAAAGATTTTGATGTAAATAGTGCAATTAGAGAAAATAAGCTAGAGCTTATATTAAACTTCTTAAGTAAGCACATACACCAATTTGGCAGTCTAAAACCTGCTGATGAAATTATCCATGATATGTGTGGAGAATATCTAAACGCTAAATACTATATTAGTTATTTAGAGAAAAAATTCTCCAATATTTATAAGCTCTAACACATCTTAACTATCATTATACAAATCTACTTCTTTGGCAAGGTAAAAAGCAATATCTTTCTCATAGTACGCAGACTCATTTATAAATATAGGGTACCATTCTCCTTCAATATCTAGCAATCTATCTCCTCCATCTATTAACTCAAAAATAGGGCTACCACTACTAATAACCTGAAAATCTTTACCATGAAGAGCTTTATGAATTACTGCGTTGATATTACCCTCACTATCTCGCGGGTATTGAATAGTCTTAAATGGCTCGTACGCCTTACACTGCTTAACTTCAGGAGCATTACCATTATTTGATAATTCAATAAACTTTATTATTACATTAATAATCTCTATAGTTACCTCAATTGCATTGGGATCATAAATACTCGTATTAACAGAGCCTATTTCTATAGTTAAAGACATAGGAGCGATATTATTCATTGCCACACTTGTAATACTCCCGTGTTTAATTACTCTAAGATCATCTATTTGCTCAACTAAATAAGAGCATAGGTTATTAACAAATTGACTTTTACCGTCAGTAATAATAGTTTTGCCAAGATTTGAAGTTGTTGTATGCAGATCGACTAAAAAATCAACTGGAAAATTAGATTCTGAGCCATACATTTGATTAATTTCTCGAGCTCTTTGCATCTCATAACTATTCAACGAGATCTTTTTTAAGTCTTCCTCTGAAAAACAACGGTTTAGATCTTGATCTTTATATCTCTTACTTATCTCAAAAGCTTCTGGATTTGCCAATAATGGTATAACATCTAAAGACTTGGTTTTAGGAGGGTATTTCTCCATACGCTTGACTATATATATTCCAGTATATTCATTTCCATGAGTCCCACCAGACACTAGTAACTTATTAATTTTCATATTTAGGCAATATTTACCATTAAGTAAAACTATTATACATACAATTTTGTTATGAAAAGAACTGATTAAGTTTTTGAAGTCACAATGCTAGCCTTTGTAAGAAATATTAGCGATAATATAAAGCATTAAAATTCAATCATAGTATTTAAATGTCAAAACTAAATGCTTATTTTGGTGAGTATGGAGGTCAATTTGTACCACAAATACTTGTACCCGCTCTTGACCAACTAGAGCAAGAATTTATAAAAGCACAAGCTGATGAGGTTTTCAAACAGGAGTTTAGAGAGCTTTTAAAAGAGTATGCGGGCAGGCCCACAGCTCTGACAAAAACTAGAAATATAGTCAAAAATACAAAAACTAAATTATATCTAAAACGTGAAGATCTACTACACGGTGGTGCTCACAAAACTAACCAAGTACTTGGTCAGGCTCTACTTGCCAAGAGAATGGGTAAAAATGAGATAATTGCAGAAACAGGAGCTGGGCAACATGGTGTTGCTACTGCTTTGGCTTGCGCACTACTTGATCTAAAATGCAGAGTATATATGGGTGCTAAAGATGTGGAACGTCAAAGTCCCAATGTCTTTAGAATGAAGTTAATGGGTGCTGAAGTCATACCTGTACATAGTGGTTCAGCAACACTTAAAGATGCTTGTAACGAAGCACTAAGAGACTGGTCTGCAAATTATAATAAAGCTCACTATTTATTAGGTACTGCTGCAGGACCTCACCCTTTTCCGACAATTGTTAGAGAGTTTCAAAGAATGATTGGTGAAGAAACCAAGCAACAGATCCTTGCCAAGGAAGGTAGATTACCTGATGCTGTGATTGCCTGTGTTGGTGGTGGTTCAAATGCTATTGGAATGTTTGCTGATTTTATTGATGAAACCAGTGTAAAACTGATAGGTGTAGAACCTGCTGGTAAAGGTATCGAAACTGGTGAACATGGAGCGCCTCTCAAGCATGGTAAAACTGGTATATTTTTTGGCATGAAAGCACCATTGATGCAAAATACTGATGGTCAGATTGAAGAATCATACTCTGTATCAGCCGGACTAGATTTTCCATCTGTAGGCCCACAACATGCTCATTTACTAGCAATAGGACGTGCTGAGTATGCTTCAGTTACTGATGATGAGGCGTTAGATTCTTTTAAATTGTTATGCAAAAAAGAAGGAATTATCCCCGCTCTAGAATCATCTCATGCCTTAGCATATGCTCTTGAGCTTGCTTACGACAATCCCGAAAAAGAGCAGCTTTTGGTTGTTAATTTATCTGGGCGTGGTGATAAAGATATTTTTACAGTACATGACATTTTAAAGGAAAAGGGAGAGATTTAGTAATGGATAGATATACAACCCTTTTTGCAAGTTTAGAGAAAAAAAATGAAGGTGCTTTTATACCTTTTGTAACACTTGGTGACCCTAATAAAGAATTATCTCTTGAGATTATTGACACTCTAGTTAGCTCAGGTGCTGATGCTCTTGAACTAGGCATACCTTTTTCAGATCCTTTAGCAGATGGACCAACAATTCAAGAAGCAAATATTCGTGCCCTAGAGAGTGGCGTAACTCCTAAAGATTGTTTTGATATCCTCACAAAAATAAGAGTGAAACACCCTCATGTCCCCATTGGCTTATTGCTTTATGCTAATTTAGTCTATGCAAATGGTATAGAGAATTTTTATCAAAAATGTTTAGCTGCTGGGGTTGATTCTATACTTATAGCTGATGTGCCAGCCCATGAATCTAAAGAGTTTCGTGATATTGCTAAAAAAGTAGGTATCTCTCAGATATTTATTGCTCCACCTGATGCTAGTGAGGCTACTCTTAAGCAAATTTCTGAACTTGGAAGTGGTTATACGTATTTACTATCGAGAGTTGGTGTAACAGGTGCGGAAACTGCAGCAAATATGCCAGTGGAAGATGTACTAGCTAAACTTAGAGAATATAATGCGCCTAAGCCAGTTTTAGGCTTTGGTATCTCTAAACCTGAGCAGGTACAACAAGCTATCAAAGCAGGTGCTGCTGGTGCAATTTCAGGTTCTGCAACAGTAAAAATAATTCAAAACAATCTCTCAAATAAAGGAAAAATGCTTAGCGAGCTTGAATATTTCGTTAAAGAAATGAAAGCCGCAACTAAAAATAATTAAAGACTACTTTGTTTCTGTAAATTATAATTCTTTCTCCAAGTTATATAGCCATAGATAGCATTTATTAATGCTACAATTTTGGTAATAATAACAGGAATAATTGCAATAGTAATTGCTGAATCCAAAATCCCATCAACCCAAATTGAAATTGTCAAAACATCTACAGCCAACCACAGTATCCAAAATTCTTTAAATAACAATACTGTAAGTATAAAAGCTATAATTGAAGTAACTTCAACAATAGCATCTGCGACCAACCCCACATTTTGACCAAAATATAGATGTAAAACAAAGTACCCATATATAGTAGATACCACAGCTATAAAAGCCAAAATACTTATAAACTGTAATCTCGTTAATTTTTTAATTTTTATATGTTTTTCTTTAGTTGTGTTTTTGGGTCTAGTCCAGTTATACCAACCATAAAACTGTATTGGACACAAAAAAAGTACCGCAAGAAGTAATTGACCATAAACTTGATTTTGATACGAGATTACAGCGTACATAATTGCTGCTATAAGCCCTAAAACATAGTTAAAAACCTTCCCTTTAGCTGCCAATATCAGGTTTGTAATGCTGATAACAGAAAATACTAGTATAAATGCGCTACTCCCACTGATAGATGCCGCAACAACAGTTAATACTATACAGCTAACTAGCCAGCTAACCTCTCTTTTGCTCCAGCCAGTAAAAGTATTTTGTAACATACTCATTTTATAACTTAATAGAATATTTAGGATTGTATTTTAAAACTCTTGATATCAAGCTACAAGGATTATTTCATAGCTATAGATAGAAACTTGTCTATTTAATTATGAAACTATAAATATACTTAGACAAAACTTTATGAGTATAGCTAGTTGGATGCACCTGTCCGGCAAAAAGATATTTATCATATCTACCACTGACATAATCTTTTGGAATACAAGTAAGAGCATTTGGACCATCAAAGTCACACGCAGAGTGTGTTACATCAGAGAAGTTATACTCCACACCTTTTACTTTTATTTTTCTATCTTTAACAATAGTATTGAAAAACTTTTGAGCATCAATGATACTTACAGAATCAGGCAGGATATTGCTTGCAAGCTTCTCATTAAATGCTCTAGATAGTGAGTTGAATAACTCCACTTTAAAACTCTTAGCATCTATTCCATTTTCTGTTGCGGCTGGAGTTATACCTAAATCAGGCAAGTTAACTACAAATATATTTCTAGGTTTTGCTCCATGCTTAATCAAATATCTTACATCATTTGCTATATCTTCAGCAGCGCTTTCTACTTTTATTATCTCTTGGTCAGGTAATACTTCACCTGTGACTTTATATTTCATAAGATAGTATATCTTTGACAATATTGAGCGATTATCTGAGAAATATCCTAATTGAATAAAAAGATTATTAGCTCCTCCCCAAATAATATAAATACTATCAGGATCTGCCTTGTTCTGATGTTGCTTCAGATAACTATCAATTTGGTTATGCTTTTGAATATCCTCTTGTCCAACTGGACAGTTTTCACCCTCTCTCAAAGGTCCTAGTGGAGGTGGAGTATAGTCACCCTTATTACCAAGCCCTTTACAAACTGTCGTAGCTCCTCCAGCAGCATAGTTGTTGCCATCTAAAACAGGTTTCACTGATCTGTTGATGTTTTCACTTGGTGTATAAATATTATTTGGTGTAGATGAGATCTGATTATCTTGAGACAAAAACTGTATCCAAACAGTGCTACCTTTATCTGGACTTGTGAAGGTTGGTTGCTTAACCTCTTTCAAGTCGCCAGGAATTAGTGGCCAGCCACTATCTATATTGTGAAAATTATTTGTATATCCAGAGTCACTCAAACTATCACCAAAGATAACTATATTCTTTAGTTCTTGTGCAAAAGCTCCACCGCAAAAAAAATAGCAAATAATCAAAGTAAAGAAAGCTTTTTTATTCATATTTTATATAAAACTCTATAACAGGTGTGAATAATAGTACCTAAACAAAGCTTGTAAAGCCATATGGAGAGCCTCATCAAAACAACACTAAAACTTATATATATTTTTTTTCCAATAAGCATAATTTATTACTTGAAAAACAGCAAAGTATCCTTAAATATATAACAGATACTATTTCTTAGGGGGAAATAATGGATATAAATAAATTTACAATAAAACTACAAGAAGCATTAGCAGAAGCTCAATCTTATGCTTTTCAGCAGAAAACGACTGAGTTTACATCAGCACATATGCTGAAAGCTCTTTTGGAGCAAAATGATAGCGTTGCTATAGCTATATTAAGCGTTTGTGGCGTTGATACACAGAAGTTTGTAAAAGCTGTAAATGATATGGTTGATGGCGTTGCCGTATTATCTGGAGAAGGTAATCCTCAAATCACGCCATCTAGAGATCTGATAGCCACACTACATAAAATGCAAGATTTAGCTAATAAGAATGGTGATGAATTTATCTCAAGTGAGATTTTCCTATTAGCTTCTATAGAAGACAAAAGTTTAACTGGACTGTACAGTAAGTTTGGCATTACAAAAGAAAAACTTACAAAAGCAGTCAATGATTACCGTGGAGGGGAAAAAGTGAGTAGTCAAAATCAAGAAGATATGAAAGGTGCATTAGACAAATACACAGTAGATCTAACAGATCTAGCTAAAAAAGGTAAAATCGATCCGATTATCGGTAGAGATAGTGAAATACGTAGGACTATACAAGTATTACAAAGAAGAACTAAGAATAACCCTGTGCTTATAGGTGAGCCTGGTGTTGGTAAAACTGCTATTGTAGAAGGTTTAGCTCAACGAATAATTAATAATGAAGTCCCAGAAGGCGTAAAAGGTAAAAAAGTTCTATCTCTAGATATGGGTGCATTATTAGCTGGTGCTAAATTTAGAGGAGATTTTGAAGAGAGATTAAAATCTGTTTTAAAAGAATTATCAAAACAAGAAGGCAATGTGATTCTATTTATAGATGAGTTACATACTATGGTTGGTGCTGGTAAAGCAGAAGGCTCGATGGATGCTGGCAACATGCTAAAACCTGCTTTGGCTAGAGGTGAGCTAAAATGTGTTGGTGCAACGACTTTAGATGAATATCGTGAGTATGTTGAAAAAGATCCTGCGCTTGAAAGAAGATTCCAAAAAGTGCTTGTTGATGAGCCAACTGTTGAAGATACTATTGCTATACTTAGAGGTCTGAAAGAAAGATATGAGTTGCACCATGGTGTAAACATTACAGACTCTGCTATTGTGAGTGCTGCTACATTATCACATAGATATATCACAGATAGACAACTGCCTGATAAAGCTATTGATTTAGTGGATGAAGCAGCTAGCCAAATTCGTATGGAAATAGACTCTAAACCTGAAAAAATGGAGAGCCTGTACCGTAGAATTATTCAGCTAAAAATGCAACGTGAGCAGTTAAAAAAAGAAAAAGATGACGCTACCAAGAAGCGTTTAGAAATACTAGAGGCTGAAATCAAAGGCTTAGAGTCTGAGTATCAAGGCTTCGAAGAACTTTGGAAAGCTGAGAAGCTTAAAATGCAGGGCACAAGTAAGCTAAAAGAAGAACTTGAAAAATCCAAGTTTGAGCTTGAGAAATATCAAAGAGCTGGTGATCTAAGCAAAATGGCTGAGTTACAATACGGTAAAATACCAGAGCTTGAAGCTCAAATTAAACAAATTGAAGATACTGAAGCAGAACCCTCTGAAAATAAACTAGTCAGAACATCTGTCACAGAGAATGAAATTGCCGATGTCGTTTCTAAAGCTACGGGGATACCTGTATCTAAAATGATGGAAGGTGAAAAAGATAAGCTTCTAAACATGGAAAGCTTCCTACATAAAAGAGTAATTGGACAAGACCAAGCGATAAAAGCAGTATCTAATGCTGTAAGAAGATCTCGCTCCGGATTATCAGATCCAAATAGACCTATAGGTTCATTTATGTTCTTAGGTCCAACAGGTGTAGGTAAAACTGAGCTTACAAAAGCATTAGCAGAATTCTTATTTGATGATGAGGATGCAATGCTTAGAGTAGATATGTCTGAGTTTATGGAGAAACACTCTGTAGCTAGACTAATCGGTGCTCCTCCAGGATATGTGGGTTATGAGCAAGGCGGTTATCTAACTGAACATGTTAGAAGAAAACCTTATTCTGTAATCTTATTAGATGAGGTTGAGAAAGCTCACGCAGATGTATTTAATATCTTGCTACAAGTGTTGGATGATGGGCGACTAACTGATGGTCAAGGTAGAACAGTAGACTTCAAAAATACTGTAATAGTTATGACATCTAACCTTGGTTCGCATAGAATCCAAGAAATGCAAGGTCAAGACTATGACACAGTCAAAGACGCTGTAATGGAAATGGTACTTAGCCACTTCAGACCAGAATTTGTAAACAGGGTTGATGATGCTATTGTATTTGAACCTCTAAATAAAGAAATGATTACAGAAATAGCTAAGATACAAATCAAGCGCTTAGAAAAACGCTTAACTGATTTAGAGATTGCTCTAGAGGTGTCACCAAAAGCTATGGATAAGTTAGCAGATGCTGGTTTTGATCCTGTATTTGGTGCTAGACCATTAAAACGAGCTATACAAAATAACTTAGAAAATCCTCTTGCTCTTAAGTTACTCGATGGAGAATTTAAAGCTGAAGATAAAATAGTTGTTGATACCGACGCTGACAACAATATTACTTTTTCTAAGTAAATGCTACTGTATATTCCTTTAATTTTCTCTTTTTAGTTGGTAAAAATTGATAAATACTTATTAATTTTTACCAATTTATTATTCTTTGGTTAAATTATATAATAGTAACCTATTTTTATATAAAATTTAAAAGACCATATTTGGAGAAATTATATGAATCTAAAATATAAAAAACTCTTACTCAGTTCATTGTTGGCAACATATGGAGCTACAGGTTATGCTTCAGCTGTAGACTATAAAGCTGGGACCAGCTACTCTAAAGGTCAAGAAGTTAATAATGCAGAATCTTGCTATGTATGTAATATCCCTGGATGGTGCTCTTCTTCAGCTGCTTGGGCTTATGAGCCAGGCAAAGGTACTGCTTGGCAAGAAGCTTGGACAGAAGGATGCAAAGATCCTGGTCCATCTCCAGAACCAACTGCAGAGAAAACGGTTTCCGTTAAAATATCAGGAGATAGTTTACCTAGTGATGCAAAAATTGAATTCTCAGCAAACAATACATCTTATACAGTTGTAAATAATCAGGTAACTTTACCATACTCTGATAGTCAGCCTACCCATTATATAATTAGTGTAACCAGTGGCTCAATTTCTCCTGACTTCTTTGATATGACTAAAGACTCCACTAATGTGCCATTAAAATACAAGAAAGCAACACCTCCATCTCCAGGTAAATGTGATGCTATACCAAGTAATGTACAAGAATATACTCCTGCAGCATCAGGCTACTCTGCCAAAGCTTTCGTTAGATTTGAAGGAAGTATTTATGAAAATATGAAATGGTGGACTGATCAGTCACCCAAAGAAGCTCCTGATTTTTGGACATTATGTGGAGACATAATTCAAGCTCAAGTAAATGTCAAAACAACAGGTCTACCTCAAACTATAGATAAAATCGAGGTTAAAATTGATTCTCAAACATATACTATAAACCCTAACGACCCAACTCCTATAACAGTAGCGAAGGGTTCTCATAATGTTTCAGTTAGTAATGTCTTAAGCTCTGATGGCTCAACGAACTACGTTGCTAAAACTATTACACCTAACCCTATTGAAGTTAATGAAGAAAGTAAAAATATAAATTTAAATATAGCATTTGAAGCAGAAGATGTTAAACCTGCTAATGTTAGCTTCAATGTCAAGTTCCCTGAAGATGCTACACCAACTAAGACTGTGAATGCACAGAGAATATCTTCTACTGGAGATGTATATGGTGACTCTATAAACTTAGACAATGGTTCAAATACAACAAGCATCCCATCAAGAGGAGAGTTTATTATTAAACCTGGCACATTTAAATCAGGAGGTACTACTTATCAAGCAAATAGTATAACTATCGTAGATGGTCAAATTAAAGGTAATGACACTATTAATTACGAAGCTGCAGGTGCTTGGCCAGAGAAATCTATGGTTGGATACTGGGGTACTTGGACTTGGGGTCAAAGTCCAGAATTGGTAGAAAAATTAAGTGATTTTGCCGATTACTACAATGTAATAATCCCTGGGTTTTTGAAAGTCTCTGGGACTGATGTGCAAGGATTCTATGATCCTGTGAACCCTGAGTATCTCAGTCAAGCGATAGCAAAAGTTCATGCTAAAGGTGCTCTATTTATAGCATCTACGGGTGGACTAACAAACACATGGAATCCAACACTATCTAACGATAATACGGCATTAGCAGAGAATATTGTAAACTACCTTGCAGAAAACAACATGGATGGTTTTGATTTTGATCTTGAAGGATCTTCTATAAAAGGTACTGCTACATGGCAAAATCAAATCAAAGATGTAATATCAAAAATGCGTGAGTATGCAGAAAGTGATAAAATGAAAGACAAATTCCCAAGAGGCTTCTACATCACAGCAGCTCCTCAAACATATGTAGATACAGGAGTTCCTGCAAACATATACTGGACAGCAACAGGTGGCGCTTACAATATTTTCAAAGATATGCTTCCTACTGATGCTTGCGGTGGTAATGTCTGTTTTGATGCTCTTCTAATTCAAAACTACAATAATAAAGCCCCAGACTGGACAAATGAAGCACCAACGCTATCAATGAAAATAGCATCAGACTCACTGAAGACTGCTAACAATACAAAAACAAAAATAGTTATAGGTGATGACTTTGCTCCTAGTGAACATAGCTACGCTACACCAGAAGAGTTAAAGACAGCATATACTACAGGAGATAGCGAAGGCTCTGCTCTTAATAGTTATGATAACTTCTCTGGATTTATGGTTTGGTCTTTAGGACAGAACCCTTCAACAATTGACCCTCTAGACTTTGGTAAGCAGATTACTGAGTTCTATCCTCTAGCAAAGAAGTAGTCTTTTCTAAAAAAACAAAACTGTACTTATCTCTTAGCTTTTATTAGTTAGCAACTTCGACATTTTTAAATTACTTAGTTGTTAATATTTGCGATATTAGATATATTTTTAAATATAATTTATAAGCAAATCACTAGTGAAATAAAAATCTGTTATCAAAACGATAAAATAGCCATAGTTTACTCTAACAAATACCTAATATATAATTTAAGAAACTTAAGCTTAATCATCAAAACATGAGCAACTTCCAAGAAATTATTAGATCATATAGAGAGTACAAAGGCTTAAGTATAACTACTGTTGCTGATGCGATTAACATACCTGAAGAAACTATAATAATTATAGAACAAGGAGATAGTTATAAAATCACTCAACAGCCCTCAACCATATTAAAAGATAGAATAAAGCGATACTGTGAGTATCTTAACATCCCAAAAAACCATATAACTTATATATTAAACAGTATAGATATACTGTACTACAAGAAAGCCAAGTATGGGAAAATGAAGCTTTTTGACTACTTTAATCGCATAGCTATTATTAGCATATCTTTACTAATAATATACTTATCATCTAACATTATTGAGAAAAAAATAGCTAATTCCCACTCACCAAATACCCAATCAAACGATAAAAGTCTAAATACATTAGCAACAACAAACTATGAAAGCTTTATTCAAAAAAGTCAGCCACTGCTCTACAGTAGAGCAACTGATAAGCTTCCAATAACTCAAAAAAATACAGTTTCAAAGCAAGCAGTTGATAATAACACAAGAGAGTCAGATAGTAGCTCAGAGATTATAAAACCTCAAATAGAAAAATCTCCTGATATTACAGCAAAGTCAGAGAAGCAAGATAATGAGCATAATAAAACAGTACTAGAGAGTCAGCCATCAACAATTTTAGAGCAAAAAAACCAAGATCAAAGTAATAATATAGAGTCTAAGGATCTATCTCCTCAAGCACAGGTAAATAATAAAACATATATAATAAAATCTGGTGACTCATTATATAAAATTGCACAGATGGTTTTAGATAAAATTGATAATAACGATGATTATAGTAATTATGATTTAATTCTCTCAATCAAAGGGTTAAATCTAAAAGATGATCCGGATATTATTAACGATACTATCTTTGCCCGTGAAGAGCTAAATATCCCTACAACTGATGAGCAAATTAAAAACGGTATAAAAATATACAAACAGTATAGTAATAATTAAGTCCTTAAAATCAACTTCATCGTTATAATTTTTTATATAATTCTAGATATATAGTATTATTTAAATATTATTTTTATAAGAATAACTGATTATGTATAGCAAAACACCAAAGATTAAAATCATGCTACTTGGCTCAGGTGAGCTTGGTAAAGAATTTATCATAGCAGCTCAGAGACTTGGCATACACACTATAGCTGTAGATCGTTACAAGAATGCGCCAGCTATGCAAGTAGCTCATGAGAGTTTCGTTATAGATATGCTAAATGCTGATGCTCTTGAACAACTAATATTAGCAAAAAAACCAACTTATATAGTTCCTGAGATTGAGGCTATAAATACTGGTAGCTTAGTAAAGTTAGAGGCTCATAACTTCAATATTGTCCCATGTGCCAAAGCTACAAAGCTCACTATGGATCGCCAAGGTATAAGATCTCTAGCAGCTAATGAGCTTGGTCTAGCGACATCTAAATTTGCTTTTGCTAATAGTGAAAAAGAATATCTTGATGCTGTTGAGACTATAGGACTACCATTTGTAATTAAGCCAGTAATGAGCTCATCAGGTAAAGGACAATCTATAGTCAAGGAACATAACGAAGTTCAAAAAGCATGGGATTATGCCCAAAGTGGCTCTCGAGGTCATGCTAAAGGTGTAATTGTAGAGCAATTTATAGATTTTGATTATGAGATTACACTTCTAACTGTTAGACATAAAGATGGTACTTCATTTTGTGATCCTATCGGACATATCCAGAAAGATGGTGACTATAGATTCTCTTGGCAACCTCATGCAATGTCGGATATAGCTCTAGCGAAATCTCAAAAGATAGCCAAAGAGATCACAGATGCTCTAGGTGGATATGGAGTTTTTGGTGTTGAGTTATTTATAAAGGGTGATGAAGTATTTTTTAATGAAGTCTCTCCTCGTCCTCACGATACAGGCATGGTAACACTCATATCACAAAACATTAATGAGTTTGAATTACATCTGCGTGCAATATTAGGATTACCAATACCGCAAATACAAACTCTTCAACCCTCATCATCTGCTGCTATATTACTTGAAGGAGAATCTACAGATCCAAGTATATTAGGGATTGATGAAGCTCTAGCTGACTCAAGTATAGATATTAGAATTTTTGGCAAAAAAGAAATTCATGGTAAGCGTCGCATGGGAGTAGTTTTAGCTAAGGGTCAATCAACACAACAAGCTTTGGACGTGTCTAAAAAAGCCCTAAGCAAAATTTATCTAGCATAAAAATCAAAGCTTCCTAACCAGGTTGATACCATCTCCTATAGGAATAATACAAGCTTCCACTCTGCTATCATTATAAATTAATTTATTTAACTCTCTTATAATCAAGGTGTTTTGCTCATTATTACAATCATCTGCAACCCTACCCGACCAGAGCACATTATCTATTGCGATAATTCCACCTGAGTTTACCAATTTTAAAGCTTTTTCATAGTAGTTAATATAATTTGGCTTATCCGCATCTATATATACAAAGTCAAACTTCTTAGCTTGCTTTTCAAACCTTTCTAAAGTTTCTAAAGCTGGTGCAATATTAAGATTAATTTTATGCTCAACGTTTGCTTCTTGCCAAAAGTGTTTGTATGGCTTGATATATTCATAACTAATATCACAGGCTTCTAGTTTACCTTCAGAGGATAATGCTTGAGCCATAATCAATGTTGAAAAACCTCTAAAAACACCGATTTCTAAGACATTTTTTGCATTAATCATTTTGATAAAGAGACTAATAAGCTGTAACTGATTAGGTGAACTAAGCATGTGACTTAACTCATCATTTGCTGCTTTATCAAAGAGCTCCTGTGCAGTTTTATCTAATTTTACTGAATTATCATTTATATATTGATTAAGGCTAGGATTACTAAACAATGATGCTATAGACATAAAAAAATACCAATTAATTTAACGATACAATAGTGATAAGTTTAGAGAATCTCGAGCAAAAAGACAAAAAGTGTGCAGTAAATGGACTACTTAATTTTAGTAATAGAAAATGTCCAGAACCAGAAAATAAGAGCATAAACACCCCACCATTCAACAATATTGTGATTAATTGTTGTCTGATCCATAAATACTGACCATATCGAAAAAGCTGCCGTTATGAAAATCGCAAATCTACGCAAGATAAGTGGTACTTTATTAAGTCGATCTGAATACTTATATTCGATAATTGTATACCAAACCTGGCAGATACTCATTAGCACAAAAAACACAGCAACACCCTTTAGATGAACCTTCATAAGAGTTTGCTGACCATCAATTACTGAAGTCCCAATGATTAAGCCAATACAACCAACAGATGCTAAGAAAAGCATTATCTTACCTTGCTTAATTATTGATTTTTTATTATCACTTATTTGAACAAGTAACTGTGTGATAAAAAAGAAAATCACTGCCATAAGCGTAGCAGTCGGTATTAGTATAGCCTTAAGCATATACTTCTCATACGATGTAAACCCAGCATGAGTAATATCAGAACAGCCAGAAATAAATGGATTACATAAGGTGTTATTACCATCAGCAATAGATACAAGATATGTTACAAAAAATAAAACCGCTACAGATATCGTTGTCGCAGCGATTAATTTTCTTGGGTCAAGTTCAGCTTTCATTTTTAACCAAAACATTATTATAAATATTATGCTAATACTATCACTTGTTAATGAATATTTCTAATTTTAGCTATTTTATTTTATGCTTTAGCACCATACAAAATGTTAACTCTGGGAGAGATAATCTGCCAAAATAGATTAATATTTACCTTTTTCATATCTATGCTATAATTTGTGGGTTTCTTTTAACAAAAGTAAAATAACGAAAGGATTTAATAAAATGCCATTTGTAGTTACTGAAAATTGTATCAAATGTAAATATGGTGACTGTGTAGAAGTATGTCCTGTTGACTGTTTCTATGAAGGTCCTAATATGTTGGTAATAAACCCAGATGAGTGTATCGACTGTGCTTTATGTGAGCCTGAGTGTCCTGTTGATGCTATCAAATCTAGCGATGATCTTACGGAGAGCCAAGAGCAAATGCTTGATCTAAACAGAGAGCTTGCTGGTATTTGGCCAAATATCGTAGAGAAATGCGACCCTTGTGAGGACGCTGACAACTGGGCATCTGTTCCAGATAAGTTAAAATATTTAGAAAAATAATCTTTCATTTTTATCTAAGAATCTTATCTTATTTTCTTCATAGGCTTATTTTTTTGTCGGCAGCTATTTATAAAAAGTGTATAATGATACCAATGATTTTAAGCTTTAGTACAAACTGATAGTTAAATAAACCTACTAAAAATTTATGGAGAGTTTTTGATGAAATCTTTTTTAAAAAAGATTTGGAATATACTGATGTGGGCCAGGATGACTGCGTTCCAACTCTATTCGTTTGCTGTTATTGGTGGTAGTAGCATACTTATAAATATATTTACTTTTTTTAACCTTCCCATTTCTTGGAGAATGGCGGTTTGTAAAGTTTGGACTTATCTTTATTGGATAGGTATGCTTGTTTTTTTACAAGTATACATCCGTGTAACAGGTCGTATAAACATCGACAAAGATTATCCCTGCATATACGTGTCTAAGCATCAATCAATGCTAGAAACATTCATGTTTTATGGTTTGATTGGTAAGTGTCACTTTATCATGAAAAAAGAGCTTTTTGATGCTCCAATCTTTGGTACAGCAATGAAAAACTTAGGCAGTATCGCTATAGATAGAGATAAGCCTAGAGAGTCACTAAAAAAAGTAGTCACTGACGGTAAACAAAGCTTAGCTGATGGCATAAATGTTGTAATTTTTCCAGAGGGTACAAGAGTCGAAGTTGGAGAGTATCCAGAGTTTCAGCGCTCTGCAATGAAGCTAGCAGCTGATGCTAACACCTATATTATTCCTGTAGCTCACAACTTTGGGAGATTTTTCCCTAAGAAATGGGGGCAAGTTATTAAGCCAGGTATTGCTAGAATGGATTTTGGTAAACGCATTGATCCTAGAGATTTTGACTCAAAGACTCTGACTACTCACTGCCATAAGGTAATAACAGAAAAAACAAAAGAGTTTAAAGGTTAAGAAGAGGTCTATCAGATGAAAAAAATTATTCATCTACTATTATTAGCAAGAATGCAGGTTTTCAAAGTTTACGGGTATATAGTATTATTATTTTCTTGTTTACTTATGAATACTGTTGGCGTATTAGGAGCATCATTAAAAGTTAGATTATTTGTTTGCTGGATATGGTCTTGTTTATATCGCTTAGGAACTCTAGTCATACTACAAATATATGTAAAAATTGAAGGTAAAGAAAATATTCCAGACTATCCCTGTATTTATGTTTCTAAACACCAGTCGATGTTAGAGACTTTTGTATTTTATGGCCTTGTTCATGATTGTTGCTTTGTGATGAAGCAAGAGTTACTAGAAAAACCAATTTTTGGTAAGACAAACATATTTGCTGAAGCTATTGGTGTAGATAGATCAAAAGGTCTTTCTGCAATCAAAAAAGTTTTAGAGGATGGCAAAGATAGAATAGAAAATAAAAACTTAAGCATTATAATCTTCCCAGAGGGTACAAGAGTGCCCGTTGGTGAATATCCGAAATTTCATCGCTCTGCAATGAAACTAGCTAAAGTATCAAATATTCCTATAATCCCTGTGGCTCATAACTTTGGAGTATATTTTGGACGTAAAAAAGGTGACTTTGTGAAGCCTGGTATCGCTAGAATGTCTTTTGGAAAACCTATTGATCCAAAAGATTACTCTGTCGCTGAGTTGACTGATCTTTGCTATGACATCATCAACGATAAAACTAAGTCTTATGGTGGTTAATCAAATATTTATTTGATACAAAACTCTGCAATAATTGGATTATGGTCTGATATTTTTTTGCAATCTAAAACAGATGCTTTTTCAAGATTTAGACCTCTATATAATACAAAATCTAAATGATTGCTCTGAAAAGATTTGACTAATTGAGGCTCATCTATAAAAGCCACTTTAAAACTGAACTCTCTACAGAAATCTTTGATTAACTTAACTCGCCTTCTATTCCAAGTATTAAAATCCCCTGCGATTATAATAGGATGCTTATACTTCTCTGGAGAGATATATTCTTTTATTTTCTCAAATTCATACTCATAAACTTTATTACTTTTGAAATTGATTGCATGGATATTCACAACAACAACTTTTGTGCCCGCTATATTTAAATGTGTAATCAAAGAAGCTTTGTGAGTATTTATTACAGACTCTCGATGAGTTGTAAGTATTTTGACATTTTTTATCACTGGGAAATGACTAACTGTAGCTACCCCATAGTTATGTGAACGTAATACAATATTAGATGCGAAGTTTATATCAAATTTGTCGATAGGAAATTTAGTATCATGCTGATGTACTGCTTCTTGTAGACAAAAGATATCAATATTGTGATTAAAGTATGTATGTCTGATATAAGCTTTGAATGCTTCTGTATCTTTATAGTCAATTTTGTATGAGTTCCAACTCATTAAGCAGAATTTTGTAGATTGATTTTGTTGTGAGTTTCTTTCAAACATTTAATCAACTAGAGTTGAATCATCATAATTTCATTATATATTAAAAATACTTATACAGTTATATTAGTGAGGTTTTCTAGCTATAAACCTTAGAACTATATAACCACAAACTCCTGAGAGTAAAGAACCTACTATCACACCTACTTTGATTGCATTAAGAGTATGATTATCATCAAAAGCGAGAGTTCCAATAAATAAACTCATGGTAAAACCTATACCGCATAAAAGGCTTATACCATATATCTGAGAACTCGAAAAAGACTCTCCTAGCTTAAATAGTTTCAGCTTCTTTGAAATAGCCAATATGGAGAAAATACCCAACTGCTTACCGACAAATAATCCCAATATAATACCTAATGTAATTGGCTCAAATATTATAGAAACACTCATCCCTGAGAAATTGATACCAGCATTAGCAAATGCAAATATAGGTAGTATAAAATAGATAACCCAAGGATGAAGAGACTCTTCCATAAAATTAGCTGGAGAATCTTTGTCATTCTCTATAAAAGGAATACACAGCGCTGTTGTAAAACCTGCCAAAGTTGCATGAACTCCAGACTTAATCGTACAAAACCAAGCAAAAAAACCAAGAACCACATATACAGAACTTCTATTAACTTTAAACACTCTATTACAAATAATCATCGCCAATATAAAAAGAGTCCCTAAAGATAGCGAAAGTAAAGACAGTGACTTGGTATAAAATATCGCAATAATTACTATTGCAGCTATATCATCAAAAATAGCGATTGTAATAACCAATAGCTTTAGCTTTGCTGGGATTCTTGAACCAAGTAGAGCTAATATACCTAGAGTAAATGCTATATCTGTCGCAGAAGGTATTGCCCAACCTGTGATATTAGCATCATAGTTAATTGATAAATATATCAAGCTTGGAACTGCCAGTCCTGCAAGAGCTGCTACGGCCGGTATTATAATATTAGAAGGCTTTGATAATGCTCCTGAGATTATCTCTCTTTTGATTTCTAAACCAATATATAAAAAGTATATAGCCATCAAACCATCATTAATCCAATGCATCAAATTTTTGTCGATAACGAGATTTTCAATTCCTAGTTTGACATTGATTGTCTCAAGCATTCCATAGTAGATAGATAATGGTGAGTTATTTATAAGTATTGCAACAAAAGCTGCAGCAAAGAGAATTAACCCTCCGACTATCTCTTGATTATTTTGGTTTGCACTCATATTTATAGTATCTAAAAGATTTCAATAGTATTAATTATCTAATAGCTTGAGGTATAATTCTACTCATGCAAAAACTAATTTTTGTGCTCAATGATAAATAACATTCCCAAAGCTTGGTACGCTATAGCTCATATCAAAGAAATCAAATCTAAACCTATCAAACTAGAAAGACTCGGTAAAAATCTTGTTTTATGGAAAGATGCTGAGAAAATAATAGCTATGGAAAATCGTTGTCCTCATCGTGGTGCAGAATTAAGTTTAGGCAAAGTATGTGATGGAGCTATAGCTTGTCCTTTTCATGGCTTTAGGTTTGACACACAAGGCAACTGTATATACACACCAGAAACTCAAAGCGCTATCCCAAAACTACAAGTTAAAAGCTATCAAACAAAAATTGTCGCTGACATGATTTGGATAAATGTTTTTGATGAAGAACTAGATAATAGCTACGCTTTTGAATTTGCACAAAAGCTATATAATGATTTTGCTGGTAAGTACTCTCTTTTGACGGACACATGGGATAACAACATCCGCCACTGTATCGAGAACCAACTTGATTATACTCATTTAGCTACTGTACATAAGAGATCTATCGGCAGAGGATACAAAATCCCTCAAGATATAAAGCTAAATATAAGTAATGAATATATAGAAGCACTAAAAAACCAACGTTTAATGCTAAAGTACATCTTTCCTAACTTTTGGTTACTTAATAATGCTGATAAACTTAAAATTTATGTTTATTTTGTGCCTATTAATGAGCATCAAACTAAGCTATATTTAGTAAACTATCGTAAGTTTTTGACTGGCAAAATCATCAAACCTATAGCAGATATAGTATTTAGCATCACTAATAAAATCATTCTCAATGAAGATAAAAGGGTTGTTAAAACCCAGAAATACGATGAAAAATACGATACTGATGATTTTCTATTACGTCATGATCAAATCATCAAAGAATTTAGAAAGATTTGGCATACTCCAGATTAAAATATTTCTCAAAAGTTTGTAAATACTATACAATCAAAAAACACTTTATTAACTTATATATGATTATGAAATATAGTCTACCTGTTAGGGTTCTACATAGCTTATTGGCTTTTTTGATAATAGCTCAACTTATCTTGGGTTTCGGTTATGCTTATGATCTATTTGATTCAAGATGGATTATGACCGTGCATAAATCTTTTGGTTTAGTAATTTTCTTTGTGATACCTCTGTTGGTTGTTGCTAGGTTTTTTAGTATCAAACCGCCATATAACCCGCCACTACCATTACTACAATTAATCATAGCTAAAATAGTGCATCTTGGTTTATATATTTCTGCATTTGGTATGGCTTTTTCGGGAGTAGTTGGCTCGATGCTAATGGGCTATCCATGGAAGATATTCTTTGTGATACCATTTCCAGAGATCATAACTCCAAACTTTGAGTTAGGTAGCAAAATCTTTAGTTATCATTATATCTTTGCATCAGTTTTATTAGTGCTAGTGGTACTACATATAGCTGCTGCTCTACACCACCAGTTAATAGTAAAAGATAATATCTTAGCTAGAATGAGGTAATTAATATACAGAGGATCTAATAATAAATATGTTACAAAAAAATCAACGTAAAGCACTATTACTATCAAGTTTAGGCGGTATGCTTGAGTTTTATGATTTTATTATCTACGCTTTACTCGCTAGTTACATTTCTAAGCTTTTCTTTCCTATTCAGTCAGCAATTACATCTTTATTAATCGCATTCAGTGCTTATGCTGTTGGCTATCTAGCTAGACCTTTTGGTGGCATTATTTTTGGTCATTTTGGTGATAAATATGGCAGGAAAAAGACTTTTACAATCTCTATTTTGATTATGGCATTATCAACATTTTTGATTGGTATATTGCCTACTTATAATAGTATTGGGATTATGGCACCTATATTGTTAGTACTATGCAGAATAGCTCAAGGAATATCTGTCGGTGGCGAGATACCCGGTGCTATCACTTATGTTGGCGAAGCTGTCCCTGAGAAGCGTGGTTTTATGACTGCGGTGATTTTTGGATTCTTGATACTTGGTGTTGCTATAGGATTTATAGTTGAAAGTTTGCTATTGGAGTTCTTCACAAGTCAGAGTATGCTTACCTATGGTTGGCGCATACCTTTTATATTAGGTGGTCTGTTTGGGCTTGTTGCATACTATCTTAGACGTCAGCTTATTGATATCAAAGAGTTTAATCCTTTTGTGAATGAAGAGTTTTCTCTACCGATTACAAAGATGCTTCTAACTCATCGCTGGAACTTGATCTATTCAACAATTATTGTGTCATTTGGAGCTCTTTGTTTTGTAACACTATTCTTGTTATTACCGGCATATTTTAGTACTATTCTAAATCTTCACTTAGATAACTTCACATGGATTAATAGTCTTGGTGTGATTATTATTTCTATCCTTTGTGTAGCTGTTGGTCTATTTGCTGATAAAGTTAGTAGAAATTTGATTTTGTTAATTAGTATATTGGCTACCTGTGCTTTTAGCTTTGTCATTTATACTACATACACATCACATCAAAATTTCTATTTTATCGCTATAGTTCTTAGTGCTATTTTGGTAGCTCTTTGTTGGGGCAATATACCTGCGATGTTGATTGATTTGTTTAAGCAAGATGTTCGCTATACAGGTATAGGTTTTGCATATAATCTAGGATTTGCTGTCTTTGGTGGTCTGACACCAATGATTGTAATCAGCACTATCAAATTCTCAAATAATAATTTAGCTCCGGCATATATACTAACAGCTGGTGCGATAATCACTCTTATAGCTATGATTGCAAACCTTATTATCTCCAAAAGATAATATGATCCATATACACTTACATTGCTGATTACTCCCTTAATAATTACTTCAACCATCTTTAACGTATATACTAAAATTATTGATAAACTAGATTTTTCAAGTAATACTTAAGTTATTAACTTTCTAAAGTGACTTTATTTTTATGATTAGAATCTTTGTAACATCAACTCTTTTACTGATTATTTCAAAAGTTAGTTTTGCTATTGGTCAGATAAATTATGATGAAACTAAAGTTGGAACATATAAGCTTCCTGATGCTTTAATAATGAATGACGGTAAAGAAGTTACCACAAAAAAACAATGGCAAGAGCGAAGAGCTCAAATAATAGATTTATTTAAACAAAATGTTTATGGAGATATCCCAAAAGATAATTTAGAACTTAGATATAAAGTTATTCAAGAAAATGATAATGCCTTAAATGGTAAAGCTATAGAAAAACAGGCTGTCTTGTATATTGGTAAAACCAAAGTAAATCTACTAATATACATTCCAAATCAACAGAAAAAAAATTATCCAATATTTTTGGGATATAACTTCTGTGGTAACCAAAGCGTAACTAATGATCCTAATATCCTAATCAATAAGAACTGGGGAAATCCAGTGACCTGTCTTAAGCCTACAGATCCTAAAGGAGCTTTGATTGATAATCATTTTACAGCTCAGTCAAGAGATTATAGATCTAGTAGGTTTGACTTGGAAGATATCATTAATAATGGTTACGGTCTAGTTACTGCTTATTATGGAGACATTGCACCGGATAATGCACAGAAACTTTATGATAATGTGTCTCAAAGTCTTAAAAACTATAAAGATTACTCGGCAATTAGTCTTTGGGCATGGGGTTTAATTAATATCTCTAATGGATTAAAAAACGAGCCTTTAATCAATCAAAATAAAATTATTGTTTTTGGACACTCAAGGCTTGGTAAAACAGCATTATGGGCAGCAGCACTAGATCAAAATTTTGCGATGGTAATATCTAATGACTCAGGTACTGGAGGCGCAAGCTTATCAAAACGAAACTATGGAGAAACTTTATACTCAATAAATACAGAGTTCCCATACTGGTTTTCTAAAAACTTCAAAAAATATAATAACAACACACAAGCTCTGCCAGTAGATCAACATATGTTACTCGATCTAATTGCTCCTAGACCACTATATGTTGCTAGTGCAGAAGATGATCAATGGGCTGATCCTAATGGTGCATTTCTTGCTGCTAAAGCCACATCGCCAGTATATAAGCTCTTTGGAGAAGCGGTAAATCTACCTAAAAATCAGCCAGCCGTTAATAAACCAGTAATAGGTATAGTTAGTTATCATATAAGATCCGGTAGTCACGACCTAACAACTTATGACTGGCAACAATATATAAAAGCAGCAAACTTATTTGTTAACTTTTAATTATTAAAATACGAAATGACTCAAAACTATACCAAAACAGTATAATTTATAATTCAACAAAATTTAATCCTCCTTAAGTCAGCAGATACTTACAGCTTATATTTTGGTATAATATAGGTATAGTCATGTAGTTTTGGATTTGTCCTAATGCACGAGTTTTCATTATGTCAAAGTGTCATAAATATCGCTAAGAAAGCAGCTGAAAATAACTCTAAAAAAGTATCTAAAGTGGTTGTCAAAATCGGTAATTTAGCTGGTGTCGATGTCGAATCTTTTGAATTTTGGTTCCCAGTAGCTGCAAAAGATAGTGTCTTAGAACAAGCAAAGCTAGAAATAATACATGAGCAAGCTATAGCAAAATGCAAAGCTTGTGAACATGAATTTGAATTAATCAGATTATATGAGCAATGTCCAAACTGCGGTAGTTTTGAGAAAGATATTCTCAAAGGTAAAGATATGCTCGTAGAATCTATAGTTTTTAATTAAGGAGTAAATTATGTGTACAACTTGCGGATGTGGAACAGATAGTAGTCATCACCATCATCATGGTCATGAAGGCGATGCTGTAAAGCTAGAAAAAGCAATCTTAGAAGCAAATGATCAATATGCCGAGCAAAATAGAGATGTATTAGCTAAGGGTAATAATATTGCCCTAAACTTTGTCTCAAGCCCAGGTTCTGGTAAGACATCTCTACTTGAGAGAACTATCAAAGAGCTTGGTGGTAGTCACCCTATCGCAGTTGTTGAAGGTGATCAACATACAGATCTAGATGCTGAGAGAATCCGTAAAGCAGGTGCAAAAGCTTATCAGATAAATACTGGTAAAGCTTGTCATTTAGATGCTCACATGGTTGGTCATGCTTTTGAACATCTTGGTGATATCAAAGATGGTTTTGTGATGATTGAAAATGTTGGTAACTTAATATGTCCAGCGATGTTTGATCTTGGTGAAAAGCATCGTGTTGCAGTTATCTCAACTACAGAGGGAGCTGATAAGCCACTTAAATACCCTGATATGTTTTATTATGCAGATGTAGTTGTTATCAATAAGATTGACCTATCGCCTTATGTAGATTTTGATATCCAAGAATGTATCGCAAATATTAAAAAGATTCGTTCTGATGTGAAAATATTTGAACTATCCGTAAAAACTGGTGCTGGTTTTGATAGCTGGTTGGATTGGTTGAGAGAATTGAAAGGTTAGAGTAATTATGACCAACAACGAAAATACAAATCCTATTGAACATTTAATTCATAGTACTATAAGAATAGAATGTGAAACTCCTCATGGTATTAGCTCTGGAACAGGTTATTTTTATGCGTTTCTGAAAGAAAAAGAGCACCATATCCCTTGTATAGTAACCAATAAGCATGTAATTAAAGATGCTACAAAAGGTACTTTTTTCTTATCTAAACAAAATAATAATGGAGAAGTAGAAATAGGTAGTCACATTCCAATATCAATAGATGGTTTTGAGAGCAGATGGATTGGACATCCTGACAAAGATATTGACTTAGCTATTTTACCCATTGCCCAGATTATTAAACAAGCTAATCAAGATAATATTACTTTTTACTATAGATCTCTTCATAAAGAACTTTTAGCTCATGATGAACTTCTTAAGTCTTTATCTACTATGGAGGATATAATTATGATTGGATATCCTAATGGAATATGGGATGAAAAGCATAATTTACCAATTATTAGAAAAGGAATTACAGCCACACACCCTAAAACTCCATATAATGGTAAACCAGAATTTATGATTGATGCCGCATGTTTCCCAGGCTCTAGTGGCTCTCCAGTGTTTTTAGCCAATATCGGTAGTTATGTAAGTAAAGACGGTAATCTTTGTGTCGGAAGTAGAATATCTTTATTAGGCACACTATATGCAGGTCCTCAACATACAGTAACTGGAGATGTTTGTATTATTAATATACCTACCGTGAATAAACCCATATCAAGGTCTACAATTCCAAACAACCTCGGACTAGTAATTCAAGCTAGTAAACTTAATGACTTTGACGAAATACTAAAAGAGATGCTAAAAAAAGGAGAATCAGAATGAAAACACTAGAACAAGGACAATTAGCTCCAAACTTTAAATTAGAAAATCAAAATAATGAAGAAGTATCATTAAGTGATTTCAGAGGTAAAAAGAATATTTTAATTTACTTCTATCCAAAAGCTATGACTCCAGGTTGTACAACTCAATCTATTGGTCTAAGTAGCATTAATGACAAACTAGCTGAGCTTGATACTGTAGTTCTTGGTATTAGTCCTGATGCACCAAAACGCCTCAAGAAATTTGAAGAGAGAGATAGCCTAACAGTACAGCTTCTAAGTGATGAAGATCACAAAGTTGCTGAACAGTTTGGTGTTTGGGGCGAGAAAAAGTTTATGGGCAAAGTATATGATGGTATTCATAGAATTAGCTTCTTTATCGACGAAGATGGCAAGATCAATCATGTGTTTGATAAGTTTAAAACAAAAGATCACCATGAGATTGTCTTAGAGTATATTGAGAATTATAAAAATTCATAATTAAGGGATGTCATTCCCGCGAAGGCGGGAATCTCTTGAATAGTTTATAGATTCACACCTGCGTGGGAATGACGGAGTGGGTTTAAAAGAAATAGTGTCATTCTATGGCTTGACCATAGAATCCAAAAGCCATGGAGAAAATCTATACTTTGACAATGGATACTTCGGTCGGAGCTGTAGTATGACAATTTTTTTTATGTAGTGACAGATCATTGATCTGTCAGCTGTTTGCCATAACTATAATAAGACAGCACACTGTGCTGTCACTACAGCAAATTTAAAAATATAGCTGATAATAAAATACCACCACAAGAGGAAAAAATGCAACAAGTCATAACAAAAATTCTCGTCAATGGTATAGTCCAAGGGGTCGGATTCCGCCCTTTTATCTATTGCCTTGCCAAAGATATGAATTTATGTGGCTCGGTGCAAAATACTCCTAATGGTGTTGAGATAATTCTACAATGTGATGAATTTACTGCAGATAGTTTTATAACTAATATGCAAGCAAAACTGCCTCCGCTAGCTAGTATAGAAACTATCCAAAAAACTATTTATCAAACTGAAAGTGAATTTACAGATTTCAGCATTCTAGAAACTCAACAAGGTAGCTCTGCTACCAAAATTCCAGCCGATACAGCTATTTGTGACTTGTGTCTAGATGATATTTTTAACCCAAAAAGTCGCTACTATCTGTATCCATATACTAGCTGTACACACTGTGGCCCTCGCTTTAGCACAATACAAAGCCTACCTTATGATAGAGATAAAACTGCTTATAAAGATTTTCCACTCTGTGATGGCTGTCACGATAGCTACACAAACCCATTAGACAGGCATTATCACGCTCAAACTGTTGCATGCTCTAAATGTGGACCAGAACTATCTCATTCTTTTGCAGAAATATCTCAGGCTATCAGGGCTGGTAAAATTATCTCAATTAAGAGTCAAAACGGTTTTAAGTTAGTCGTAGATGCTACAAATACTCAAGCAGTCGAAGAACTCCGTAGAAGAAAACATCGCCCAAACAAACCATTTGCTTTAATGGCTTTAAATACTCAAAGCATAAAAGAGCATTTTGCAGAAGTTACTACACAGCAAAATGAGCTTCTAAATACGACTATCAGACCTATTGTTTTACTTAAAAGACACTCTACTAACAATATCAACTCATCTATTGCACCACGCATAAATCAGCTTGGTTTTATGCTACCCTCAACAGGGACTGATTATATCCTTTTTTATCATCTATTAAATCAACCTCAGGGAGCTAACTGGCTTAAAGAAGCTTACAATTTAGCTTTGATAGTTACTAGTGCAAATATATCTGGTGAAAGCATCATTGCTAATAATGATGAAGCTCACGAAAAACTCAAAGATATTGCTGATCTTATAGTTACAGATAATCGTGATATAGCGATAAAAAGTGATGATAGTGTTTTTCATACTGTGATAGATAAAAATCTACCTATTAGAAGATCTCGAGGACTTGTACCGCAATCAATCCAACTATCAGAAACCCTACCAAATATACTAGCGACTGGTACATTTTTAAAGAATACTTTCTGTTTTATCAAAGATAATCAAGCCTTTGTATCACAACATATAGGCGATATGGATAGCCAAGCTAATATAGAGTTTTTTGAGCAGTCTCTAGAGCATTTCCAAAAGATGTTTGGTTTAAAGTTTGATGGTATTGCTTGTGATTTACATCCTGATATTTATACTACGCATTTTGCGCAAAAGTTTGATCTACCAATTTATCAGATTCAACATCATCAAGCCCACCTAGCAGCTGTAATAGCTGAGCATAATTTACAAGGTCACGCTATAGGTTTGGTACTAGATGGTTTTGGTTTAGGTGAGGATGGTTTAGCTAGAGGTGGCGAACTTTATCATTGTGATATTGATAATTTAGAATTTAACCGCATTGGTGAGCTAGATCCTATCGAATATATAGGTGGTGACAAAGTAGCAAAAGAGCCTTGGCGAATGGCTCTTGCAGTATGCCATAAATACGATCTTGAGATACCAAATCATCTCAAAAAACTTCCGCAAGCTGAAAGTCTAATCAAGCTTTTACAAAATGACTCTTTACCTAAAGGTAAAACTACTAGTATGGGTAGACTCTTTGATGCTGTTTCTAGCTTATTAAATATTTGCCATATCAACACTTACGAGGCTCAAGCAGCTATAGAATTAGAGTCTTTAGCTGATATTTCAAACATTCAATATGATACCAAATCGGTATCATTTAAAACTAATTTAAATTTAAAAAAACTACTAAAAAGCATAATAAAATGCGATAATATAAGTGTTGCTAGTAACTTATGGCACAGCACTTTGGCTTATGCTCTAGCGCAGTGGATTAGTAACTCAGCCCAACCTCGAAATATTAAGAATATAATACTAAGTGGCGGTTGTTTCCAAAATAAGCTACTACTAACAGAGACTTACCGTCAACTTAAAGAAATGGATTTCAATATTTATATATCAGAGAAAGTTCCTCTAAATGATGGTGGTGTAAGCCTTGGACAAGCTTGGCTTGGTGCCAAAAAATATAAAAAAGGTGAGTAAAATGTGCTTAGCAATACCCGCAGAAATTGTAGAAATCAAAGAAGATAATCAAGCAATTGTTAATGTTGGCGGTGTAAAAAAAAATATCTCTCTAGCACTACTAAGAGATGAAGTTCTTATAGGTGATTTTGTCATAATCCATGTTGGTTTTGCATTAAGTAAACTAGATAAAGAAATGGCTCATCAGACTCTAGAGGATCTAAAAAGTATAATATAAAAGGGGTAATGTAATGGATTACATACAAGAATTTAGGGCCCCGGAAGTTGCAAAAAGTCTTTTACAACAAATCGCTAAAGAAGTTGACCCTAATAGACAATATAACCTAATGGAATTTTGTGGTGGGCATACACATGCACTACATCGTTATGGGATTCCTAGTCTTTTGCCAGAAAATGTCAAAATGATACATGGTCCGGGGTGTCCAGTTTGTGTACTACCAATCAAGAGAGTCGATCAGGCAATATTTTTGGCATCACAAAAAGATGTCATATTCTGTAGCTATGCAGATATGATTCGCGTACCGGGATCTCATCAAGATAGTCTAATCAAAGCTAAAGCACGCGGTGCTGATGTACGGATGATCTACTCAGTGGAAGATGCTCTAAAACTTGCTGAAGAAAATCCTAATAAAAAGATTATATTCTTTGCTATCGGGTTTGAGACAACTACTCCCCCAACTGCTGTGGCTATACAACTAGCTATTGCTAAGAAGTTGGATAATTTTCTAATATTTTGTAACCATGTACTTACACCAGTAGCTATGCAAGCAATCTTATCTGAGGATGTTAAGATTGATGGCTTTTTAGGCCCATCTCATGTCAGTGTTATCATTGGTAGTAATGCTTACGATAAAGTCACAAAAGAATACGAAAAACCAATGGTTGTAGCAGGTTTCGAGCCTTTGGATGTACTACAATCTATACTTATGCTTATCAAGATGATTAACGCTGACAAAATAGGCATAGAAAATCAATATACAAGGGCTGTAGTACCTGATGGCAACCAACTAGCACAAGATTTAATCTCTCAATATCTTACTATCAGAGATACCTTTGAATGGCGTGGACTTGGATATATCCCAAACAGTGCTTTAGAAATAAAAGATGAGTACGCAAAATTTGATGCTGAAAAATACTATCAAATTCCCGAGGTACAAGGGCTAGAGCATAAACAATGTGCTTGCCCTGATATTCTAAGAGGTCTTAAAGAGCCAAAAGATTGTAAATTATTTGGTGTGGTATGTACTCCAGAGCAACCTATGGGAGCTTGTATGGTTTCATCAGAAGGTGCCTGTGCTGCACACTATCAATACGGAGATTAAAATGGCTGTGAAATTAAATATCAAAAACGGTGTAGTCGACCTAGCAATGGGAGCTGGTGGTAAAGCTATGCATCATTTAATCGAGCAGATGATTAAAAAAAGCTTTGATAGTCAATATCTAGCTCAAGCAGAAGATCAAGCTGTATTACCACAAATAAATGGCAAAATTGCCATAACAACAGATAGCTATGTTATCACGCCATATTTCTTTAGAGGTGGCAATATAGGTAGTCTTGCAATTCACGGTACAGTCAATGATCTAGTAGTTGGTGGAGCTAAACCACTCTATATATCTGTAGGGCTTATTTTGGAAGAAGGTCTACCTCTAAAAGATCTAAAAATAATCCTAGACTCTATGGCTGAAGCTGCCAAAAAAGCTAATGTCCAAATAGTAACTGGAGATACTAAAGTTGTCGAGAAAGGTAAAGGTGATGGCATCTTTATCAATACAACTGGAGTTGGTGTAGTTCGTGATGATTTTGTCACTAGAGATGCTCTTGAAGATGGTGACGAGATCATCATAAATGGTACTCTTGGAGATCATGGTGTTGCTGTGATGTCACAACGAGCAGGTCTTGATTTTGAATGTCAAATAGTGAGTGATGCAACATCTTTAGACAGCTTAGTTGATTCAATCTATGACAATAAATGTCAAATAAAAACAATGCGTGATCCTACTCGTGGTGGAGTTGGTGCAACCCTTAATGAATGGGCTAACCAACATAATGTCGCTATCGAGATAGATGAAGCAAATCTACCGGTATCTACTGAAGTTCAATCTGCATGTGAGCTTCTTGGTTTAGATCCATTATATATTGCCAATGAAGGCAAAATTTTAATCGCTTGTAAGCCTAGTCAGACTCAAAAGGTTTTAGACTGCTTAAGGGGTCATCCATTAGGAGAAAATGCCCAAGTGATAGCAACCGTAAGAAAAAGCGAGCAATCTCAAGTCTTTATGAAAACCACATTTGATGGCAAAAGACGTGTAGATTGGTTAAGTGGTGAGCAATTACCAAGAATATGTTAAGGAGAGTAATATGAGTCAGTTTTATTTCTTAAAACATGATGATCTAGATAGAATGATTTCTTACTTCTCAGGGCAAGGCTATGAAGTTATGGCGCCAGCAGTTAGAGATAAATCTATTGTTTATGACAACATAAACAATGCAAGTGAGCTTCCATGGGGTTATGTAGATATACAAGAGCCGGCAAAATATGAAGTCATCAAAACAGATGCAAAAAAAGCTTTTGGTTGGAGTGTACCAGTTCAGTCTGTTAAGCCGATGCTTTTTGAAGAGAAAGAAACTCTATGGAAAGTCTCTCGTGATGAGAATGGCAGATTAGCATTCAATCAAAGTTTGAACAACAAAAAGTATGCTGTACTAGGTGTTAGACCTTGTGATCTAAGAGCTATTGAGATTCAAGATAGAGTGTTTGTTGAAAATGCTTATCAAGATGTTCGTTATAAAGCTAGAAGAGAAGCTATGTTTATCGTAGCTGCTAATTGTACTACAGCTCACAGTAACTGTTTTTGTATAGCTCTAGGTGATAAGCCAGAAGCTGATAAAGGTTTTGATTTAGCGATGACAGAGATTGAGAATGGTTTTGTAATCGAGATAGGTAGTGATAAAGGTAGACAAGCAATATTAGCTCTACAACTAGATCCTGCAACTGGTGCGCAAACATACCAAGCTGAGCAAAAAGTAAAAGCTGTATATGGTATGCAAGAGAAAACTCTACCACCGATAGCTCAAGTAGAAAAAGCTCTAACAAGCTCTTATGACCATCCGCAATGGGATGATGTTGCAGCTCGTTGCCTATCTTGTGGTAGCTGTACTCAATCATGTCCTACCTGTTTCTGCCATACAGAAAAAGAAGAGCCGAGTTTAGATGGTAAAGAGAGTGAACATACGCGTGAATGGGATTCATGTTTTGGATTAGATCATAGCTATACTCATGGCGAACTATACCGTGAAGAACCAAAACATAGATATCGCCAATGGCTAACACACAAGTTTGGTACTTGGAGAGAACAGTTCAAAACTAAAGGTTGTGTTGGTTGTGGTCGTTGTATCACATGGTGCCCTGTGAAAATTG
The DNA here is from genome assembly GCF_007923265.1 of Francisella salimarina. NCBI lineage: Bacteria > Pseudomonadati > Pseudomonadota > Gammaproteobacteria > Thiotrichales > Francisellaceae > Francisella > Francisella salimarina. The sequence continues at coordinate 44,566 of NZ_VOJA01000004.1, forward strand.
ATGTTACAGAAGAAATTAACGCTATTTGTGAGGAGAAATAATTATGATATACCCACAAGATGCTTATTTACCACATGAAGCAGAGATAGTTGAATTTATCAAAGATGCTGATGATATTTTTACCTTGCGTTTACGCTTTGTAGACGAAGAGTTACGCAAAAATTATAAATTCCACCCAGGTCAGTTTAATATGCTGTACTTATATGGTGTTGGTGAAGTTGCAATATCTATTGTTAATGATAGAAATTTTGCCGATGATATCTTTGAGCATACAATCCAAGTAGTTGGTCGTATAACTAAGGGCATGGACAAACTAAAAACTGGTAAAACTATAGGTGTTAGAGGTCCGTTTGGTAGCTCTTGGCCTGTAGAACAAGCTAAAGGTAAAGATGTTGTAATTATGACTGGCGGTCTTGGTAATGCTCCTCTAGTTGCTGCAACAGAAGAAATCCTAAAAGATAGAGATGCTTATGGCAAAGTCTATGTAGTACAAGGTATTCGCGATACTTCTGGCCTTATTTATCAAGATAAATACACTCGTTGGAACAACCAACCAAATACACAAGTACTTTTAGCAGCTACAGCTGGTGAGCCTCATGGTCCATGGAAATGGTATGATGGTTTTGTAACTGCAGCAATTCCGGATCTTGATATTGATCACAAAAATACTGTAGTTATGACTGTTGGTCCTGAGATTATGATGAAAAATGTTGCTAAAGAATTTGCTAAGGTTGGCGTACCAGAAGAGCAAATTTTTGTCAGCTTAGAGCGTAGCATGAAGTGTGCTATCGGACATTGCGGTCATTGCCAAATGGGCAAAGAGTTTGTCTGTAAAGATGGTGCTGTATATGCTTATCCAGCTGTTAAAAAACTATTAGAAATAAAAGGAGTATAGTTATGTCAGCTCAAGATAAATTAAAAAATTTAGCTCCTCGACCAAAAATTGCCGTGCATAAATTTAGCTCATGCGATGGTTGCCAACTAGCTCTAATCAATGATGCTGTATCATTACTTACATTAGCTGAAATGGTTGATATTGTTCACTTTGCAGAAGCTGGTCCTCTAGATGAGTTTGCTGATGTTGATATTGCATTTATCGAAGGTAGTGTAAACACTCATCATGATATTCCACGCCTACAAAAAATTAGAGAAAAAGCAAAGTATGTAGTGGCTATCGGTGCTTGTGCCGTAGCTGGTGGTATTCAAGCTCTAAGAAACTATACAAATGCTGCCGAGCTCCTAGAATGGCAAAAAGCTGTATACCCTCAAGATACAGATGTGATTATCAAAGAAGATTTATCTACAGCAAAAGCTATCAAAGAGTATGTAAATGTAGATTTTGAAATCTCTGGTTGTCCTATAACTACGGAGCAAATACTCAAAGCTATCCGCCAATTACTATTTGGTGTAGAGCCTGAGAAAGTTGTTGATCCAGTTTGTACAAGCTGTAAGCATGCTGGTGTTACTTGTGTAATGGTGGCAAAAGATGAGCCATGCTTGGGTCCTGTAACAGCAGATGGTTGCGGTGCAATCTGTCCAAAACTTGGACGTGGTTGTTATGGTTGTTTTGGTGCATCAAAATATGCCAATCTAGGTGCAATGACAACTAGATTAAAAGAACTTGGTTTATCAGACAAACAAATCCAAGATAAATATAGATTTATCAGTAGCCAAGATGAAGTATTTAAAAAGGCTGGAGTATAATTATGAGTAGAGAAACAGTTATTGAAGTGCCTATTTTAGCCCGTGTTGAAGGTGAAGGTGCTTTAGATTTAAGAATTAAAGATGGCAAAATAGATAAGTGTGAGCTAAGAATCTATGAACCACCGCGTTATTTTGAAAAATTCCTCGAAGGTAGAGAACCAAATGCAATTATCGATGCTGTAGCTCGTATCTGCGGTATCTGCCCTCTTGCATATCAAGCAGGCTTCTCAAGAGCTTATGAAACTGCTTTTGATATCACTAGAACTCAATGGATTGATGATATGCGTCTATTGATGTTTTTGGGTGAATGGATTGAGTCGCATTATCTACATGTACATTTATTAGCGGCACCTGACTTCTTAGGTTATAGATCAGCTATCGAGATGGCAAAAGATTACCCTAAAGAAGTTGTCCGAGGTGTTAAATTACAACATTTAGGTAATGATATCCTTAAACTACTAGGTGGTAGATCTGTTCATCCTAATGGTATGAAAGTTGGTGGCTTCTACAAAGCTCCTTTGGTAAAAGAAGTACATGCACTGATTCCTAAGCTAAAAGATGCCCTAAAAGAAGCTAAAGATGTGGTTGAGTGGGTATCTACACTATCATTCCCAGATACTACTATTCCGTTTAAGATGGTTAGCTTATCACATCCTACTGAATATCCTGTATTTGGTGATGATGTGATTACTAGTGATGGTGAGAAATTCCATATTAGTGAGTATGATGATCATTTCAGAGAGTTCCATGCTCCACAATCTACAGCGCTACACTCTACAACTGTTGATGGTCAGCCAATACTTTTAGGTCCTCTGCCAAGAATCAACCTAAACTTCGACAAACTACCTAAGCATATCCAAGAAATGGCACATGCTACTGGTGTTAAATGGCCAAGTAAAAATATGTTCCACTCTGTAGTTGCTAGAGCTATCGAAGGCTACTGGGCGATAGAAAGAGCGTTACAAGTATGTGAAAACTACTCATATACAGATACTCCATGTGTTGACTATACTATCAAAACTGCCGATGCTTGGGGTGCTGTAGAAGCTCCGCGTGGTATTCAGATAGATCATATCAAGGTTAATGATCAAGGTTTAGCTGAGAAAATAAGAATATCAGCACCTACATCACAAAACTTACCTTGTATTGAGGCTGATCTGCGTATAGCTTTAGAAAACTTTGGTTTAGATAAGCCAGAAGATGAGCTAAGACTACATGCTGAGATGGTTATTCGTAACTATGATCCTTGTATATCTTGTTCTGCACATTTCTTAACATTGAATATTGATAGAGATTAAACACAATCAATCATCCTATGACACATATTTTTTTAATTTAGCTATAAATTTCTAATTTAAGAAACAAAATTAGTTAAAATAAGTAGCGAAATATTAACTATGTTCATAATTTAAGGAACTAATATGAGAAAAAATATAACTATTTTCTCTGTACTAATCTTAGCGTTACTATTATTCCTAGCAACCCAAGATCTCAAAATGCTTAGCATGATTGGCATTGCCTTTATGCTAGGTCTTAGACATGGCTTTGATGCTGATCATATTGTAGCTATAGATAATGTAACTAGACAACTAATAACTCAAAATAGAGCGAGTTTCAAAACTGGTTTATTTTTTGCTTTAGGTCACTCTACAATTGTCTTCTTGCTTACTCTACTTATAGTTATCGGCTTTAGTTTTGCAAGTATTGAGAAAACTAGTGCTTTGGATATTGGTGCATTTTTTGGAACTATTGTATCGGCTGTATTTTTGCTACTAACAGGGACTATGAGTCTTCTCTCTCTAAAGAAAATGCTCAAAAATAAAACCAGTATGGCTCACGATCATACATCAAATTCTGTATTGGCAAAACTTTTTAGACCTATAATCAAAGTTATAGATAGACCATATAAAATGTATTTTGTAGGCTTTCTATTTGGTTTAGGCTTTGATACCGCGACTGAGATAGCTCTATTGGGCATGGCTGCTGCTAATGTACTAGATGGTTTATCTATTTGGTATATTATGTTGCTACCTATCTCATTTGCTCTAGGGATGATTATAGTTGACTCTATAGATGCTGGATTAATGTCAAAAGTTCTAAGCTTTAACTCAAAAGAGCATAGATTTTATCGTTATAACATTATAATACTATGTATTGTGATAGTAGCTGCTTATATCGTTGCATTAGTTGAATTGTTAGGTTTATTAAATACAAATATAGCTACAATTAATCTAGTTACAGACTTTGTTGATGATTATTCATCTACTATTGGCTTAAGCTTAGTAGCTATTTTCTCTGTATTTTTTGTATTTAAGTTTGTAAATATATACTCAAAAAGAAGAATAAAATAATACCTTACTGGACAGCACAATGTGCTATCCCTACAGAATTTTATTTATCATAAAAGGTAAAAAATGAAACAAAAAACTCTAATTCTTGGTATAGGATCACCTTTTGCAGATGATCAATTTGGTTGGTTTGTAGCCGATAAACTAGCTGAAGTTGTAAGAGAAAAAAATATCCAAAATATAACTGTAGAAAGTGCTGATAGACCAGGTTTAAATCTACTAACATTTCTAGATAGTGGATATGACAAAATTATCCTTATAGATGCGGTATATGCCAAAGTTACACCAGGTACAGAGTTTTATTTCAAAGCAAAAGACATACTTAGCTTTGGTGGTTTTCTATCCTCACATAGCGTTGGAGTTGCGCCATCTTTAGCATTAGCTGATGCTATAGGGATGGATATTAGTAATATTGAGTTTTATGGTGTAGAGGGTCAAAGAATCTTTGAAAAAGATGAAATACTCTCTGACATTGTAAGAAATGCTATAGAGTCAATGTCTAAAAATATTATAAGTAAACTAGATCTATAGTTTAGTAAACTTATAACTAAGAGCTAATATAAATTCATATAATTACTTCTGTAATAGCTTCTCAGCAGCATAAGGTGCAAAATACGTAAATATCCCACATGCACCAGCACGCTTAAACACTAGCAGAGACTCTAAAATAACTTTCTCATCTAAATCACCACAATCAACAGATTTTTTAAGCATATTATATTCGCCACTTACCTGATAAACAAAAGTTGGCAGTCTAAACTCTGATGATACTCTATAAACTATATCTAGATATGGCATACCAGGCTTGACCATAACACTATCAGCGCCTTCTGATATATCCATAGCTACTTCTCTAAGTGCTTCATCAGAGTTTGCTGGATCCATTTGATAGCCACGCTTATCGCGAAATTTTAATATTTTATCATTGCCTGTTAGGTTAGTAGTGCCTATAGCATCCCTAAATGGTCCATAAAATCCTGAAGCATACTTAGCTGCGTATGACATAATCTGCGTATCAACTAACCCCTCGTCTTCTAATGCTTGACGAATCATTCCAATACGCCCATCCATCATATCAGAAGGCGCAACGATATCACATCCTGCCTGCGCTTGAACTAGTGCTTGCTGTACTAGCACATCTACAGTCTGGTCATTCAATACCCTATGTTTATCGTCTAAAATCCCATCATGTCCGTGATCTGTGAAAGGATCTAAAGCTACATCACATATAATTCCGATATTCTTATTTTCATCTTTTGCAGCTTTTATAGCTCGACAAACAATATTTGATGGATTTACAGCCTCTGATGCTTGAGAGTCTTTCTTATGACTACTTATATTTGGAAAAAGTGCTATTGCTGGGATTCCTAACTCAGTTGCTTTTCTGACAATGGCTGGAACACTTTTTAGGCTATAACGAAATACTCCAGGCATAGACTCAATAGGAATATCTCCTTCATCATCACGATCATGTATAAATACCGGCCAAATTAAATCACTTGGCGAAAGAGTATTTTCTGCAATTAACTTTCTTGACCATTCAGTCTGTCTAGTTCGACGAAGTCTAGTTTTTGGATAACTCTCAAATGACATATTATAATAATCCCTTAAGGTTTTTAACTTTAAATATTTATCTGAGCAAATTCTAACTTGTGTTAACAACACGTTATACGAAATAGATTATCAAACTTTTGATAAAAAAGAGTTTAGATAAATATTGTCAGAATAAACTCTGAGGTGATTATAATTTATTTTTTATAAAATTGTTATCTTTGACACAAAAATACATCAGGCCTCTGTAGTAGCTGATGACAAAGAATCAAATAACTTTTGTATTGCCTCAGCAGGAATATTACGAGTTATAAAAACTAATCTAGTACGATGATCATTATCTGGCCATTCATCGAGCCATCTAACAGGATGAAAAAGATGTTGTACTCCGTGTATAACCACAGGCACCTCCTCTCCCACTATATTTATAATACCCTTAACTCGAAGCAAGTTTGGTCCTGATATAGCTGAAACTAGCTCTAGAAACAAATTAAATGCCATCAAACTAATAGGAGTATCACTAGTCATTGAAAAAGCTTGTATTTCACTACTATGGCGATTTATATTATGATGATCGTGATCGTGATCGTGGTCGTGGTCGTGGTCGTGGTCGTGGTCGTGGTCGTGGTCGTGGTTATGATGCTGATCAAACTCTTCGATTGCAAGCCACTTTAAAATTTCTTCAGATTTACTATCTGAATCATAAGTATTTAAACCTATTATTGCTGATATTACAGCACCTTTATCTGCACCATCTATTATTTGAGTTGATGGATTTATTGACCTTAATACACTTATTAGATTTTCTTGTGTTTTTTTGTCAGCTATATCTGTCTTAGAAATAACAATTCGTTCAGCCATTGCGGCTTGTTTAAGAGCTTCTTGATGTATATCTAAAGTTGAAGCCCCATTAACCGCATCAACAATAGTAATCACCCCTGCTAACTTATAATTTTGATGAAGCTCGAATGATCTCATTAATGTATGGATTATAGGTGCTGGATCTGCCAAACCTGTAGTTTCTATTACAACTCTATCGAATTCTTTCGTATCTTTGTTTGACAGTTTATTTGCTAAATTAAGTAATGTTTGAGTCAAATCTGCTCTAATAGTACAGCAGATACAGCCATTTTGGAGTTCAACGATATCTTCATCACTATGTTCAACTAAAGCATGATCTAGTCCAACTTCACCAAACTCATTAATTATTATAGCTGTTCTTGACATTCCTTCTTGTCTAAGAAGCTTAGATAAGAAAGTAGTCTTTCCACTACCTAGAAAACCTGTGATTACGATCACAGGAATAAGTTTTTGAGGAGCCATATCTTGCATTACTAATACCTAACCTTTATTGATTTTGTATCTAGACAATATAAATCTTATCAAATACTATTAAATGTTATAATATAACATATTAAGAGTTTTAAGTTAAATCTTCTTGTGTACTGAAGCTATGGTAAAATCTATTGGAAAAAACAGATCTCAATCAAAAGATAAATTAGTACTATCAGATATATACGATGATAATATTAATATCTCTATATGGCAGAGAAATATTAGTGAAAACTTAGCTATAGCTGCTAAAAATTACATTAGAGAAAGTAGCAGTACTCATACTCTACCTATAATAGTCAAACCCTTAGATGTTAAAGAACAACTAACTAAGCAGCTACCAAACTTTCCTCTGCGAAACTATTTAATTGAAGATATAACAGAGATCATCGATATGTTTTGTTATCTTTTTGATTTAGAACAAGCCGGTCTAAGATTAGCTATTATTGATAAAGCTATGTGCCCTCGTTTTCATGTTGATCATGTGCCATGTAGACTTGTAACAACTTATTCAGGTACAGGAAGCGAATGGTTATATAATGAAGAAGTTGATAGAAACTTACTAGGTAAGGTCGACAATCCTTTCTTGAATAAAAATACAAATATTCAAAAACTTAATACTGGAGATATTGCATTACTTAAAGGGGAATCTTGGATAGGCAACTCAGGCTCAGGTATAGTTCATAGATCACCAAATATTGTAGATGGAGAAAGAAGGTTACTATTAACTTTAGACTTTGCCTAAAGTAATTTGGAAACTATAGCCCCCAACTATAAGTTTTAAATATACTCCTTTTTAGTAATCTAACTTTTCACCACTTATCAGATCAGCAGGTAGTTTGACAGTCATATAAATTGCTCCACCTAATGCAAAGCCTATTGCTGCAAATGGAGCTACAAAAGCATTAACCATATCGCTATCACCTGAATGATATTCTCCATTATAGAGAATATCTTGTGTCTTTGAAGCCCCTTTGAATAAACCAAAAAAAGAACCAATTGGTGCAGTTGCCAATAAGGCTACATCTGTAACTGGTGTAACTACAAATTCATCCAAAAAACCTTTACTCTCTACTTTTGAAGGATTAGAAGGAGCATTTATCGGATCATTACTAATACCAGTATCAGCAAAGCTATAGTTTAATAGAAAGAGAAAAAAGCATATACAAAGTAATATTTTTTTTATCATAAACCTCTCCAGCGAAGCTATTTATTAAAGAAAAATAATTAAGATTTTACTTTAATATCATTTAGATAAATAGCTGATTAGATAAATATTAATCAACCGAAATTCGTTTATATTTAATCTTAGTAATAGCATCATATTTATCGCCAAGACGGCGTTTTTTGTCTTCGATATAAGCATCGTAGTTACCTTCAAACCAAACTACTTCACTATTACCCTCAAAAGCAAGCATATGAGTCGCAATACGGTTTAGGAACCATCTATCATGCGAGATAACCATAATACAACCTGGGAAGGCTAGTATAGCTTCCTCAAGTGCTCTTAAAGTCTCGACATCAAGATCATTTGTCGGTTCATCTAGTAGAATAACATTGCCACCACTTCTAAGTAGCTTCGCAAGATGGACACGGTTTCTCTCTCCACCTGATAGCTGAGAAATATATTTCTGCTGATCTGCACCTTTGAAGTTAAATCTACCTACATATTGGCGTGATGGAATAGTGAATTTACCAACTGTAATTACATCTAGACCATCTGCAATTTCTTCCCAAACAGTTTTGTTATCATCTAGAGCATCACGAGACTGATCTACATAAGCTAAATTTACAGTTTCACCGATATTTATCTCACCAGAATCAGGAGTTTCTTTACCAGTTAGCATCTTAAAGAATGTAGACTTACCAGCACCATTGGCTCCAATAATACCAACAATCGAACCTGGATACACATCCATTTCAAGACCATCTACAAGAAGCTTATCATCAAATGATTTAACAAGATCTTTGACTTTGATGACATTGTTACCTAGTCTTTCTCCAGGTGGAATATATAGCTCTTGAGTTTCATTACGTTTTTGGAACTCTTGTGAGCTTAACTCATCGAATTTTGCTAATCTAGCTTTTGATTTAGCTTGGCGACCTTTGGCATTTTGACGTACCCACTCTAACTCTTCTTTAAGCGCTTTTTGATGTGAAGATTCACGTTTCTCTTCCATCTCTAGACGTTTTTGCTTTTGCTCAAGCCATTGTGAATAGTTACCTTTAAATGGTATACCTTCTCCTCTATCAAGCTCAAGAATCCACTCCGCAACATTATCTAAGAAATATCTATCATGAGTAATTGCTACAACTGTACCTTTGTACTCAGCTAGGAACTTCTCTAACCATGCTACAGATTCAGCATCTAAGTGGTTAGTAGGCTCATCTAGAAGCAGGATATCAGGAGCAGATAATAGAAGTTTACATAAAGCAACACGACGAGCCTCACCACCAGATAGCTTAGTAACATCAGCATCCCAAGGTGGAAGACGAAGAGCTTCTGCAGCAACCTCTAGCTTACGATCAATCTCCCAAGCACCAGCGGCATCTATAGCATTTTGTAAATTACCTTGCTCTTCTAGAAGTTTAGCCATTTCATCATCTGACATTGGCTCACAAAACTTCATACTAATTTCATCAAACCTAGTAAGCATCTCTTGCAAGTGTGATAGTGCCTCTTCAACATTACCTCTTACATCTTTTGTTTCATCAAGCTTCGGTTCTTGTGGTAGATAACCAATTTTGACACCTTTACGTGGAGCTGCTTCACCAACAATCTCAGTATCAAGACCAGCCATAATTCTAAGTAGTGTTGATTTACCAGAACCATTAAGACCTAATACACCAATCTTTGCGCCATCAAAGAATGATAGTGAAATATCTTTAAGGATATATTTGTTAGGTGGCACAACTTTGCCGACCCTATGCATTGAGTATATATATTTTTCAGCCATGCAAATTATTTTTGAAAATTTTAGATAAACAGATTATAGCAGATGATTAAAATAGTTTCTTTTATAAAGCAAAAATGACTTATTTTTTTGTTTTTTACAAAACCATATTCACTATAATTTAGTTATTTTCATGATATTATCTTACGAACAATTTGACCTAATTATTGCGAGTTAGGTACTTTTATTTAAACTTTGAAATTAGAGATAAAAAAATGAAAGACTTACAACTAAAAACTATTTTTCTTTGTTCTTTAGGCATGGTTCTAGAATATTTTGATTTTATAATATATCTGAGCTTTTCTGAAGTGATTGGAGCTCATTTACTTCATAGTTCTAACTCCCAAATTATCATACTTTTAATATTTGCTTTAGGTTTTGTTACAAGACCTATTGGTGGCATTATCTTTGGACAAATTGGTGATAGAGTTGGACGCAAAAAAGTATTGGTAGCTGCTGTTCTTTTGATGACAATTGGCACATTAGGTATTGGTCTTATTCCTGATGCTTCAGTCATAGGAATATATGCTGGTTTACTATTACTTACTTTTCGTATTATGCAAGGTCTTTCTGCTGGTGGAGAGGTCAATAGTGCATTTACATACCTAAACGAAACTATCATTACTAACAAAATATATCCTATCGCAGCAATAATGATCTCTGCAGCTATAGGTGTAATGCTTGCTAAGCTACTAACGATAATACTTAATTTTATTTTCCCTGAGAATTATGCTTGGAGAATTGCTTTTATACTTGGTTCCACGCTAGGGATTGTTACTTTCTATATAAGAAAAGAGCTGCATGAGAGTCCTCTTTTTACACAATTATTACAAACTAATCAACTGACAAAAAATCCAATTATTGAGCTATTCAAACATTACAAAATGCCGTTATTAGGTTGTTTTTTGATGACTGCTAATGTTATGTCTTGTATTACATTGTTCTATTATGCTTTACCAAGCTATTTAACAAATCTATCTAGTTATAGCTCTAACAGTATGCTCAAGATTAGCATTATAGGCTTACTTATGATGTGTTTATTTGGCTTACTATCAGCATTACTAATAAAGAAAGATAGCATTCCAAAATTGGATAATTGGTTCTTACTTTTATCATCAATATTATCTATCTGGTTATGCTATGCTTTTATTCATAACTCACACTATATGGTTGCGTATTTAGTCTATAGTATTTTTTTTAGTGCTTATATTATGATTGCTCAATATAGATGTATTAATGCTCTACCTGTCAAAGTAAGATTAGTTGGTATGGGAATTGGTTATGGTTTAGGTTCTGCTGTTTTCGTTGGATTTATGCCTCTTATAACACAATCTCTTATTCTAGAGTACCACTCACTTTATGTACCTGCTTTTATTGCTATTGTTACAGCAGTATTATCTTTATTAGGTTCCCTTATTCTAAATAAAAATAGCTAAAATTTTATATATTATTTACTTCTCATAACCAACATACTCTATAGAATTGCTTGTTACTTCAAACTTAAATATCACTAATCTAAACCTAAAAAGAAACATGCCATCAGTGATATTATCTTCTTTGACTCTTCTAACAATCTCTTCTTCTAGAGATTCATTTGTGTATCTACATAAATCAAAAATACTTGTAAAATCAGTATATAATTTTTCAAAGTTTATAGTTTTCATTATTGTTTGTGATGTAAAATAAATCTATACAACCAAATATACATTACGGTAAAAGTTATCTCTATTAATAATTCTACTAAAAATAGTTTTTCTAATCCTCTAGGTAGCCCCATGCGCAAAGGAGGAAGTAGAGATTTTTTAAGATTTATTTTTTCTTCTATGTTTAAAAAGCATAAAGAAAGTTTTCCTAAAGACCATGTTTTAGAAAAACAACAAGCTTTAGAGCTGTTAGATAAATCAAATGATTATAGTATTACTTGGTTAGGGCATGCTGCTTTTTTGATTAAGCTTAATGAATATTTTATTGTTACAGATCCTTTTTTAAGTAAAAATGCTGGGCCTGGATTTTTAGGACCAAAACGAGAAATATTTTCTCCTTTAGATTTAAATGAGCTTCCAAAAATTGATATGCTTATTATTAGTCATAATCATTATGATCATTTAGATTCAAAAGTTATAAAGAACTTTCCAAATAAAGAAAATATCAAAGTAGTAGTGCCTCTAGGGCTTAGTAATTTCTTTATCAAAAGAGGTTTTAAAAATGTAACCGAAATGAACTGGTGGCAAGAGATTAATATAAATGATATTACTATAGGCTGTTTGCCATGCGTTCATTTTTCTGGGAGGGGATTATTTGATAGAAATAAAACTCTATGGGCTAGCTTCTCAATCAAAGATAAAAATAAGAAAATATGGTTCTCAGGAGACACTGCTTATGGCGAAGTATTTAAAGAAATTGGTAAAAAAGAAGAATATTTTGATCTCGCTTTAATAGGTATAGGGGCATACGAGCCTCGTGATTTTATGTGTTCTGTACATGCTACTCCGGAAGAAGCAATTCAAATAGCCAAAGATATCAAAGCGACCAAAACCATAGGCATGCACTGGGGAACTATCAGACTTACACCAGAGCCGTTTTTTGAGCCTCCTAAAAGATTCAAACAAGCAGCTATAAATCAAAAATATGGTGAAGAAAATGCTTTGATTTTAAAAATTGGTGAGACTATAAATTTAGAAATCTAATAGGGTTGATTAGAAATTAATTAGCATTCGAGTACAGCTAATCGCAATAATAAACATAAGAATCCCCGTAACTCGTTCTACCCACTGCCAAACAACTAATTTTTGGATAAATTTTCTTAGAAAAAACCAATTACAACAAATCAATGATTATTTTGATATATCAAATATTGTATATTACGCTGATTGAATAGTATTACTCCTAATTTTAAATAAATTATTTCTTTTATAAAAAATCCTAAGTCCCATAATAAAACTAATAACTGATAATACACTTATAATACTTAGCATAAAACCAATCGATGGATTCATACTTGATGCAATAATACTTATCAAGAAAATCCCACACATTTGCATAGATCCATAAAAAGCACTAGCTACTCCTTTCATATTATCAAATAAACTCAAAAGATTTGCTGCTGAAATTGGTATTACTATTCCACAAGCTAAGAAAAAAATAGCAAGAATAAATAAAAGATCAAATAGCCCTAATAGATTTAATAAATCTAAAATTATCAATATATTAGATGATAAGAACATGAGAAATAATCCAAACAGTATAACCTTATTTTTATCCATATACTTAAGCAATATCATTGATGTCAAAAAACGTGAAACAATTATCATCATTAATAAAAGTGTTGAGATCATACCAAAAGCTACTGATGTTAAATGATAATCCTTGATTAATATAAATGATCCTACTACATCAAACGAAATTCCTCCTGATAAACCAGTAATAATAAAAAGTAGATAAATCCAAAATTTCTTATTTTTTGCAACAATTAGATAGTTATTGACTAAATGACTAATATTCATTGCTTTAGGATTTTTATCTTTATTAGTTTCTGGTAATAAAAAAAGTACAGCAATAAATAAACTAACCGCAAAAATAAACATAAAAATAAAATTGCTCTGCCAACCAAAATGAAACTGTAAAAAACCTCCAATAACTGGAGAAATAGCTGGAGCTACGGCAAAAAATATACTCATCCAAGATACTGCTTTTAAAAAGTGTTCTTTTCTAAAAGAGTCCTGAACCAATGTTCTAGCCAAAGTAATTAAAGCTCCTGCACCGAGACCCTGTATAGCTCTACTAAAAATTAGAAATATAATAGAATGAGAGAGAATACATAATATTGAACCTAAAGCAAAGATTATAGATCCTATTAAAATTAAAGGTTTCCTACCGTATTTATCTGATGCTGGTCCATAGATAAGCTGAGATATAGCCATTGTTACAAAAAAACTTGAAACTGTCATTCTAGATAATGATGAACTTGTATCAAAATAATCTGTAATTGCTGGAAGAGAAGGTGTAAACATCATCGCACCAAAGAAATAACCGCAACCTAAAGCTATTGTAAAAATTGTTAGCATTACAACACCTAAAGGTTTTTTTCTGACTAAAATCATAGGAAGAGTCTCTTTTTTAAATTATTGAACAGTTGATCAATAATATTATCACCTAATGATCGATCGTTCAATAGAATTTAAAACATACTATCTGCTATAATCTCTAAAAACTTATGAAACTCTTAAAATTAATGGAATCTAAAACTCATAAAACTGCTAAAAAAATTATTAAATCTGCAAAAGTGTTATTTCTTGAAAATGGTTTTAATGGCACATCTATTAGAGATATTGCTAAAAAAGCTAATGTACAAAGCTCTCTTATATATCATTATTTTTCTAATAAGACTGACTTATGGAAAGCTGTTAAAGAATCTTTAATAAATTCTGAAACATTTTCTGATATCAAAGACTGTATAAAGGAAGATACATTTGAAGAGTTTTTAAAAAAGCTAGTCAAAGCAAGGTTTAATATTCATACAAAAAATACTGATATACTAAAAATGTTAGACTGGCAGCGCTTAGAAAAAAACTCTTCTTTATCAGGTATCAAAAATCAACAAAAATTCGCATCATTTGATCAACTTGAAGAAAAAATAAAAGATTTTCAAAATAATGGACAACTATCCAAAGATTTTTCTGCTAAATATGTCCTTCTATTTATATCATCTGCAACGTTAGCTCCATTCATAAGATCTTATGAGTTAGATAAAGATATATTAGAAGAAAATGACTTTATTAAAACAACCACTACGCTTTTATTAAAAGCATTCAAATAATTATAAAACTAAATATTTCTCGCAAAAACAATAAGTGTTAATCCTAAAATATAAGTTATAAACATTAGTACTATCAACTTATTTGTACCTTTTGGTGCTTTGGCAAATTCTTTCCAAATAAATACACCCCAGAATGCCGCTATCATTGTTGCACCTTGACCCAAACCATACGAGATAGAAGGTCCTGCAATACCAGAAGCTATAAAGTTAAGACAAGATCCAATCCCCCAAATCACACCTCCTAATATACCAATAGTATGCAACCATGGCGTACCTTGAGAGAAATAGTCTTTAAACTTAAGTTTTTTACCTGAAATAGGAAACTTAATCATCCAACCATTGATTACAAAGTTAGATACAAATATCCCTACAGCAAATATAAAACTTGCTGTATATGGTGTCATTAAGCCAACCTGAGGAGTTACAAAATCACTTGAGATTGATTTAATAACCAATGGATAGAAAAAGCCCATTAAAATACCTGAAATAATCGAAACTATAAATCCTTTAAGCATATTTTTGTTTTTATTATCAGAAATACGCTTATATATGACAGCATCAATAATAATTGCTGCAAGTACGCTCAAAACTCCTAAAAATAAGACTACAGGCTGACCTAGAGGTGTTGCTATATAGTTTGTAATCACACCTATGACTAGAGCCAAACCAATAGCTAAAGGAAAAGCTACAGACATCCCTGCAATATCAATAGCAGCTACAAGTAGTATATTAGCTAAGTTAAAAACCACACCGCCCATAAAAGCATAAATAAAACTCTCAGATGATGCTTGAGAAATATCACTAAAGAATGATCTACCTTCTGTACCAAAGCTTCCCATAGTTATAGCCAAGACAAAAGATACTATCAAAATCCCTAAAGCATAATCCCAATAATACTGTTGAAAAGGCCACTCTTTTGTCGAGAGCTTTTGTGTATTTGCCCAAGAACCCCAACATAGCATCGTAATTATGCAAAAAAATACCGCAACACCGTACGAGTGTAGTACAACCATTTTAAATCTCCATATATTATATTTTTTGTTCTAGATAAGTATTCAATTTCTCTAAAGTAGGTGCTGAATCTTCTGCTCCCTCTATAGTTACTGCTAGAGCTGCTGCTGTATTAGCTATCTCGATTGATTGTTCTATAGATAATCCTTTGTCTAGACAAAATGCCAAAACACCATTAAAAGTATCTCCTGCAGCTGTAGTGTCTACCACATCTACTTTTTTGGTAGCAAATAATTTTTGTTCTTGGCCATTATTTTTTGATAATAAAGCGCCTTGTTCACCCAAAGTTACTATAACTGTAGATACACCTTTATTATGCAGCTCTTTTGCTGCCTGCTTAGCTGTATTTACGTCTTTAACCTCTATACCTGACAAAATAGATGCCTCAGTCTCATTTGGCGTTAATATATCTACCTTTTTGAGTAGCTCTTGAGGTAGCTCTCTAGCTGGGGCAGGGTTTAATATAAAAGTTTGTTTATCAGTGATTTTATTTGCTAAATACTCAATAGTTTCCAAAGGAGTTTCTAGTTGGGTTAATATGATTTTTGCTTGTTGGATTTTTTGGTTATGTTTGTCCAAAATTTGCTGATCTAACTTAGCATTAGCTCCCATTACTACATTAATTATATTTTGACCTTGATTATCAACACAAATAAAAGCCAAACCTGTATTACTACCAGAATCTTGATTGATAGTTAAGCTATCTAAGCCTTCTTTTTTATAAAACTCTAAAAGCCTATCTCCAAAACTATCTTTACCAAGGTTTGTAATAAAAGTTACATTTTCGCCAAGTCTTCTTGCAGCTACAGCTTGATTAGCTCCTTTACCACCACAAAACTCTTCATAATTTTGACTTATTATCGTTTGACCTTTTTGTGCAAGTTGATCAACTTTTACAACTAAATCTCTATTAGCACTTCCTACAACAACTACTGACATATTTATTCTTGCTTTTAAATAATTAATAAGTCTATTATAAGTATTTATAAGGTATAGCACTATAAAAATAGTAAACTCTTATATTTTCCTCATCTTTTATAAATCTAATTTCGTAGTAAATTTTCTTTTGTTATAGTATTGATTATGAGGTTGTAAAGACTAATAAAATACATATAAATGTATGTTTATGTTTACAATCTACCTATCAATAGTTGATGGGTTTTATGTTATAAAAATATGATTACAGTGTAATGTCTCCAACATATAGTTATAATTAAGTATATTAAAAGCTGCTATATTCATATATGAAAATTGAAGAAAATGAACTAAATACACAAATACTAAAAGTCTGGAAAGAGAACTGTCCTGTTAAGGTAACTCGAATGCCCCTCCTCTACCCTAAATTAAAAAAGCAATGTTTGCTTTTTATTGGAATTAACCCTTCATATAGCACTAAAGGGTTTAGATCTCTGTTGCCTAGTCTCAATAATCCGGAAATAAAACCTGATAATTTTTTTAAATTCCCAAACATGGGTAATTTCTCAACCCAAATATCCCTAGAGATTGAGAGCATTGCTCGGAATCATTATCCATATTTTAAAAAATTCGAAAAGCTCTCTGAAAAGCTCAAGTTAGAATGGGAACACATAGATCTTTTTCAGTTACGCGAAACAAATCAGAAGTTAGTTAAGGAAATCTTACTAAAAAAAGATAATGAGCCTAATGAATTCGCTAACCAACAGCTAAAAATTGCTCTAGAACTAATAGAACAAGCAAAGCCAAAAGCTATTATTGTAGCAAACGCCTTGGCTAGCAACATATTCGAAAATAAATTTCCCCTTGACTACAATAAAATATTAGGCTGTCATATAATGAGTATAAGAGGAGTTAAGACCCCAGTATTTTTAGCCTCAATGCTTACAGGTCAAAGAGCAATGGACAATTATTCCTTTCAGAGGTTAACCTGGCATATAAATCACGTTTTAAATAAATGGAAATAACAAACTAATCTGTTTATCTACTTTATAAAGACAAGTTGATAATAAATATAAAAAGCTACATCTCCAAACTCTTACTAACGATTTCAAAGACATTTTTACTAGGATTTGAAGCTTTGATTTTCTCAAGAGCCTGTTTCATCATAGTTTGTCTATCAGAGTCATAGCGTTTCCAGCTCATAAGATTACGAGCCATTCTAGCTGCAACTTGATGATTAAATTTATCAAGCTCTAGCACAGTATCAGCCATAAATGCATATCCTAAACCATCTTTGCGATGATATTGTGAGAAATTAGCACCAAAACCACCTACTAGCGAATAAACTTTATTAGGGTTTTTCGCATTATATGCAGGATGATTAACTAAGCTTTTGACTATATCTAAAGCTGACTCATGAGATATTTGAGCTTGGGATAGTAGCCATTTATTTACTACTAGGTCCTCATGTTTCCAGCGGTTATAAAACTCTTTGATAGCATTATCACGAACTTGTTTATCATTAGACTTTAGCAATACTGAAAATGCAGTTTGTTGATCTGTCATATTATCAGCATTATCAAATAGTTGTTGTGCTAGCTTTGTACCCTGACTTACCTCACTAGCATTCATCAGATAACTCAAGCAGATACCTTTTAGCTTTCTTTTAGCAATTTGCTCAGCTGATAAGCTATACGGCTTATTATCATTACATTGTTGATATACCTCTAACCAATCATCTTTTAATTTATCTGCTAGCTGATTTATGACTTTTTTGCGAGAGTTGACAATATCATCAACCATAATTGTCGGCATTGCTTCAGCAATTGTAGACTCTGTTGGTATCATTAGAGCATCACTAATTAAGGCTTTATCTAAATCTTTATCATGTAAAATTGATTTAAAAGCATTTAAAAAATCTGTATCTACATCGGCGTTGTTTAATATCATTTTAGTAGCTAATTGCTGTAAAGAGTCCCAACGATTAAAAGCATTATTATCATACTTAACGATATGTAATAGCTCTGATTCAGCACGTTCATGCTCAACCTTAACAGGTGCCGAAAAATCTCTAAATAAAGAAGCTACTGGCTTTGCAGTAATATTTTCAAAAGTATAGGTTTGCTTTTGCTCTGTTAGCTCAATAACTTGCTCGGCGATATTTTCACCTTCTGGAGTGATAAGGCCCATACTAACTGGTATATGAAGAGCTTGTTTTTCTTTTTGATCTGCTGTTGGCGGAGTAGTTTGCTCTAATGTTAGACTATAAATTTGATTTTCTGCATCGTAGTTTTCTGTAACTTTAATACTTGGCGTACCTGATTGAGCATACCATCTCTTAAACAAACTAAAATCACGATTATTAGCATCTGCCATAGCATTTACAAAATCATCACAAGTAACAGCTTGTCCATCATGTCTTTCAAAGTATAGTTTCATACCTTTTTGGAAGCCTTCTTCGCCTAGTAAGGTATGAATCATACGAATTATCTCAGCACCTTTATGATACACCGTTACAGTATAGAAATTATTCATCTCAATGTAAGACTCTGGGCGGATAGGGTGAGACATCGGACTAGCATCTTCAGCAAATTGAGCACTTCTAATAATACGTACATCATCAATTCTTTTAACATCTCTAGAGTTTAAATCAGAAGTAAACTCTTGGTCTCTAAATACAGTCAAGCCTTCTTTTAAGCTAAGCTGGAACCAGTCTCTACAAGTAACTCTATCGCCTGTCCAATTATGAAAATATTCATGTCCCACTACACTTTGTACCAACTCAAAATCTTTATCTGTAGCAGTCTTATCACTAGCCATAATATATTTGGTATTAAAGATGTTTAATCCTTTATTCTCCATTGCACCAGCATTAAAATCAGGCACGGCTACAATCATAAAAGTATCTAAGTCATACTCTAAGCTAAACCTATCCTCATCCCATTTCATTGAATCTTTGACAGCTTGCATTGCATAGTGACATTTATCAACATCTTGTTTAAAAGCGTATATTTCTAAGCTCACTTTTCGGTTAGACTTTGTAACATAAGTATCTCTAATACTTGCTAAATCTCCAGCAACTAGGGCAAATAAATAGCAAGGCTTCTTAAAAGGGTCTTTCCATACTGCAAAATGCTGAGTATCTGAAATATCTCCAGACTCAACTTTATCGCCATTTGATAAAATTACTGGATATTTTTGCTTGTCTGCTATTATTTTGACTGTATAAGAAGACATCACATCTGGTCTATCTAGATAGTAAGTAATTTTTCTAAATCCAGTTGCCTCACATTGAGTACAAAACACCCCTCCAGACTTGTATAAGCCTTCTAGAGATGTATTAGCCTCAGGATTAATCTCTACCACTGTTTCTAATACAAACTTTTCTGGAGCATCATCTATGATTAATTGGTTTTCATTAACTATAAAATCTGTATTTGATAGCTCTTTATTATCCATTTTTATAGATAATAGTTTTAGATTATTACCATCTAAAACCAGTGTGTTATTTTCACGATTTGCTGGATTAGCTACTATATGTAAATTTGCTGTCACTCTAGTTTTTGACTCATCAAGTTCAAATTTTAGATGTGTTTCATTTATAAGATAATTACTTGGCTTGTAGTCTTTTAAATATTTAATTTCTGGTTGATTCATAGTTAGGGTGTATTAGATATTTTTATTTAGAATAGCAGTAGCTAAATATTGTTGCAATTATATATACTAACTATGAATTACTTTTAATACTTATAAGTTAAAATAAAGTGTGAAATAAGATGCTAGTAGTCTCTTATAACCTCAAAAACTTCTTTTAATTTCTGCTGATCTTTTTGTCCTGGCTCAGATTCTACTCCAGAATTAATATCATAAGCAGAACATCTTAGCTCTATTGCTTTTGCTATATTTTTAGGATTCAGACCACCAGCAAGTATTATATTTTTTCTATCTTTGATAAGACTCCAATCAAAAGCTTTACCAGTACCACCTGATTTACCATCTACTTGAGCATCCAATAAGTGATAATCTACATTAGCAAAAAACTCTGGGACAGTTTTGTCAATTCCATAAGCTTTCCATATCTGACAGTTTCTATGTAGTTTTGATTTTAGTGCATCTATATATTCTTGATTTTCGTCACCATGTAACTGCACTGCACTAAGTTTCAAACCATAAGCAGTATTTACAACATCTTCAATACTAGCATTAGCAAATACACCTACATAGTTTAATCTAACTTTTTTAGTTATTTGTTTTGCCATGGCAAAATCTACACAGCGAGGAGATTTCTCTACAAATATAAATCCTCCATACACCGCTCCTGCATTATATGCTTTTTTCGCATTTTCTACAGAGGTAAGACCACAAACCTTATTAAAACCATATACAAGCTTTCTAACTGCAAGTTCTAGATTGCGTTCACTCATAATAGAACTACCTATCAAAAAGCCATTAACATAATTTCTTAAATCACGGATTTCTTGATTTTTATAAATTCCTGATTCTGAAATAATAATTGTTCCTTTAGGTATTTTTGGCGCCAAAAGACGCGTAGTATTTAGATCAATAGAAAGATCTCTTAGATTACGATTATTAATACCTATAACTTTTGCTTTGAGTTTGATAGCTCTTTCAAGTTCTTCTTCATTACTAACTTCAGTTAAGATACCCATACCAAGACGATTAGCTACTTTTGCTAGTTTCTTATACTCATTATCATCTAATACCGAAAGCATCAGTAACACTGCATCAGCTTGATAATGCCTCGCTAAATATATTTGATACTCATCTATAATAAAATCTTTACAAAGTATAGGTTGAGTTACTTGCTTTCTAACAATCTCTAGATTTGCAAAGCTACCCATAAAAAATTCTTCATCTGTAAGTACAGATATTACATTTACGTAATTTTTATATACTGCTGCTATTTCATTTAGATCAAATTTTTTACGGATAACTCCTTTAGAAGGAGATCCTTTTTTACACTCTAGAATAAATACTGCTTTGTCTGATTCTAAAGCCTGATAAAAATCTCTATCTGTTTTGATAACTTCTTTTTTGAATACATCTAGTGGAAATAATCTTTTTTTTGCAAAAAGCCAATTTCTTTTTGCTTCAACTATCTTAGCTAATATAGTTTCCATAATACTTATTATTTATATAATTTTATGAAGTATTTTAAACGAAAAAAGAATAAAAGTTGAATTTTTCTGTACTTTGTTGATCTGAAGCTTATTTATTTTAAATATTCGACATTAACTTCAGCATAATCTTTAATAGGATTATATCTATCAAAATCTGCTTTATAAGCTCTCTTTTTAGAATTATCTGCCCAAATTTGTTGCCATTTATCAATAATAGCATCAGGTAGCTCGCCTTCAACACGGTACGTTTGATGGTTAAGCTCAATTTGCACAGAATTTAACCCTGTTGGTACCTCAAAAGACTCAGCCACCTCATAACCTATCAAAAGAGTATATGGAGCCGTATGATCGCCTTCATAGCCATAATAAACAGATATTATATCCTGAGATATATTTTGACCATTAAGATACTCTAATACCTCACTATTAAAGAAAAGCTCCCAAGCTTCTTCAAGCAAATCTTCCCTATCATTAGAAACTTTTGATGCTACACCTACTACTTTCATTTTACTATCTTGTTAAACATTCAGCATAGCTAGATGGTATATTAAAAGGTGTTATATTACTATATTTCCAATCTATATTTTGCCAAACTTTATTTACTGTTACATCACGACCACATCCTGTACGATAATAACAATATCTTTTAGGGTTTTTATGATGATAATTTTGATGATAACTTTCTGCTTTATAAAAATGTGTAGATGGTAAAATTTGGGTATATACAGGTTGATTATGCTTTTTAAATTCTGCTTTTAATTTTTTAGTAACATCTTCAGCAACCTGTTTTTGTTTATCATCGCTATAATATATAGCTGATTGATATTGCTCACCTTTATCACAAAACTGTCCTTTAGAATCTGTAGGATCTATACGACGATAAAAATACTCTACTAAATCTTGATAACTAATTTTAGTAGGATCATATACAACCTCTACTGATTCTTTGTAGTTTGTAATACCTGCAGATACTGTTTTATAAGTAGGATCTTTTTGCAAACCACCGTCATAACCAGAAATAATTTTTATAATACCATCATGGCTTAAATCTTGATGTTTTTGCATATATTCAAAATCTGATTCTAAACACCAAAAACAACCACCTGCAAATACAGCTTTTTGATATTTAGTATCACTATCAGCTGAAAAACCTAAACTACAAGATAATATCGATAAACTATATATTATTTTTTTCATGGTTATTGTCCATTATAATTTTGATACATCTTATGATATTTATAATAAAATTCATCTTTATCAACAATAATATCATTATTTTTATGCTCTTCCCAAAAGCATTTATTTAGTTTTATAGTAGCTCTATTGTACGGTTGTGCTGGAGAAGTAATTTCAACAAATATATATGGAACTTCTATTCCTGTGGTATTGTCTTTAATAAAACTAACAACATATTTTGCTCTACTACTTTCTCTAGAAACAGCCATATTAGATGACATAGTATAGCCATCTAAATCATATTTACTTGGATTATATATATCATTTAAGAACATAATAGCTAACTCTCTAGAGTATCCATTTTTATCATTAACCAATTTTGATATTTGCTCTGAATTTTTGAGCAAAGTATCTAAAGAGTCATAACGAGATATAGATTCTGGGGGAACAAAATATGTATGTTTTTGTAAATCTAGAGAGGTTATAGAGTTAGTTTCAATTAGATAATCATTCGATTTTTTAATTTTATAATCGAGTTTTAAGTTATTATAAGCTATCAATTTAGCAACTTGATCTGCAAAGTAATAACTTGCCAAATTTGAATAATTATTTTTAAAGCTTGTTCTTCCAATATAACTACAGATAAATTGATTAGACATAAATACTTTATTATAAATACCTACCATGTCTTTATTAAATCCTTTACCGTACATATTATTCAAAATACTTATGCACTTCTTATTTTCCTGGAAATCTTGATAACCACTTATTTTTAATGATTTAAAGTATGTTTTTTTTACAGTATTAGGGTTTGATATTACAATCTCTACAACCTCATAAATATCTTTTTTATTTTTATTATGTTGCGCAAATGATAATAACATAGGAACAGCAAAAGGCTCTTGTTCAGTACTTTTATTATTAAAATTATAAACAGCTTGTTTAATTATTTTATTTACATCATTTAATGTAGCAGCGTTACTAATTAAATATCTATTAAACTTATCAGCCATATTTATAATAGAAGGAGTATATTCAGATAAATTATCGCCTGTACTTCCTAACTGTGAACTATCATAGTTATAACTCATAGACAAATTTTTTTCATTTGTTCCTGTAGAGAAAATATTTGGATCTGGTTGAGATTGGCTATATTGTAAAGAAATATATTTATAACCTTTTTTTGGTACATGAAAAACTACATTTTCTTGCCTTAAAAAATAATATGTTGAATCGTATCTATTAAAAGTTACGTCTCTACTTTTAGCAAAAACATAATTATTTTTGCCATTATTTTTAATAAAAACTGTACATGTATATCCAGAGCTTATCATTAATACTCCTAATATACAAATTCCTAATTTTTTGATTTTATTTATCATAATTTATAACGTGTTGTAATGTATCAAAACATTTGCCTGATTTTATAAGCTCTAATACTTCTTGAGTATTTTGTTTTAAATCATCCTTATCATAAAGTTTCATAAGCATAGCTACATTTACAGCTACCGCAGCATTATGCGCTTGTTTACCCTTACCTTGAAGTATTTGCTTTATAATCTCTCTATTTTGCTCTGGTAATCCACCTTCAAGATCTTTGATTGCATATGTATCTATACCAAAATCTACAGGAGAAACTTTATATTCCGTTATTTGATTATTTTGTATTTCAGCGACATAAGTATCATCATGTATTGCTACTTCATCTAAGCCACTACCGTATACTACAACTGCTCTATCAATTCCAAGATTAATTAGAGTTTTTGCCATTGGCAAAATTAAATCTTTTGAGTAAACTCCTATCACAACCTTATTTGGTCTAGCTGGGTTTATCAAAGGTCCTAAAATATTAAAAATAGTCCTTGTTTTTAAGATAGCTCTAGCCTCTTTTATATACCTAAAACCTCCACTATAAAATGGCGCAAATAAAAATCCAAGATTATATAGTTCTAAACATTCTTTTGTTTGCTGTGGTGATAACTCTATATTGACACCAAAAGATTCTAAAAGATCAAAAGAACCTGATTTACTTGATACACTTCGACCACCATGTTTAGCAACTTTATAACCAGCTGCCGCTGCAACAATCGCAGCTGTTGTAGAAATATTAATAGTATTAAACCCATCTCCACCAGTCCCAACTATTCCAGCTAAATCTCCATTTATTTTTGGAAACTCTTTTGTATTATCAAGTAGAGCTTCTACTGCGGCTGCTATTTCTGTCGAAGTTTCTTGTTTTAGTTTAAGAGCTATTAATATACTAGTTTGTAAAGGTAACTCTATTTGACCTTTGATAAAATAATCAAAAAGCTGATAACTTTCTTCATAATTAAGATCTTCTGAATTAAATAATTTTTCGACAATATCTCTTAAACTAATCATTGCTGTACCCATCTAACTATATTATCTAAGAGTTTAGAACCATGTATAGTCATTATTGATTCAGGATGAAACTGTAAACCACAGACCTTATTTTTATCATCTACTACAGCCATTACCAAATCATTAACTTCCGCTACAGTTTCGAGGCCAGTTGGTACTTTAATAACTACTAAAGAATGATACCTAGCCACACTCAATGGTGATTCCAAACCTTCAAAAATACCATGCTTTATAAATTTAACTTTAGCAGTTTTACCATGAACAATTTCGTTAGCATGAGATACTATACCACCATAAGCTTCAACTATAGCTTGATGACCTAAACATATTCCTATAATTGGTACCTTACCTTTAATAACTGATATAAGATCAACTATACATCCTGCACTTGCAGGATTGCCAGGACCAGGCGATATCACAACTATAGGATTATCAGTTGAGTTAATTTTATCCAAAAGAACTTCCAGATATAAATTATTTCTGAATACTTCGACATTATTTCCTAGAACTCTAAATTCATCCACCAAGTTATAAGAAAATGAATCAAAATTATCTATAAATATAATATTAGCCATTAACTACACTCCATGTACATTTTTGATAGCTGATATTACAGCTTGTGCTTTTGTTCTAGTTTCATCAGCTTCTGCTATAGGTATAGAATCCAATACCACACCTGCACCTGCTTGAACCTCTGCCACTTCATCTTCAACATATGCAGAACGTATAACTATGCAACTATCTAAATCACCATACCCATTAAAATAACCAATAGCTCCGCCATATCCACCTCTAGTCTGTTTTTCGACTTCTGATATTAACTGCATTGCTTTTATCTTTGGTGCACCTGTTAATGTACCCATATTCATAGAAGCCTGATAAGCATGCAAAGCATCCAAATCATCAGCAAGTTGACCTACTACTCTAGAGACCAAATGCATAACATGACTATATCTATCAACCTTTAAAAGATCAGCAACATAGCGAGTACCAGTTTTAGATATCCTTGCAACATCATTACGTGCTAAATCTACCAACATCATATGCTCTGCATTTTCTTTAGCATCTAATCTAAGCTCTAGCTCAATCCTACTATCTAAATCTGCATTAATACTACCATCTGGATTTTTTGCTCTTCTACGTGTGCCTGCTATAGGATATATTTCTACTTGATTCGTAGATTTTTGATATTTTAAGGCACTTTCTGGCGATGCTCCAAAAATAATAAAATCTTCATCTTGCATATAAAACATATACGGGCTAGGATTTGTACGTTTAAGCTCTTTATAAACTTCCAAAGAATTTTGACATGGCAAAAAGAAACTTCTTGAAGGTACAACTTGGAATATATCACCATTTATAATATGTGATTTTAGTTTATCTACTACACCACAAAAATCTCTATCACTTATTGATTCTTTAGGTTCTAAATTGCTAAATTTTTCAACTTTTAACTCTATATCATTATTTATATTTTGCTTAATTACAGCAACGCTATCCTCTAGTTCTGATATTGTTTGATGTCCAAAGCTATTAACTTGTATAAATGTATTTTTTTCTTGATGATCACTTACAAGTATTGTATCAGCTAAATAAAATACATAGTCTGGACATTTATTCTTACGTTTTACTTGACCTATTTCTTCAAAACTACCAACAACATCATAAGCAAATAAACCAGCCAAAAAAATACTAAATTCATTATCTATTTCAAAACTATCTTTTATAATTCTTAGAGCATCAAAAACTGACTGTTTTTTTAATTTTTGATGTTCATTAAATTGATAATCTTTTATTGATTTAAAAGTTAATATTAATTGTTTGTTATCATATTTATATTCAATATCATCTTTGATGTTTTTTTGTATCTCTTTTAGTGCATATTCACCATTTTTGGACAATGGTTTCATAAAAACTTTGTTTTCAATACAAGCTATACGTAAGGCACTATTTAGTACCAAAATACTTTTGAGTTTATCTTTTGTATCTATTTCTGCTGATTCTAACAATATAGTATTTTTTTTGTTAGTACATAAATTAGCAAAACATCTATTTAAATCTTCTTGATAATCTAAATTATAGATATGTGATGCTAAAAATTTTTCTGGCTTTTTTATTGACATTTAATCACCTTTTATATTATCAGAGAATATTTCTTTTACTCTTTTAGAACAATCTTTTAGAGCGTTAGAACATCTTGTAACTGTACAAATACTTATACCTACTTCCTTAGATATTTCTCTTTGTGATTTTTCTTTTTTTAATAACTCTTTTGTCAAAAGAACTCTTTTATTTAATTGCTCTTTTTCTTCTTTAGTTAATAAAAAATCACAAATAATATCAATATCTTTGGAATCTGAAGTTTCAGATAAGATATTTACTAATTGTTGCCATCCTTTATTTGAATTCATAAAAAAATATCTTTAATGTAATTGTGTAATGGTACATCATTACATTAAACATAACAACTTATATTTATATACAAATAAAAAGTAATATAGATTTTATCGAAATATTTTTTTAGATATTTAATAGTTAAAATTTATTGAGTTTTTAAGAAAATATAAAAAATTAAGGTCTAGATCAAGATATCAGAAGTAAAAAGGGGAAAACTGAGTTTTAAGAACTAGACCTTAATGAGAATATGGCGGAATGGACGGGACTCGAACCCGCGACCCCCTGCGTGACAGGCAGGTATTCTAACCAAACTGAACTACCACTCCGTATTTATGGTGCCGACTGCCGGAATCGAACTGGCGACCTACTGATTACAAGTCAGTTGCTCTACCTATTGAGCTAAGTCGGCGACTATGAGTAAGTATTATAGCTCTTTTTATTAAGCTGTCAATAATGTTTTGTATTTTTTTTTAATTTAATGGAATTATATCGTATTGATTGTATATATGACTACTTTCAGCTTTTAGATGAATGTTTTTATCGATTTCAAGTTCCAGTTCTGCTAACCATATAGATTCTTCTTTTTCTATATAGTCAATAATCTTTTTTGAAGACATAAGTAAGAAATTATTATAATTTGGATAATTTTTTGATTCTGATTTAATTTCTCTGAATATATCATAACAAATTGTCTGTAATGTTTTGACGCTTCCTTTACCTCTACAGTGATCACATGGCTGGCATAGTGTCCTTAATAAACTCTCATGTACCCTTTTACGCGTCATCTCGACCAATCCTAGCTCTGAAATATCACTGACACTAGTCTTGGCCTTATCAAGCTCTAATTCTTTCTTCAGAGCTTCTAAAACTTGATTTTTATGTGACTCATCCATCATATCAATGAAATCTATAATTATGATACCACCTAAATTTCTTAGCCTTAGCTGTCTAGCTATTTCTTTTGTAGCTTCTAAATTTGTCTTAAATATAGTTTCTTCTAGATTTTTTGTTCCTATAAAACCACCTGTATTTATATCGATAGTTATCATTGCTTCAGTCTGTTCGATAACCAGATATCCTCCTGATTTGAGATATACTGTTTTATCTAAAGCTTTATTTATTTCTGTATCAATATCATATTCTTCAAAAATATTATGTTTTTGATAAAGCTCTATTTTATCTCTTAATCCAGGAATGTATTTATCAGCAAATTGACAAATTTCTTTGTATGAATCTATATTATCAACATGAATTTTATCAGGATTGTCATTAGCAAAAATATTAATTGTTTTAATTATTAAACTAAAATCCTCATAAACAACACCTGGTTTAATTATAGTACTTGAAATATCTAAAATATCTTGCCATAGGTTATTTAAAAACTTGATGTCATTTTCTAGCTCTTCATAACTAGCACCTTCTGCAGCAGTTCTTAATATGTAACCTCTAGGATTTTCACTTTGAGTTATTTTCTTAATAGAATCTAATAATCTTTGTTTTTCTTCTTCTTTATTTATCTTAAGAGATATACCTATATGATCTAAATCAGGCAAGAAAACTAAAAATCTTGATGATACAGATAAATGTGAAGTTAATTTTACACCTTTATTACCTATACTTTCTTTTACAACTTGAACTAATACTTCTTGGCCTTCTCGTAACCATTTATTTATATCTTCAGTATTTAGTTTGTTTAATTTAAAATTTTCATCAGATTCTTCATCATCTTTTTCTAGAGGTATAACTTCTGATAAATGTAAGAAACCTGCTTTTTCTAATCCTATATCTACAAATGCTGCTTGCATACCAGGAAGTACTCTTATTATTTTACCTTTATAAATATTTCCTACTATTCTTTTTTGGTTATCTCTTTCAATTAAAATTTCTTTAAGAATATTATTTTCTTTTATAGCTATTCTTTGTTCATATTTATTTATGTTTAAAAATATTTCAGTATTTAATGACATTAGAAAAAAGTTTTTTATCTTATTAACATCAATTATAAAGAAAAAATTTTTTTTTTATATTTTTGATCATTTTTCTTTTACTTATTTATATATAACTTAATTTCTTTTTCTTTATATTATTATTTATTATGTGGATATTTTCTTGTTGATAACTCTTTAAAACATAAATGTATCAATAGATTTGGGTATTTTACAAAAGATGTATAAGTATGTAAAAAAGTGGATGAAAGAACCTGAATAAAAATGTGGATAATTAATCATCAAATTTATCAACAAAATTATTAACATATTTGTGAATAAGTTATTTAACAACTGTTTTGACAAAAAATAAACAAATTAATTAACATAATTATCCACAGGTCTGAGTAATTATGTTTGCTTATTTTTTTTTATTGCAATAAAATCTAACACATTCAATTAATCTATTATGCCTACTATTGGTTATCCTTTATAAATTAAAGGTTATTGGGACATTTTTTTGTTATGACTACATGGAATAAGTGTTTAAAAAAAATAAAAAAAAACCTTTCTACGTTTGAATACAAAACGTGGATTAAACCTATTCATGTAGAGCAAAATAGTAACTTATTCACAATTTATTGTAATAATGAATATTTTAAAAAACATATAAAATCTAAGTATGGAGCACTTATTTTATCAACAATAGAAGAGTTCCATAGTGGTGATTTGCTTATAGAATATTCTAATAAAAAATTTTCTGGTGAAAATTCTTCTGGAGTTACTTCAGTAGGCCCTCAAGCTAATTTTTTCAATCAAAAAAGTGTTGAAATAAAAGATGATTCTGAAGAAGTTAGTTCAAACCAAGAGCTTAAAAAGAATCAAAAGAAATTATCTTCCAAAAAATCTGCCTCCCAAGAATTATTTGGTTTTGATGAAGCGATGCTTATCACGGATAAAGATGATCAAGAATATTCTTTTGGTTTACCATTAAAAGAAAAATATGTTTTTGATAATTTTGTCGTTGGTGATGCAAACAAAATAGCTAGAGCAGCAGCTATGCAAGTATCTATTAATCCTGGTAAATTGCATAACCCATTATTTATATATGGTGGCAGTGGACTTGGTAAAACTCACTTGATGCAGGCTATTGGTAATCATGCTAGAGAGGTTAATCCAAACGCACGAATCATATACACAAACTCTGAACAATTTATTAAAGATTATGTAAATTCAATTAGATTACAAGATCAAGATGAGTTTCAGAGAGTGTATAGATCTGCAGATATTCTTCTTATAGATGATATTCAGTTTATAGCAGGTAAGGAAGGTACAGCACAAGAGTTTTTCCATACTTTTAATGCATTATATGAGAGTGGCAAACAGATTATTTTGACTAGTGATAAGTATCCAAATGAAATAGAAGGTTTGGAAGAAAGATTAGTTTCACGTTTTGGATATGGTCTAACAGTTTCTGTAGACATGCCAGATTTAGAAACTAGAATAGCTATTTTGCTCAAAAAAGCACATGATTTAGGTCAAAAACTACCTAATGAAACAGCAGCATTTATTGCTGAGAATGTACGTACAAATGTAAGAGAGTTAGAAGGTGCTTTAAATAGAGTGCTTACGACTTCTAAATTTAATCATAAAGATCCTACTATAGAAGTGGCACAAGCTTGCTTAAGAGATGTTATAAAAATACAAGAAAAGAAAGTAAAAATAGATAATATCCAAAAAGTGGTGGCTGATTTTTATAGAATAAGGGTAAAAGACTTAACTTCTAATCAAAGAAGTAGAAATATAGCTAGACCAAGACAAATAGCAATGAGTTTAGCACGTGAACTAACATCTCATAGTTTACCAGAAATTGGTAATGCTTTTGGAGGTAGAGATCACACTACTGTTATGCACGCTGTCAAAGCTATAACTAAATTAAGACAAAGCAATACTTCAATATCTGATGATTATGAGTTGCTTTTAGACAAGATTTCTCGTTAAATAAAAATAGGAACTATTATCAAAGGGGTTTTTAAAAATGAATTTTGTACTAAATAGAGATGACTTACTAAAGCCTTTACAGTCAATGTTATCAGTGGCTAATAGTAAAAGTACAATGCCTTTATTATCATGCATATTGTTTGATATAGATAACAATAATCTTAAAATTACTGCTTCAGATCTTGATACAGAAATATCATGTAATATAGCTGTTAGTTGTAATACAAACATAAAATTAGCGTTAAATGCTGACAAAATATACAATATTGTTAGAAGTTTAAATGATAACTCTATGATCGACTTTAGAATCGATGATAATAAAGTTACAATTATTTCTAATAATAGTACATTTAACCTTATATCACTAAATGCTGATAATTATCCTTTAATTGACAGTAATATTAATGAGCAAGCAAGCTTTGATCTTTCTCAACAAGACTTTCATCATATTATCTCAAAAGTAGATTTTTCTATGGCTAATGATGACACTAGATATTTCTTAAATGGGATGTTTTGGGAAATTAACTCAAATCTATTAAGAGCAGTATCTACAGATGGACACAGAATGTCTATTACAGAGTCTATAGTAGATAGTAAAGTTTTAGATAGTGACTCTCAATCGATAATTCCTAAAAAGGCTATTTTAGAGCTTAAAAAGATAGTTGGCAAAACAGAAGAAAATATCAAAATATGTTTAGGTAAGAACTATCTTAAAGCAGAATTTGGTAATTATGCATTTATATCAAAACTTATAGATGGTCGTTATCCAGATTATCAAAAAGTAATTCCTAAAAATAACACTAAGCTTCTTGCTGTAGATAAGCAAGTTTTGAAAAATTCATTGTTAAGAACATCTATCTTAGCTAATGATAAATACAAAGGTGTACGTTTGAATATATCTCAAGGACAAGTGCTTTTATCTGCAAATAACCCTGATAATGAAAAAGCAGAAGATAAAGTAGAAGTTCAATATAATGATAATGATATGGAAATATGCTTTAACTATAAGTATCTTCTAGATATTATAAATGTTCTAAGTGAAGAAACTATGACTATTTATCTTGATAATCCAAATATGAGTGCTTTGGTTAAGGATGAAAAAGATAATAGCTTGTTCATCATAATGCCAATGAAAATCTAGATTTTACTAATCTTCTTAATTTTTTACTATCGTATCGTCACTGAATAATTTTATTGATTAAAATCTATTTATTAAGAATAATATATTTGTTTTTGGATACAAATCTTAAAAAATAGGTGAAATAAAATTATGAAAAATACAAAAAAACCTAGCTTATTTACTGCTATAGCATTAAGCGTTGGTACTATGCTTGGTAGTGGATGGTTATATGCTTCTTATTATGCCTCACAAGCAGCTGGAGCAGCATCAATTTTCTCATGGATTATCGGAGCTTTTGTAGTTCTTTTAATGGCTTTCCTATTATCAGAACTAGCTGTTAAATATCCTACAAATGGATTATTTACGCGATTAGTAACCATATCGCATAATCAGCATTTTGGTTTTGTAACAGGATTATCAAACTGGATGCTAGGGCTTATAATTGTACCGTCAGAAGCTATGGCTACAACACAATATATTTCTTCTATATATGAGCCTATTACTCCTTATGTATTTAGCAATGGTGAACTTACTTTTGTAGGTGTTTTGGTAGTTGCAGTATTTATGCTATTGTATACATTGATAAATTATTGGGGTATCAAATCTCTATCAAAAATCAATAACTCACTGACATCTCTAAAGATAATCATACCCATAGCTACATCGGTGATAATAATGATAGCAGCATTTCATTCAAGTAATTTTGGTGGTGAAAATGTTAAATTTATGCCAGATGGAGTTAGTGGTATTTTTAATGCTATTGTTACTTGTGGTATATTTTATTCATTTTTTGGATTTCAGATGGCAGCTAGTTTCTCAGCAGAGCTAGATAATCCTAGAAAAAATATTCCAATAGCATTAGTTAGTAGTGTATTGATAGTATTATTCATATATTTATTATTACAAATATCATTTATTGGTGGCGTACCTGAAAAAATGCTAGAGAATGGTTGGGGTGGCTTAAATTTTGAATCTCCTTTAGCTCAATTAACAGGAATATTAGGTTTAAATGCTTTAGCTTTGGTACTTTATGCAGATGCTCTGCTTAGCCCATCAGGAACAGGTATTATCTATCTAGGTGCTAGTACTCGTATGTTAAATGAAATGTCAAAAGCAAAACAAATGCCTGGTTATTTTGCTAGAGTAACTGAGGGTGTAAACGTTTCGCGTACCTCGTTAATTTTTTCATTTATCTGCTCGATTATTTTAATATTTTTCTTTAGAAACTGGCAGATGATAGCTTCTTTAACAACGACTTTTATACTAGTATCATGTATAGCTCTACCTATTGCATACGCAAAACTCAAAGCTAACAAAGCTGATCCTTTACCTTTGAGTTATCTACCTTTTTCTAGAACTATAGCTTTTTTAGTATATATGTTTTTGACATATTTATTGATGATTGCAGGAGTGCTTAATTTAGCTGTTGCTCTAGTTCTACATATAGTATTTTTTATAATATATGCATATATAGATAGCAAAGGAGATTTTTCTAAAATCACAAAAGCATTTGCTTCATCATGGGTTATTTTTGCATACTTAGTATCTGAATTAGTATTTGGATATATATATGAAAATATATCTTCATATAACTTATTTACGCTAGTATTTGTAGTTATATCTACTATTTTATACGTTTTATTGATAAATCAAAAAAGTTATACAAACATTAAAAATTAAGGCTTTATAACCTTTATATTAAACTCTTTTCTAATTTCTGAAAGAGGTATATTTAGATATTCATCATAATTATACCAATCCCATTTTTTTGACATTTTAGAAGCTCTAAAAACAGTTAATAAACATATAGGAATATACCTAAGCATTACCAAATAGACAATAAGTTTATATTTATATTTATATTTTTTGAGATAACTATCTATAACAGTTTTATAATCAACAAAATTAAAAAACTTTTTGTAACCCTTGAGTGTGACATTACTACCTAATAAAGTCCAAGTATCATTTATAGCTTCACCTCTAATTTCAAAGGGAACAGTTCCAAATAAAATATGGGTGATATCATGATTTCTAAACCATTTGCTAGCTTCATCATGTCCATCGTTTGAGTTTAGAAAAGAATAATTTTTATTATATTCTTCTAGACTCTCGTGTAATGTTAATTTACAGTTTTGTTCTAAATATTGCATTGAGAAATTTTAGAAAAAAGAATTTGAATATATAGATATTATAAGACATAAATATAGTAATTAGTTATGAAAAATAGATGTCCGAAGATTTATTCAGCAGAATTTTCCTTATTTGAATCACAACATTTACTAGCTTGATTTTTGTTACAAGGACAGTCACATTTAGGACCACAGCCACAGTGGCCTTTTTTATGGTATTTAGCGGCAAATAGTACTAAAACGATAGATATAACTACAAGCCATGTATTTTCGTGCACAGAACCAGGAAATATACATAAAATCAGCGTTATAATTTTCAATGCGACAGCAACTCCCAATACCGTTAAAAAGACAGCTAACGCACAAAACCAAAACTGCTTACAGCAAGAATCATTTTCTTTAAATGGACATTTCATTTGTATTCTCCTAAGATTTTTAATGACATTTATATTTTATCAAAGAAGTAGTGATCTGGCATAGAAAATAATAAATCATAAATAATGATTAGTGTTTAGTTATATAGTTAAGGCTAACAGCAGATAGGATGATAATTAAAGATATCCAAACAGTTATGTTAGAAGGATCATGGTTGATTAATATACCAAAGATAACTCCAAACAAAGGTACTAAGTAGTTAGTAAAAGAGGTAAAAACTGGACCAGCGACTTTTATCAAAGAAGCATAAAGAAAATATACAATACCAGCACAAAATATACCTAAATATACTAAAGAAGATAGTGCAAAAGTAGAAGAATGAATGCTGGCATAGCTTGGCTTAAATATAATCAGTAAGATAGATAACTGTAAAGTTGAAGCAATAAGAATATTTCTTGAAACAATAATGGGATTATCGTGGAAACAAGATTTACTTAAAAGCAATAAAGCTAGCGCAAAGGATGTAGTTGCTAATAGTATTGCTAATATCCCATATATATTTATTGAATGATTGTCAGCTACTAAATTTGGATAAAATAATATTAATAAACCAATAAATCCGACTGAAATACTTAAAATATTAGCAAAAGTTATTCTAGAATTAACTACTAATGGTCCAAGTAAAACAACAAAAAACGGCACTGTTCCAGTAAGAATAGCAGTAATGGATGGACTAGTGAATTTTTGACCCCATGGTATTAGCATAAAAGGCATTGTAGCTTCAAGAAAAGCTATTAAGGAGTAAATAGCAAAATCTTTTTTGAATGATTTAGATTTTAAACCTAAAAAATAACAAACAATACAAAGAATCAAACAACCAATAAATGATCTAGCAAAAGCAATCAAAATTGGTGGAAAATGTTCGATAGCTTCTTTTTGAAAGATAAATTGTGAGCCCCAAATAAGTCCTATAGCAAATAGTAAAGAATATTTTTTAATCATTTTTATAAATATCTTAAATTAATAATTGATGACTATTCTATAAAATATTTTCACAAAGCATAAACTTTTTATTGTAAAAAATGTTAGTTGCATATTTGTATCTTCTTAGTTAGAGTTGTTAATTATAGTTTTATTAGAAAGGAAGAGTTATGAAAAAGTTTTTACTCGGTCTTGCAGTTGTATTGTTATTTAATTCGATATACGCAAAAAACTTAGAGCTTATGCAACAAAATATCCAAAACGCAAATCAGAATACTAACCAAAATAATAATGAAAATAAGCAACAAATATCCAAGCAATCACAACAGCTTTTTAATGCTTATAAAGACCAAAATTAATAAATATTATATTCAGAAAAGTTAAAGAAGTCTTTATTACCTTGGGTTTTATTTGTAAGTAATGATTTGTATTGTCTTTGAACAAGAGGTGTTGTGCTAGAAGTTACATCTCCGCGATTCATTAAGGTACAGCTACTTAAGAACACAATTATAAGAGTAGTGATAAGTGTTTTTTTCATGATATATCTATACCTAAATATCTATAGCTAAATGATAACTATTTAAAAGTTATTATTCAAAAAATTTTTGAATGCAACTGGTGGAGGCGGCGGGACTTGAACCCGCGTCCACAAACTCTCCATCT
The DNA here is from genome assembly GCF_007923265.1 of Francisella salimarina. Lineage (NCBI taxonomy): Bacteria > Pseudomonadati > Pseudomonadota > Gammaproteobacteria > Thiotrichales > Francisellaceae > Francisella > Francisella salimarina. Next base: position 81,487 of record NZ_VOJA01000004.1, read on the forward strand.
TTGGATCTACATGCTTAGGCTAATCTATTTGAGTTTAGCTTAGCTATTCCCCAACTAGCCAGGGTAATAGTTAGCGAGTCTGTTAAATACAGCCTTAACTCCCAGACAAAAAGCAAAGACCGTCTTATGCGGAATATGAACGGATGTAAAGATAGTGTCATAAGAAAGACTATCATATCCGTGCGTCTCTAGGTTATTAAGCTAGACTAGGCAGCTTTAGCAACAGCAGCAAAGTTGCTGTCGTTAGCCGCTACGCGGTTTGCTTTTTTGTTGCCAGTTATTATTGGCATTTGTACTGTTATTAACGAGGTTACGGTACTTCCTCGACATGCACCTTAGATTTTGACATTCATGTCGAAACCATATTCGCCCCCATTTGGGTGGATACAATTTATACTTTATTATGATAAATGTCAAATGTTAAGTATGACTCTAAAATAAAACATAGATAGCTGACGATAGTGCAACAATACCAACAAAAAGTATGAAACCATCAGCTAGTAGATTTTTATATTGCTTTAAATATTTGATTTTATAGATACTATAGATAGGCATAATAAATAGTATTACAGCCAAAACAAGACCACCAATACTAGATATCATATCTAATATATTTGGATTTAAGTAAGCAACTAACCAACATGATAAAAATACCACTGATAAGGTAATGGGTTTTATAGCTTTTTGACTAATTGAGTTTTTTGAAATTTTGCAAACTATACCATCTATACCTTCTTTTGATCCTAAGTAATGTCCAAAAAAAGATTTACTCATAGCAACTAGAGCAACCAGAGGAGCTATATAGTCCAAAGAATAATTATCAAAATGACTTGCTAGATAAGATAATATAGAAACATTCTCTTCTTTGGCAGCCATTAAATCATCTGGAGACAGAGTTAGCATTGAGCTAAATACAAATATGACTACTGTAACAATCATTAATATATTACTAAAAGCAATAATTCTTGATGCTTTTTCATCAGCATTTTGTTTATATTTGCTTTTCGTATAAACAGCTAAAGATGAAATAATTGGTGAGTGGTTAAATGAAAATATAAGTATTGGCATAATTATCCAAATAGCTAATAAAACACCAGAAAAAGTATGATTATATTCAAAGCTATTATGTAGTATATTTATGTCCCAGTATGGAATCATCCATAGTGAAAGCACTAATAATGCTATGATGAATGGGAAAACCAAAAAGCTCATCACGCGAATAATTAGTTTCTGACCAAAATTGATGATAAATACTAATGAGAGTATGGTAAAGAAGCTCAAAAGAAATCTATTATGTATGTCATAGTGAAGCTGATATTTGAAAAAACTAGCTAGAGTATTTGTAATACCAACACTATAAACCAACAGTATCGGTAATATTGCAAATAAATACAGAATATTAAAAATAATACCACCGAATTTACCAAAGTAGTCATCTGCTACGGCAGTAATATCAGAGTCAGTATTTGGGTTAGATATCACAAACCTACACAATGCACGATGAGACAAAAACACCATTGGAAAGATAAAAACTAATACTACAAGTATTGGTATAATTCCTGAAATTCCAGTTTGAATTGGTAAAAAAAGTATGCCAGCCCCAATAGCCGTACCAAAGAGGCTAAGAGACCACATAAAGTCTTCATTTCTTTTCATAGTAAATATATATCTAGTTAAAAATAAAAACACTTACAGAAAGCTAATAATCAGCAATCTATAAGCCAGGTTCAAAATTAGTTAATAAAATTTAATGTAAAAAGAAGAGATTGTCAAAAAAACAAAGCTATAAATATCTAATTAAATTTAGTTTTGTGATTTTAGAAGTAATGATAGCAGAGACATTCTAATAGGAACACTATATTTGATTTGATCAAAATATTTTGCACACTCAAGCTCATCTATAGATCTATCCATCTCATCAACTCTAGGAAGAGGATGAAGGATTATGAAGTTACTAGTAGCGGAAATATGTTTTCTATCTAAGTAGCATAAATCTTTATTCTCTAAATAACTCTCTTCATTTGGAAATCTCTCTCTTTGAACACGAGTTACATATAGTACATCTAAATCTTTCAGAGCTTCAGCACTTACTTCTTCTAGTTCACTAAAAGAATTACCATTTTTCTCAACAAAATCTCTAAGTTTCTCAGGGATTTGCAGTTCTTTTGAAGATATAAATTTAAATGTAGCATTATATTTAGCTAAGATATTAGTTAATGAATGAACTGTACGACCATATTTTAGATCTCCTAAGAAACCAACTTTTAGGTTATCAAGAGAGCCTTTCTCGGAATAGATAGTATATAAATCAACCAATGATTGAGTAGGGTGCTCATTCTCACCGTCACCAGCATTTATCACAGGTGAGTAAACATATTTTGAGAACTCTTCAACACTATGTGGCTTAGGATGACGCATAACTATTATGTCAGCATATTGATCCATCATTCTACCTGTGTCATCAAGGGTTTCGCCTTTTTGAGTAGAGCTAGAAGCACCGTTTTCTAGTGATATAACCTTACCACCAAGTCTATTCATAGCAGATTCAAAAGAGAATCTTGTTCTAGTACTTGGTTCAAAGAAAAGAGATGCTAGTATTTTGCCTTCTAAATCTTTGATGGGTTCTGAATTAGCTAGTTTATTTTTATAAATATCAGCTTGATGAAATAGTTTATATAAGTCATCTCTGGTAATTTGATCGCCTCGTAGAAGCTTTTGAAATGATAGCATTTTTATACTCCAGAAGATTGTTCCCCTTTGGAACGAAGGGGCGGTAGTCGAAGACACCACACCCAGCCTATCGGCACCCCTCTCAAGAGGGGAATAGGGTATTTTTTTAAAAAAGTAATGGATCCTATGGTTTTAAGCCATAGGAAGACACACTTTAACTATTAATCCACTCTTTAACAGTTTTAACATCAAAATCATTATTGATTTTGCGCATATCTTTAGCTGCAATAACAAAAGCCTCAAAAGCACCTGCCGTCGTCACATATGGTACTCTACTCATAATAGCAGCTCTTCTAAGAGCTAAGCTGATATTTAACTCTTGTCTAATTGATGTATTAACAAGTAGATCAACCTCGCCGGCTTCGATAGCATTAACTGTACTATGAACCTGACTGTTACCAATATTGTCCGAAGCTTTATCAAATAGCTTACAAGCAATACCATGTTCTCTTAAGAAGCTCTCTGTACCTTTAGTAGCAAATATATTAAAACCTAGTTCTATCAGCTCTTTAACAGGCTCTATTATCTTAGGCTTATCAGCATTACTTACAGATATTAGAATATTTCCTTTTAGAGGTAGTTTATTAAAAGACATCTCTTGAGCCTTATAAAAAGCAACGCCAAAAGATCTATCCATACCCATTGCTTCACCTGTAGATTTCATCTCAGGGCCTAAATAGCAGTCTACATCAGCAAATCTTCCAAATGGGAATACTGCTTCTTTGACAGAGAAATGTCTAGGTATAGGGTTATTTAAGATAAACTCAGATAGCTTTTTACCAAGCATAAGTTTAGTAGCAATATTTGCGATACTATTACCAGTAGCTTTTGCTACAAATGGTACAGTTCTTGAAGCTCTTGGGTTTACCTCGATTACATATAACTCACCATTTTGATATGCAAATTGGATATTCATTAGACCAATAACATTTAACTCTCTAGCTAGTCTGATAGTTGCTTGTTTAACCTCTTCGATTTGCTCATCAGATAGTGAACGAGTTGGTATAGAGCAAGCCGAGTCACCAGAGTGAATACCTGCTTCCTCGATATGTTCCATAATACCTGCGACAAATACACGATCACCACCATCAGCTAGAGCATCAACGTCTAGTTCTATCGCATCTTCTAGGAATTTATCAATTAGAATAGGACCTTCCAGAATACATTTAGCATTTGTTTCAATATATGTATCTAATTCTTCTTTTGAGTGAACTATTTCCATAGCTCTGCCACCTAGCACATTAGATGGCCTTACAACAACAGGGTAGCCGACATTAACAATCTTTTTCTTTAGTTCATTAATGGTATATGCGATAGTGTTTAATGGTTGTTTTAAACCAACCTTATCTAATAGTTCTTTGAATCTCTCTCTATCTTCTGCTAGATCAATCTTATCAGGATCTGTACCTAGTATAGGAATATTATTCTCATGTAGGGCAGATACAAGTTTCAAAGGTGTCTGACCACCAAACTGTACAATTACTCCTAGGACTTCACCTTTACGCATTTCGTTTTTGATAATATCAAGAACATTCTCAGCGCAAAGAGGTTCAAAGTATAATTTATCAGAAGTGTCGTAATCCGTAGAAACTGTCTCAGGGTTACAGTTAATCATGATAGTTTCGATACCTTCCTCTTTGAGAGATTTAGCAGCGTGAACACAAGCATAATCAAACTCAATACCTTGACCAATTCGGTTAGGCCCACCACCTAAAATTATAACTTTTTTCTTATCAGATATTTCTGATTCACAGTCACGTACGATTTCTTCATAGCTATAGTGCTCATAAGTCGAGTATAGATAAGATGATTTAGACTCAAATTCAGCAGCACAAGTATCTACTCTCTTAAAAGTAGGGTAGATCTCTTTACCGAAACGGAAGTTTCTAATATATCTTTCAGTTCTACCAACAAGCTCAGCAATTTTCGCATCAGAAAATCCTAGATTCTTATAAACAGAGAACTCTTCTTTGCTATTTGGCAAACCTGTTTTTTTAAGCTTTTCTTCAGCATCTACAATAATTGCAATTTGTTCAATAAACCAAGGATCTATTTTACAAGCATTATGAATATCTTCTTCAGATATACCAAATCTGAGCGCTTGAGCTACTCTTAGAATTCTCATAGGAGATAACTCTTCTAATGATTTTAGAATAGCTACTTTATTTTCTTCTGTTGAGTTTGACTCACTAACACCTGGTATTTCAACTTGATCTAGACCCTTTAAATCTGTCTCAAGTGATACTAGAGCTTTTTGTAAACTTTCTGTAAAAGATCTACCAATTGCCATAGCTTCGCCAACTGATTTCATTTGTGAAGATAAGTTTGACGGTGTAGTAGGGAATTTCTCAAATGTAAATCTAGGAATTTTAGTAACTATATAATCAATAGTTGGTTCAAATGATGCTGGAGTAACTTTTGTTATGTCATTATCAATCTCATCAAGAGTATAGCCAACAGCTAGTCTAGCAGCAACTTTTGCAATAGGGTAGCCAGTAGCTTTTGATGCTAGTGCTGATGAGCGAGATACTCTTGGATTCATCTCGATCACTACAAGCTTTCCAGTCTCTGGGTTTACTGCAAATTGTACATTTGATCCACCAGTCTCCACACCTATCTCTCTAAGTACAGCAATCGAAGCATCACGCATGATTTGATATTCTTTGTCTGTAAGAGTTAGTGCTGGAGCTACTGTGATACTATCACCTGTATGGATACCCATTGGGTCGATATTCTCAATTGAGCATATAATAATAGAGTTATCAGCCTTATCACGGATAACCTCCATTTCATACTCTTTCCAGCCTAGGATAGACTCATCAATTAACACTTCATTTGTTGGTGATAGGCTTAGACCATTTTTGACAATTGATTCAAACTCTTCTTTTGTATAAGCGATACCACCACCACTTCCACCAAGTGTAAATGATGGTCTAACAATAGCTGGCAAACCAATATCTTCTAGTGCTTTGCGAGCTTCCTCCATAGATTGCACTACGACATTTCTTGGCACATCAAGACCAATTTTTGCCATAGCTTTGTTAAAACGCTCTCTATTCTCTGCTTTGTCGATAGAGTCAGCTTTTGCTCCTAGCATTTCAACGCTATACTTCTCTAGTATACCAGCAGCATCTAGCTCTAACGCACAGTTAAGAGCAGTTTGACCACCTACTGTAGGTAAGATTGCATCTGGTTTTTCTCTAGCAATAATTTTGCCAACACTCTCAACTGTAATTGGCTCAATGAAGATCTTATCTGCTGTTGTAGGGTCTGTCATGATAGTTGCTGGGTTTGAGTTTACAAGATAGACTGTGTAGCCATCTTCTTTCAAAACCTTACATGCTTGAGTTCCTGAGTAGTCAAACTCACATGCTTGACCGATAACAATTGGACCAGCACCTAATACTAAAATACTTTTTATATCTGTTCTTTTTGGCATCTTCTTAGTTCCCTTTCTTACTTTCTGCTATCATCTCAGCAAATTCATTAAATAAATACTTACAGTCATGTGGGCCAGGCGAGCTCTCTGGGTGATATTGTACTGCAAAAGCTGGTTTATCTTTGAATCTCAAGCCTTCAACAGTGCCATCAAAAAGTGAGCTCATATGAATCTCGATATTATCTGGAACTACATCATCACATACTACAAAACCATGGTTTTGGCTGGTAATGAGAACTTTTTTAGTATCAGCATCTAGTACAGGTTGGTTTACACCACGATGACCTTGGTGCATTTTTTTAGTTTTTAAGCCAGCTGCTAGCGCTAATAGCTGGTTACCTAGACAGATACCAAATATTGGCATTTTGATTTCTAGAAGTTTTTTGATGACTGGCATAGTGTAGTCTGAAGTAGCGAATGGATCTCCAGGACCATTTGATAAGAATACTCCATCAGGGTTATGCTTCATAATATCTTCATAAGTACTATCAGCTGGTACTACAGTTACTTTAAACCCTGCATCTACAAGATTTCTTAAGATGTTATATTTAACACCATAGTCGATGACTACAACATTATACTTGTATTCTTGTTGGTGGCGATATGATTGTTGTCCCAGTTCAAAGGTATGCTCATCCCACTCATATTCTCTATTAGTAGTTACACTTATTGCTAAATCTCTACCACTTAGGTTAGATTTATTTTTGATACGTGATCTTACATAGTTAGCATCTAGAAACTCACCAGGTTTTACAGACAGTATAGCAACCCTTACGGCACCTTCTTTGCGAATCTTACGCACAATTGCACGAGTGTCCACACCACATATACCAACGATATTTCTATTTTTTAACCATGTATCAATATGTTTTTTTGATCTGAAATTTGATGGGCTAGTTAGGTTTTCTCTAACAATTAGACCTTTGGCAAATACACCAAGTGATTCATTATCTTCGTTATTGATACCGACATTACCAATATGTGGAAATGTAAATGTGATAATTTGACCAGCATAAGAAGGATCTGTTAATGTTTCTTGGTAACCAGTCATTGAAGTGTTGAAACAAATTTCGCCGTCTGTCCAACCACGAACTCCTATTGATCTACCAAGATAGTATGTACCATCTGGGAAAACCAATATAGCATTAGTCATATCGTTAGCTAATATCATAATAAAACAACCTTTTTGTGATAAATTGAATTGGAAGAAAAAAAGAGTTTGAAAGTTTTTTCTGTCATTACTTTTTACAAAGTTAATAGGCAAATTGAAAGTATTGTAGGCATTCGAGACCTATATGTAAAGACTGTTTTCTTAAGTTTTAACTAAAGTTGATTTTGGTCTAGTTTTAAAGCTATTTTTATACTACAATTAACTTTTATCTCTTCAAAAAAAATCCATTTTTTTCTACAAAATTAATATTTAATCTTTCATGATTTATCTATGATGATATTGGTCTTAGATAAGGTATTAAATATAAGTAGAGATAAGTTTTTGGTGTATAGTATGCTGATTATGCTAATTGCATAACGGGAGGTGGAAAAGAGTTAGAACTTGTACCACCTACTTGATATAAACTAAATCCAAAATTTAGAGTTGCTAAACTAATTGTGATTATTAATATTGCTTTTTTCATTTTGACTACCTTTTTTATTATGTTCTGTATCGAGATGTGAGTATTATTGCAGAGATTGCTTATAAATAAAAATATGTTATTTTTATTTTGTATATAAGTTTTATTGATATTTGGTAGGGATTAGTGAGCATAGTAATAATATAAGGTTATAAAATCATAGTTTTCATTTTTTAAAATGATAATATATGTGAATTATTTAGTAATATTGCTAAACCAAGTTATGAAAAAAATTATTGCGACATTCACATTACTATTTTTGTTGATACCGCTAGGATACTCTGAAGGTAAGTTAGTTTTTGTGTCTATGATTACACGCCATGGTGATAGAGCACCATTTGCAAATATCAAAAATGCTGACTATGACTGGGGAACAGAATTATCTGAGCTTACTCCTATAGGTATGCATCAAGAATTTATACTAGGAAGTAAATTAAGACAAAGATATATCAAAAACTTTAAGTTACTTTCATGTAAATATAAGAATCAGAGTATTTTTGTACTATCTAGTCATACTAATCGTACTGTAGAGAGTGCACAGAGTTTATTAATGGGGCTATATCCAGCAGGTACTGGTCCTGTTTTGGCTAATGGACAGCGCGCCATTAATGGAGGCTTCCAACCAATTCCTATTATGACTCTGTCAGCAGATTCTAAGCTTATACAATTTCCTTATGAGCAGTATTTGGCTGTGTTGAGAGAGTATGTCTATAACTCTAAAATATGGCAAGATAAGACTAAAGAAGCAGAGCCTAACTTTGCAAAATGGCAGCAAATATTAGGTAATAAAATATCAGGGTTAAATGATGTGATCACTGTAGGCGATGTTTTGATAGTTGCTAAGGCACATGGTAAGCCTCTACCAAAAGGGCTATCTCAAGAAGATGCTGATCAGATAATAGCTCTTACAGATTGGGGCTTAGCACAACAATTCAAATCACAAAAAGTTGCCTATATTATGGGTGGCGAACTTACTAATAGAATAATACAAGATTTAAATAATGCTGCTGAAGGTAAATCCAAATATAAAATGACTTATTACTCAGGTCATGATTTGACTCTTTTGGAAGTAATGGGGACATTAGGAGTACCTCTAGCTGAAGCACCAGGCTATGCAAGTAATATGCAAATTGAACTTTTCAAAGATAGCGATACTTATAAGGTTAAGCTTAGGTATGATGGGAAGTATGTCAAATTACCAATTATGGATGATGATGACAGTTGTACACTAGATGCTCTAAATAAATATATGCAGGGTATTAATGAAAAATTTCAAAAGTAAGTTCTAATTATTTTCTTAGATAAGCGGTGTAATATTGCTCAGTCATTCCCTCAGCCTTTCGGTAGTCTGGAATATTTTCTCTTTGCTTACTATCAATTAGTTCAAACTCAATATTTGGAGAGAAGTTCTTTATCAGCTCAGCTTGGGTAACACTATATGGAGGAGTCTGAGATTTTTTGTCATGCTCCATAACGAGTAGTAGTATTTGAGTATTATCAGAGCATACTTGTAGCATCATCTTTGCATATCTAGCTCTTATATCTTCTGGCAAAGCAATATAAGCACCTCGGTCGTACCAAATATCAAAAGCGGGTAGGTTTTTGGCTATTTTAGGTAAGTTAAAGATATCTGCTACATATATCTCAATATCATTACCTTTGTAACACTTATTGTCCCTCTCTTCGATAATTTCATATTTGATATTATTTTGGCTAAAAAATGATAAAACAGCTTTTTCTGAAAGCTCCACACCGACTACCTTAACGCCGTTAGATAAAAAGTACAGCATATCTATGCTACTTCCACACATTGGCACTAAACATACTGAAGAGCTATTTATATTTAATTTAGAAAAGTGCTTAACTAGAAATTCATTTGGCGACTCTTGACAGAAATCGACATCATTGTTTTGCCATCTATCTAACCAATATTGGTTATGGTTTATCTCGACTTTGCTCATATTATCTTTAATAGGTAATTTATTTAATCTATTAAGAAATATTAACATGAGTGATTAGATAAATATTACTTTTAAATATGGCGATTTATATAATGGTTCTTTATAATTTCGATAGATTATAAAGGAGGAAAAAATGCAAAATCAAAGTTTACTTATCAAAAATGCTACAGTTGTAAATGAAGGCAAAACATTTAAATCTGATGTTTTCGTTGAAAATGGCAAGATTGCACAGGTTGCTGCAAATATAGACAAACCCGCAGATAAAGTTATAGATGCTACAGGCCTACATCTACTACCAGGTATGATAGATGATCAGGTGCATTTCAGAGAGCCTGGTCTTATGCACAAGGGTGAAATCGAGACAGAATCAAAAGCTGCTGTAATGGGTGGTATTACGTCATATATGGAGATGCCAAATGTAAACCCAGCGACTACAGTTGTAGAGCGTTTAGCTGAGAAAAAAGAACGCGCTGCTGCTAGGTCTCATGCTAACTATGCTTTTTATCTGGGAGCGACAAATGATAATGTTGAAGAGCTAAAGCGCCTGAAACCAAATGATGCTTGTGCTATCAAAATCTTTATGGGAGCATCGACTGGTAATATGCTAGTGAACAATCCTGAGACTTTAGAAGGTTTCTTTAGAGATAGTCCACTTCTTATCGTAACTCATTGCGAAGATACTCCTATGATTACAGAGCTTGAGAACAAGGCTCGTGAGAAATATGGCGAAGATGTACCATTTGACCTGCATCCAGAGATTCGCTCAAGAGAAGCTTGCTTTAAGTCATCAGAGCTTGCAGTTGGCCTTGCGAGAAAATATAACTCAAGACTTCATGTACTTCATCTAACTACAGCGGAAGAGATGGTACATTTTGATAATTCCATTCCACTTGAGGAAAAGAGAATTACAGCAGAGGTTTGTGCCCATCATCTATTCTTCTCGCGTATAGATTATGCTGAGAAAGGTGCTTTGATTAAGTGTAACCCAGCTATTAAAGAAGAATCAGATCGTTTGAAGCTACTCGAATGTGTTGCAAATGACACTATTGATGTAATTGCTACAGATCATGCCCCACATACTTGGGAAGAAAAGCAAGGCACTTACTTCAAAGCTCCAGCAGGCTTGCCATTAGTTGAAGAGGCTCTTATATCTGTATTAGAACATTATCACAACGGTTTCTTAACTCTTGAGCAAGTTGTCCAAAAAACTGCTCATGCTCCAGCTATAGTATATAAGGTAAAAGATCGTGGCTTCATCCGTGAAGGCTATGCTGCTGACTTAGTACTTGTAAATCTAAATGAGCCACATACTCGTACTGATGAGTGCTCTCATTATAAATGTGGTTGGACTCCGTTTGCTGGTCGTACTTTTAAATCAAAAGTTCAAACAACTATTATCAACGGTGTTGTGAAGTACCATAAAGGTAAAGTAGTCAGCGATCAAAGAGGGCAATGCTTAGAGTTTAATCATGAGTTTTAAGTAATAGTTTCGCTATTTACTTCGTAAGTTATAGCGACATACTTTTTTCATGGCAGCCACACCCCGCCATTAAAATGGCACCCCTCTCAAGAGGGGAATTGTATGCAAAACTGCCTAGCACTACGCTATCGTAGCCAAAATTAAATGGAAAATAAAAAACTCACTTCGTTCATACAGTTTTATTTTCTTATCATTTGCTTTTGAAACTACTAGCCGCTAATATGCTGATTCCCCTTCAAATATTGAAGGGGTGGCTTGCGAAGCAAGACGGGGTAGTATTTTACTATTTTATATACTCATCAAACCAAGCGATTTGCTTAGCTAATATCTTCTGTAGAGGCTCACCTTCATAACATTCATAGTGACTAATTCCTTCTAGAATCATTAGCTCTTTTGGCTCATTAGCTTTTTCATATAATATATGTGACTCTTCAACTGGGTTTACAGAGTCAGTATCAGAAGCAACTATTAGTACAGGGATTCTTAAATCGCCAATATAGTTCTCAGGTTTGTGCGACATAGTTTCATTAACTGTAAGAAATGGAATCTTAATATCAAAAGCATCATACTCTTTGCTATATCTTTCATAAAAGCCTTTAGACTGCTCATCTGTAAGTACTTTATGTAAAGGTACCATCATCTCTTTACCAGTTTTTTCTTTTTTAGCTAACATTTTTTCAATCATGCCAAGGAATTTCTCTTTTTCTTCATCTGACATGTCGCCTGTGATTACTCTCTCACCATTAGCAAAAGTTAGCTGAACTGATAGACATTTTACAAGATCATTTTGCGCAGCTGCTGTGATAGCGTTAGCACCACCATACGAAGTACCCCAAAGCCCAATTTTATTAGAATCAACAAAATCTAAACCAGCAACATAATCAATCGCAGAGTGAATGTCTTCGATTTGTAGTTTTGGCACTAGTCGACCTCTTTCACCTTCGCTCTCGCCAAAGCCTCTATAGTCAAAGTTAAGTACAACATACCCAGCCATTGCAAAAGCTTCTGCATATGCCGGTAACAATACCTCTTTAAACCCAGCAAAACCATGACATAAAATTATCGCGGGATATTTATTGTTTTGATCAAAGTTTTCAGGTTTATATAGCTGTGCTGATATATTACATCCATGAGATGTGAAGTTTACTTTTTCCATATTTCTTCTAGTTGTTAGTTTATATACTTGTGTAACTTTATTTTAGCAGAAATTAAGAGTGGTAACTTGTAGAAGAGATTTTTATATACAAACTTATTATGACAAAAGAGTATACTAGGTGTAAGTAAATCTTATTATAAACATTGAACATGGATAAACAGCAAATAATTACTGCTACACAAAATTGGGTTAAGACATTTGTTGTTGGTATGAACCTTTGCCCATTTGCTAAGCGTGAAGTTGTTAAAAATAGAGTTCGTTATTTTGTCTCACAAGCAATAAGTCCGGAGCAGTTATTAGCAGAAGTACAGGCAGAATTAGAGCTATTAGAGAGTGACACGAATATTGAGACAACTCTAGTTATTCATCCGTATGTTTTACAAGACTTCTACGACTACAATGACTTTCTGTATGATACAGATAATCTTTTGATTGATCTGTCATTAGAAGGAGTTTATCAGATAGCAAGTTTTCATCCTGATTATCAGTTTGAAGGGGTAGAATTAGATGATGTTGAGAATTATACAAACCGTTCGCCTTATCCGATGTTGCACTTGATTCGAGAGGAGTCTCTTGAGAGAGCAATAGCTAATTATCCAAATCCTGATGATATATCTCAAAGAAATATTGATTTGATGAATGAGCTAGGATTAGATAAGGTTAAAGCTTTATTGAAATCATGTTTTGATATCTGAGGCGAAAAGTCTTTTGATTAAATATTTAGTCTGTATGTTTTTAGCTTTATAAAAGCGTTAAAAGCTTAATTTCCTTATATGCTCTAGTTAATAACTATATTTTTGAAAACTCTTAGGGTACCTGTTTTGACTACTTTATATCTTTAGTTGCTATTGCAAATTACATTATGATTGAGCTTCACATTTAATGATTAGTTTTTAAATAAGATAAAAAAAGGATAAAATATGATTAGAAAAAAAATTACACTAGCGCTTTCGTTAGCTACTACTGTTAGTTTATTACCTAGTGCTTCATTCGCAGCAGAGAACTCTGGTGGAAGTGTAGCCTCTAGTGTTGCGAATATGATTTTAGGTCAAGTGGGGGCAGGAGCTGGAAAACAAGCAACTGCATTTGCAACTGAATTAATGAAAGGGATACTAATATCTTATGGAATTTATGAAGATCCAAATCAGAAAATACTTGATAAGTTAGATGCACTATCTGATCAAATAGCAGATCTTCAAACCACTGTTATATCTAGGTTTAATTATATTGATAGTCAGTTTTATAATTTATTTTCACAGAGTGTTGAGGATGCTTCTTTAGAAATGATTGAGACTTCTGAGTTTATAAATGTTAAAATGCAGACCTTAATAAAGACGATTTCGTCCGGTAATTATTCTGATATACTGGATAAATATTATAAGAATTTTGACTTTGATAATGTCTCTGATAGTAATTTAGAGTTATTGTCTAGAAGTTTTTGGAAGGAAGTTTTAGAGCGAGATGCTGCTAGTGGTAATTCAGCAGGAACTGTTAGTAGAGACTTGGAGCATATCGTGGATGCTTTGAACCATGAAAAATATTCTATAAAAAGCCAAAGTATGCATTTAGATAGTCTATATTCAAAGATTGATAAAATGGATTCAAGTGGTAATGTTATTAGTAATTTGTATGAGCAAATTGATGCAAACACTATAGGAGGTGGAATTAAGAGTACAGATACTGCTGACTCAACGGGTGTTTGTTATGGAGATGCTGCAGCTGCTAAATATCTAGGATATACCACAGCGTATACAGCGGCTTACAATTTACACGCACTAGATACTATTTTTGAGAATGCAAATGGGTTTTCAAGTTATGCAACGAATAATAATTCTGTATCATATATGTTGGAAATACAAGATAATGCTCGGAATGAGATGTCTAGCTGTAACTATTTTGGAAACTTAAATGGATCAGCGTGGCCTGGTGTAACTTATATACCGTTACTAAAGGAAAGAAAACCCTTTCTTAAAGTGTTTATTCCTGTGTTAGATCCAAAAAGTCGTACTCTTCCTGATGCTAAAAAACTTGCAGATACAGCATCAGTAGATGATGCTGAAAAATACTTAGCAAGAGAAAAAGTTATGTTTTTAAAATCTTTATCTAGTCATGTTAAAGAGCTTAAAAAAGCAGCATACACAACATCTAAAGATACTTTAGTTGCAGAGTATGAATTAAAAGATACTTATGATATCGATAATTCAGCGTTATTTTCTTATGAAAAAGATAGTTTGAAAGCTAAGGTTTCATGCACATATACTAACTGTGTAGTGAATGTTGAAAATGTACCTACTGATGGTTATACCATACGTTCTATAGATGATGGAATCATGAAGAGCCTCACTAAAGGCGATAATAAAATATCTTTTAATTATCCAACTGATTGGTCTAAACCGGGTAAAGATGTTATTGTTGTGGAAGATGAAAAAGGTAATGAAGTAAAAGAAATTAATATCAAAGCTCTTCTACCTGTCAGTGCTGGCACCGTCGTGGGAGATCATAATATCGAAACTAATATGAAAGGCTCTATGTTTGAGATTGTTTATCAAGCTCATGAAGGAGATCTTTCATATAGTATGAGTTGTACAGAGTCAAATCATAATGGGGTAAATAAGCCTAGCTCATGCACACCATATAAAATGTACATTAATTCTCCTGGTCAACGCGATGAGGAATATAATATTGTTTTTGATAATGGTTTGATAAAACAAACAGCCACTTATAGTTGTAAAACATCTAAATCGAAAGCTGTTTGTACTGGTATTACATGGGGTACTCCAAAGATTATGAAAGATTTTAGTAGTTAATGTCTTTCTGTGAATAGTCAATTACTTTATTTATTTTCTATAACTGACTGATACTTAAGGCTTAAAAATTGGTTGATTAACTAGGATGCACAAAAATAAATATTCATCGTAACCAAATAAAAGTACAAGCTAGTTTAATCATCCCTAAATACGCTGAAATGGTTTTATCAAATCTGGAAAACACTCTTCTAAAATGCTTAGTTTTAGAAAAGAAATTCTCTATCAAATGTCTTTCTTTGTATATTTGAATATCAAAATCTATAGGATTTATAGTATTTGATTTACAAGGAATGACAGCTTCAGAGGATATATTTTGAATATGTTCCCTAATCTCATTAGAGTGATATGCTCTATCAGCAATAACTTTTGTATTATATACATTTTGTAGTAAGTCTATAGCTACTTTACTATCATGAGTTTTACCTTCTGATAGTAATATTTCCATTGGGTTGCCTAAAGCATCAGTCATAGCATGAATCTTGGTAGTTACTCCTCCAACTGATCTACCAATTGCTTGGTTATTATCTTTATCATATCCTGTAGCACAAGTATGTGCTCTTGCTATTGTTGAATCAAGCATAACTTCTTGTAAGTCAGGATTTTGTACTGACTTAAATAATCTAGAGAATATGCCTTTATCACACCAATCTTTAAAACGCTTATGTATTGATCTATATTTACCATAATAAAATGGTAACATTCTCCATTGACAGCCTGTACGTAACACATAAGATACAGCTTCAATAAACAATCTTAATTTGGCTTCATCATTGGTATGTATACCTTTTTGTGATTTTAAGAATAATAAAATACTTGACCAGAATACTTCTTTTATATGATAATGCATTTTGCTAAACCTTTGATATTTATTACTTTTCAACTTTTAAATAACAACGGTTTAGCTATTTTCAATCGAATTTATGTTTTTTGTCCACAGAACCTAGTTTTTATGCATAAAACCTAATGATTTTTATATTAATACCTGTATTTATCCAAAGATTTATGAAACTATATGTGCTCCTAAAAATAGTTTAGAAGAAGGTCACAGTAGCTATAGTGACTACTAAAGTTATTTAAAAGCTATTGATTAATCTAATATTATTATTGCAATGACAAATTATCACAAAAAAAGGAAATTGTAATATGTTAAAAAAAATAGCTTTAGCAACAACTCTCTCGACGATGTCTATGATAGGTTCAAATGCTTACTCAGCTAGTCTTCCAGGCTTTATAAGTATTGAAAATATTCTTGGAGCTGCAACTAATCTTCCTCCTGAGTTTGGTGGAGAATATGCAGCAATGGGTCTTAAAGTATATGGGAAAGTAAAATGCATTATACAGGATTGTCCAGAAGACCCTATTTCGAGGTTGCTAAAGGGGATGGATAAAAAGCTAGATAAGATTATTGAGAGTATAGAAAAAATTGAACAACAGTTACAAGAAGGTTTTGATAGTATTAATGCTCATCTAACCCAGCAAGACCGAGATCAATTTAAAAAAGAGCTCAACGATTTAAAAAATATTATGGAAATCCCTAAATCAATTAATAAAACCATACTTATAGCTCTTCAAAACCCTATATATGATGGTTTCTGGGAGAAAAACGCTTTGAAATATAATCAGCTTAGTGAAAGTCAAGACGGTATTGATCTTCTAGGGGATGTTTTTTGGAAAGATGTTGTGGCATATGATAGGACTGTTTCAAGCGCAGACAGATACCAAACAGTCTCATACCAACTTAACGAAGTTGCACCTGATCGCCTTAGACAGGCTTCATTTAAAGAGATCGTTGACGGTGTTGAATCAATGTATGATGTCCTGGATCGTATCTATTCTGAAAATAATAGTCAAAATCAAAAACTTTTTAATCAGATTAATGAGGCGACACTAAATACAGACTTACTTGGTTCAAATACATCTATGTCATCTATTTGTAGTGGAGAAAAAAACTCTTCAGTTACTTCAGTATATGCCTTGGCTGCTCAGGCTATGTCTTACACTTATGGTGTATACTCAAATATGATTGACGCATCTGTTACTGATAGAACATATAGTACTTTGGGTGAAATGAAAGCCAGCTATGATATTCAGTTGCAGAAGCTGAAAGATCTAACTCAAAGTGAAATGAGGTGTAGTATGTTTGGTAATGAAGTCGAAGGGTTTCCTAATGTTACTTATACTACTCTAACAAAGAATAATGAAAGATATTTGGTAATGTATACAAAAATACAGAATCCTTTTGATATTCCTTCAGCAGTAGACTTTGCCAATGCAAATTTTGATAATGATAAAGTTATAAGCAATATGAGTGTTCCACAAAAAAATATAATCGAAAATGTGTTATCAAAGAAAAAGGCTAATAGCGAGATTGAAGCTGCGTTTACACCAATATGGTTTGATGGCACCTATTTTATAGCTAAGTATAAATTAGGTAATAATGATATTGTTTCTGATGATAAGTTTAGTAAGGATAAAAAAATTGATGGTTTAATATATGGCTATCAATGTAATCAAAATACTTGTAATTTTCATTTTAATGCTGATGAAATAGGGTACGAGATTGATTTTAATCGTGAAAAAATAGTAGATTTAAAAAAGGGTGCACAGGTTGTATCTCATGAGTTTAGTTTGAGTGGACATGAAAAACAAGAGGAGTTTCCTGTTTATTTTACTGTTCGTAAGGGTACGATGGATCCAGTAACTCAAAAAATTAATATTAGGATGCCTGCTGGAGCATCTATATTGTTCGATATTGATGATTTGAAAATCACGCGACATGATACTAGAGGATATGGTAACCAAGGGGTTATGGTTGAGATTAAAGATAGTGCGCCAGAGGGGTTTAAACTTGGTCGTGACTCATATGCTATAGGTAGAGATGCGGATTATTATAGAACTGTATATGTTAATGATAATAAAATTATTTTTGATGCACCAGGATCATATAAAAACACTCCTAACTTTACAGATCTTTACTTATACATAAATAAAGATCTATCTCAGAAAGTGCATATTAAATGTGATGGCTATAATGAAAATTGTAAGGTCGAAGATTGGTCTTCTGTAAGAAGTATTGATTATTCTAGAACATTAAAGTATTACACAACAGATGATCCTAGTATTGATGTAGATAGTTCTTGGTTGTATTATCTCGAACCGTCTCGTAGCTATTCAAATGGAATTAGCTATACAAGACCAGTAAGAGTGGGACATGAAAATCATGCAAAACACAACTACAGATATTCTGGAACAGAAATTGAGTTTAAATGCCCTGTTGGATATGGGATTCCTAATGTAGTAGGATCTGACCTAGCTTTAGGTGAGAATATGATTCTTAAATCAAAAGATGGAGAGAAGTATCCTGTTAGGTATCTGGCATTAAGTGGTAGCTATGTTATTTACCTAAGTGCTGAAGATAGTCGTAGCAGTAGTTCTAAAATAACTTATTTTAATAATAAAACTTTAGAATATCCTAGATTTACTTCTAGTCGTCAAAAATATAATACGGAGATTACATGTGTTGCAGAAGATGCTATAGATAAATTTGAATTAGCATAGATACAGGCTTTCTTTTCGTTAAATTATCTTTAAAAACTAGTTTAACTTAACTGGTTTTTGAATTTCTTTTCAGTTTATTGATCTTTGATTATTTGATTTTATATTTATATAATGTATCTATGATCATAGTCAATATGGATAGATATGAGAAAGGTTGTTCATTGGATTGATGATGAAGTAAGTAAGCTTGACATACTGATAAAACAAATACAAAAACAAAATATCTTTGTTAGGACGTATAGATCAGGAGAAGAGTTTTTTGAAAAGTATCATCCAAGTCCAGTAGAAATTATATTTATCGATTATTATTTAGGTATTGGTAGTACAGGGCTGGAGCTGTTATATAGAATTAGAAAAGAGAAGATTGAATCTAGAGTAGTTGTTATTTCAGGAATGCTAGATGTAAAAAGTACTAGGGATTTAATTTTTGCAGGTGCTTCAGATATAATTGAAAAACAAAGTCCAATAACATTACTTAAAGATATTTTTACTCAAATTTCTCAAGTTGAAGCAAGTTATAAAAGCTCTAGAGTTCGAGATATTTATAATGCAATGTCAGAAAAACAGCAGAAAGTATGTGATGGAATGATAAAAAGGCTTTCAACTACAGAGATAGTTAATCTAACAGGGCTTGGATATTCAAATGTACGTAAATATAAGGGTCAGATCTTTAAGCTATTTAGAGAAAAAGGATATATGATTAGTGGAGCTAATGATATAAGTAAACTTTTTATGAAATAAAAGGTATGAAAAAATTTAAAATGTTTATGCTACTTACTTTATTTAATTGTAGCATTTCGTATTCAACTGATTCTGTTAGATTATTATCATGGTGGGATGAGCCACTGTATGATTATATGTTTAGTACTATAAAGCATAGTTGTGATGTTGATTTGGCATATCAAGGATACGTTGAAAGTAATCAGTTTATATCGTTGTTAGAGTCAGGAAAACATTGGGATATTGTTGTTTTTGAAGGCACATTATTTAATATGGTCAAAAAAAATCTATCTAGGGATGATATTGATATTAATACCGATCTAAAGGCGAAATATCCGGAGTTTATCAGGAGAGAGCTTCGTGAGAATCTAGGAGATAGTCTAAAATACTCTAACTTGACATTTTTTACTATAAATAATCTAGTTATATTATATGATCCAAAAGTTTTGAACATTTCAAAAGATACTGATATAAAATCCATTATAAATCAGTTAGATAAAGCCAATAAAGACTTAGTATTATTGGATGATGCTAATATTATTAGCTCTATTATGGAGGCTGAGGGATATGAATTATCGTTAAGAGATTTTTCGGAGCTATTTAATTATAAAAAGATACTTATTCAAAATTATATAGATAACTATGAGGATATTGGAGCCATGCTTATATGGAGCGCATTTGCTCTTGAATACTTGAATAAAGTTAAAAATAAAGGTATCGAACTTAAGATAGCGGAAATTCCTAAATATCAGTTTACGACAGCAAACTATATCGGTCAATTAAGTAAAGATGAAAATACTAAATGTGTAGTTGATGTTTTGACAAGTGAAGATTTCTTTTTAAGGTCTAAAACGACCTTTGACTTCACGCCCTATGTTAATTATGAATCCATATCTGATGAGGAGTTTTACAATCTTTATAGACGCTTCTATATGCAAGGATCTGAGTATAAGTTGAAGTGGATAGATAATAAAAAAAATAGCGAAAATATATATAATGCTTGGAATAAAATTTTAGTACAAAAAGGCATATAGAATGATTTATTCAGCAAAATCGTTAAGCCAAAAAATTAATAAGAAAATAATATACATTATACTTGGTTCATTAATGATAAATATTTTACTTTTTGGTGTAATTTTCTTTTTGTACAAAGAAAAGGCGAAGGATCTAGAACAAAAAAATATAACAATTATAGTTAGATCTTTAACTAGTCAGCTTGAAGCGACTATCAGGGCTCTTGCTTCACAAACGGATTTTTTTAATTTACTTATATCAAATAAGTTTTATTTTGAAGGAGTACCACAGTATAAAAAATACTCACTAATGCGAGCATTCTCATCCAATATTTTTGAAAGCTATGATAATAGTGCCATAGGGTATAGAATTTCAAATAATAGTTTTAATTTATTCGATGTAGGCAAGTCTAGTAAGTATTATATTTCATATAGGCTAAATTATAGGGATGATATATATGATATTAGGGAAACGTCTTCAAATTTAGGTAATATAATTATCTTTTTTGATAAAGATAAACTAATACAATACTTAAACTCAAAAAATCTAATATTATCCTCTACCAAGTATGGTAAGCTTTTGCAGCAGGAAATACAAAATAAGTCATCGAATCTTATAAAGAAAGTAAGCTTTCCAAATATTTATATAAGGAATTATGATGGGTTTGTTGGTTGGAGATTGATAATTTTATTTTTATTATCATTTATGTTTAATATTTTATTTTTATTTTATATTAGCTGGAGAGTTGTAAAGTACTATGAACATTATTATGTCAATCCTGTGTTAGAAATTTATGATTCTTTGTCAAAAAAAGGAATTGTAAAAAGGCAAAAGTATTATGTTAGAGAAATACAGAGATTAATTAATATTATTAATAAAGCTAAGAAGCTTAGTAGGCTTGATACATTATCCCAAATTCAGCATGATTTAAAACCTGCATTTATACAATTACAAAAACTAGCTTCTGAGATAGAAGATCACAAAAAAAAATATATAATATCAATATCTGAGTATATAAGGATGGCTGTTCTCAATAAAAGTAATGAGATTAGATCTGAAAACTTATCTTGTATAATTGCACAGTTAGTAAATAGTACATACTTTAGCTATAAGGAGATATTTGTAGTTGATTATAGTAGGTATTGTTTCTCTAAGGTGGATAAGATTGTATTTTCGCGTATTATATCTAACTTAGTTAATAATGCTATAGAAGTTAATAAGGGTAGGATAGACCTTAAAATAAAACTGTTAACAAAAGTAAGTTTTGGAAACGTATATGTTACAGTTGAAGATAATGGCGTTGGCGTTGGTAAAGATAGGTTGGAAGAAATATTTGATAAAGGGCGCTCCTTTAATTATAGTTCTGGAATCGGTCTATTTTTTTGTCGAGAAGCCGTTAGGGAGTATGGTGGAGATATATCTTGTAATTCTGATAGTGAGAGCACAAGATTCACTATAAAGCTTCCAGTGTCTGCCCCAGAATATAATTATATAGATTCAATTTATATAAATGATAAGTCCAGAATAGTCATTATTGATGATGAGCAACCATCATATTTTAGACATATCGAAGGAATAGATCAATATGATCTTTATCTCAATAGCTGTAAGAGTGTAGAAGAGTATTTTAGCTCCGTAAGTATAGATAAAACTGATGATATTTATTTAATTGATTATAACTTTTCTAGTACTATGACAGGAGTAGATATTATAGAAAAGTATAATCTTATAGGTAAGGCATATGTAATAACAACTGTTGCTGATAATTTGCGTCAGAGAACTTCTGAAAAATTAAAGGAACTTATCCCGATACTTGATAAATCTATTGCAAACGTTATTCAGATAAAAAATGTTAGATTTTTTGACTATTTTATTTTAGAGGATGATGTGCTGATATGTAAGATCATGAAAGATAAAGCAAAATTAAATAAACAGAGGATTTTGATAGCAAATAATTTTTTGCAGTTTAATATGATTAAAGAAGTTCTTTATAAGAGTGATAGAGTGGTACTGGATATTAATATTAAAGGGAGTAGTATCAAAGGAGATCACTATGTTAAAGAGCTAAAGAAGCAAGGTTTTTTGAATATCTCTGTACAAACTGGGCATTCAAATCTTAATTTAGGAGAAGGTGTTCGTATTATAGAAAAGGGTAGCTTTTAAGACTATTTCTTGAATATAATATCTTCCATTTCTGATATTGTTTTATTCATACTATCTATAATATCTTTAATATTCTCTTTATTGCTACAGTTTTCTAGGTAAAAAATAAATGATTTTAAATGAAAAAAATGATTTTTCAAATCGTGAAGCTCTTTATTGTTCATAGGATTAAATTTATTTTTTATTCATAAATCTAAATTGTATCATTTGTTAGGGTTGAGATAGTATGGTTTTGTTGTTTTTTTCTACAACAAGCATTGCAACTGTATTGTTATCTTTACTATCGTTAAGAGCGGAGTTCATTAGGTCTACTGCAAATGTGGTTAATGTCCCTAACGTAAATATATCTATTGGTAAACCCTTAAAATCTGATACAAGGGTGAAAGGCGCAGCCCATCCAGTAATCCATGCACCAAGTGCATATGTGAATTTATCAGTCTTTGTAGCACCTCTCGAAAAGATATAAGTATTTCCAGAATCTGCTCTACACTGTACAGAGCCACCTAGAGACATTTCTTCACTGTAATTAGCTTTAGGATCAATATATTCACAATTAGGGCCACCAAACCACCAGCTATCTGAAGAGTTACCTTGAGCAAAAATAACATTTCTTATGTTTTCCTTACCCACTGTGATATCACCTACAGCTGCAAAGTTAAGTTCATAAGGAGAGTGGTTAAAAGTGTTTTTGTTGCCAGGAGCATATATATTAAAGAATTTTGCTACTTCTTTAGCTTTATGTGAGCTAGCTTTAAAGGTTAAGCGAGCTACTGTTTTACCTCTCTTAAAGGCTTTTGTCATTATAATATTATCACTATGAGATTCTTTATCAATGATGTTAATTTTTTTTAACCTAAAATCTATATTAGCATTTTCAACTGGCACAACAAAGTTAACTGTAGTTTCAAACTCAGAAGGGCTTGAAAAGCTATTATTAGCGATTGTATTAGAAGTTGTAGTTAAAATAATTATCGATAATCTCCAAATTAATTTTTTCATGATAGTAAAATTATGCTTTGGGTTGGTATGTGGATACTATATCTTTACTTGAAGTGGTAATTAAACTATTAAAGTGGCTATTATTGCCATATTGTTGATACTAGGGTGTACTAGTTTTAGAAGTTTGCTTATAATACCATTTGAAAATATGAGAGCTTTTAACTTAGCTCGAATAGATATGAAGCAAAATAATCCTCGATTTCTGATAAGTTAAAAGGTATCTAGTTTCTTATTTTATAATATTGGCGGCATTGTTTTCTACTACAAGCATTGATACAGTATCTTTATCCTTACTATCACTCAGTGCGGAGTTCATTAGATTAATTGCATATGCACTTAACGCACCTAAACCAATAGTGTCTGCTGGTATTCCATCAAGTGCTGAAGCAATAGTGAAAGGTACAGCAACTCCAGTAAGCCATGCACCAAGTGCATATGTGAATTTATCTGTTTTTGTAGCTCCTCGAGAGAAGATATAATTATTTCCAGATTCTGATTTACAATAAACAGATCTTTCTAAACCGTCACTATCTTTAATATCAGAGCCTGCAGTTATATATTTACAGTTTTCACCACCAAACCACCAGTTATTTATACCTAAAGAACTTCCTTGAGCAAAAACAACATTTCTAAATGTTTCTTTTCCTACTGTGAGATCTCCTACAGCTGCAAAGTTAAGCTCCTCAGGGGCGTCATGAAATGTGTTATTATCTTTAGGAGCATATTGGTTAAAAAACT
Source organism: Francisella salimarina (assembly GCF_007923265.1). NCBI lineage: Bacteria > Pseudomonadati > Pseudomonadota > Gammaproteobacteria > Thiotrichales > Francisellaceae > Francisella > Francisella salimarina. The sequence continues at coordinate 105,883 of NZ_VOJA01000004.1, forward strand.
CTGCTACTTCTTTGGTTTTGTGTCTACCTGCTTTAAAGGTTAAGTGTGCAACAGTCATATCCTTATCAGTATCTTCTGTGATAGTAACTTCGTCTTGATATGGCTGCCCATCTGATACTTTAAGCTCTTTGAGTTTAAAATTGACACTTGCATTTTTAACAGGTACTACAAAGTTAACAGTATTTTCACGCTCAGTTGGACCCCAGAAACTATCATTAGCCAGAGCGTTAGAAGTTGTAGTTAACGTAACGATTGATAATCCTAAAATTAATTTTTTCATGATAATAAAACTTATGTTTTTGATTGATGTATGGACATTATATTTTTATTTGAAGTAGTATTTAAAGTATTAAAGTAGCTACTATGATTACATTATTTGATATTTGTTTACTAAGTTTTAGAAATACTAATCATCATAAAAAGCTTTAAGTACTTTGATAGATTTATTTATTTCAAGGATTTGTTTAGATTTCTCCTTTGTAATAAAGTCAGTATAGAAAATATTGGGAGCGGGTATATTTGAATCATTTTTTATAGTGTCTAATATACGCACTAATTTTGAAGAGTTTAAGCTTTTAGTTACTTCTTCAATATCTCCAATACCTGCTGTTGCAGTCCAGCTAAATAAAAAAGAAGTTTTTTTATTTAAGCCACCGTAAGATTTTAGTTTATCTAGCTGATCTGAGAAAATGAAACTAGGAGAGCTACTATTTGAGTATATATCAAAAACACCGTAGTTTTTATTAAACTCATCTTCTATAGTGATAATATCTTGATAACTAAAAATGCCACCAGATGTGTTAATAAACTCTGAATATTCATTATCAAATATTAATATTAGCTTGCCTCTTATGTTATCTAATTCGATCTCATTTAAGTTTAAGCTCTTATTATTTGATTTGAAGAGAACTGATTGTATAGAGTCATTCTGCAATATTATTTCGGTTACAAAATTTTTAGCAAGATTATTATATCTTGTGTGTGATATTTTAAAAATTATAAACTCAGAAGGATGTTGGTTTAGGAAGCTCCTTGCATCATTAAAAATGTCCAATATTTTTTGTCCATTACAGCCAAGGAAAGATGTTCGATGAAAACTAACCCATTCATTATGGTCAAAATCAGGTCTGACATCAAAGTATCTAGCGCCATTTTCTGCTTGCTTGAATACACTGAAGTATTGAGTAATAGTATTTTTTTTCTGTACTCCCCATGTACAGTGATCGGCTATACTCATTCCAGAGTCGTGTGAACCAATGATCATAAAGGAGTTTAATTTTGTATCATCGCTAAAAGCGCCTATATAGTTTGATGTATCTGTTAGTAAGTTTTCACTCTTGACTCCTGCATTGGCTATGTTAATGAGGAAAATAAAAAGTAATACTCTTTGTAAATGAATCATAATCGAATAAAAAAATTAAAATTAAACAGAAGTAGAAATTTCCATATCCAGAACTTTAGATATGTGCTCAAACAATGCTTTTTGCACTTGTTGTGTCGGGTGCACATTATCCCAGAAAATAAATTCTTCTGGATTATCACACATTTGTCCAGTTTCTGCTCCAAGAATAGCAGATGTAATATCTGAGTTTAGAGGAATTTTGTCAATATCAAACGCCTCATCTTCTCCCCCATTACTCCTTAATAGGTCTGAATTAGACATTATTAAGCTATTATAAAACTCTTTTGAATCAAAATCTCTAGGAGAAGGTAAGAAATATCCTCCTTTCCAGCATGTTTCACCTACTTTATCAGCATTTATTTTTGTGTTAAACTCCTGATTAAACTCTGCTGTATTAGTAAATAGTTTTTCAAACATATCATTTATAGAAATAAATACGACATTAGATTTACCCCTTGCAAAATCCTCTAGGTATTTATTATGTAATCTTGAGACTTCGGCCAGTTGTTTTTGATTCCCTCGTATTTCAGATTCTGGAACCAAAGAGAGGTTTGGTATACCAATTAGTATAGTTTTTTGTGCATTGATTTCATCTATAGATGAGATGATTTTGTCTGTAACTTCTTTAGCTATATAGTGTATTTTGGTCATATCTTCAGAGTCAGATATAGATAAGTAATCATTTCCTCCTATAAAAATAATTGCTAAATTCCTGTCTGTGTCATGTGCATCTGTATCAACTTTTTTATATATTTCAATTTCACCACCGAGGTTGTAAGGGAGTCCTTGTTCAACCCATTTAGGATTTAGTATTGCTGTTGCACCACCAACAGCATAGCTACTGACAGCTATAGGTTTTTGTAGATAAGACAATTTCTTTGTAAGTAGGTTAGCCCAAGTTGGACCATTAGAAAACATACCGTTATAATATGGTTTAGATTTAGGAATTATCCCCCCTGTATATGTATATAAGTTTCCTTGGTCACTTAAGCTATCTCCAAAAATCAAAATTCGATCTATACCATTTAGCGGAGATTTTAAATTTAGTTTTGTTTCGATAGGACATGCTGTAATAGTATATGTAGGAATTTTATACGAGAATATCGGTGAGTAACTATGCCAAGTATGAAGAAGGTTATTTATTTGATTATTTACTGTAGCATTTCCAGTTATGTTAAAATTTGCCTCATTTGTTTTATAACCATTTATTAGCCTGTAGTCTATGATAGCTTCATTAATACTTTCTTCATCTGGACTTAGGCTATATGTTATCTTTAAGTTTGATGTATAAGAAAAAGGATTTATAGAGTTGTTTATATACTCCCCAATATCTTGGTATGTATTAGTATCTATTTTTTTACTTTTTATATTCTGCCCAGTAGTATTGTCAGAATTAACAGTAAAGTAAACAGGCACACTACAATTATTTTCAAGAACTAGATTTGAACGTGCATCAGCAAAAGCAGAGGAGCTTATTGTGAGTAAGGTAATTGTAGACAAAAAGTATTTTTTCATTTTTCATTTTTTTTTTGATTTTGTGTTTGGTAGTTTAATATTCTATAAAGTATCTTTTGAAGTTAAAAAGTATTCTTTATGGTTACAGTAAAAATAGTTTTTAGCAAAGTATTTGTCTAATAATATAATTACCCAATGACTCAGATATTATGTTTAGAGCTCTTTCTCCAACTTCAATCAACAATAGTATAAATAGTGCGATAAATATTCCTAAAGCTCTATATGCACCATCAGAGAAACTAAAAAACTCAAGTTTTGTTGGGAAACAGACTATCATAAATGCTCTATTTGCTTGCTCATAAGCATATCCATACAATGGATGTTGTAATGCAAAGTACGTAAAGATTGTTGAGAAAAGTATAAATAATGGAAATATAACAATTGGTAAATAGCTTGATATTACAATACAAGCAATACCGCATGATACTCCTAGTAAACATCCAAAGAATCTTCGATGAAATACAAGGACAGTTTTATTTATCTCAACTCCGGATATAATTACGATAGTTATAATCATATTGATTGAGCCACCAGGGACATTTACAAACATCCAAAACAGTACAGCCAAACTCATTGCAATAAATATTCTAGTGGTATTTAATAGAGCGTTTTGATCTGATAATGGGGTTGCTGGTGAGAAGCTTTTTCCTTTTTTAATGGGTAATATAGGTACAAATATTAAGGCGCATAAAACACCAACAATATTGGTGAGTATTCTATACTCTGTCAAATAAAAAGCATTGGTAGGCTCTACGATACAACCAGCTCCGATAAAAGATATATGTAAACCAATGAACAGTAGAAAATAGCCCTCTTGAGGATAGATTTTCGAAAAAAATAAGAATATAGCTCCTATTAGAAAAATAATAAGTATGCCTACAAATGAAAATTCAACAAAAAGTATACTTAAGTATAAACCTATAATAGAGCCAATAATTGTAGCAACAACTCTTCTCCACGACTTATAGATAGTAAGAGAGGATCCTGTTGAGAATATTACGATGGCAGCTGTAGCAGCCCAAAAAGGATAGTCAAAATTTAGAGCATCATTAATGATAATTGCTACTACACCACATATAGAAATTACTATAGATATTAGCAGTATTTCTAGAGATTCTTCTTTTTTGATATCATAGAATTTAGAACCATACATGGACATCTCCACCAAGTCTAAACTCTTTTGTATCTTTAGATAAAACTTCTATAAGTACAGGAAATCTATAATCCAATCTAACCCAGTCTATATTTCTTTCAATATGGTAGAGAGCTGAGAAATCATTGTATTCAGGTCTTGTGATTCCTTTTTCGATATCAACTATTCTACCTGTATATTTCTTAAATCCTGTTAGGCTTGTAGTCATACTGACAGTCTGGCCAACAGATAAGTATCTAATATTACTTTCTTTGACATTTGCCACAACATACCATTTATGAGTATCAACGATAGAAAATAAATCTTCTCCTTTATTAATGAAATCGCCTTTTTGTAATATAAAGTTTGAAATATATCCATTTGTTGTAGCTTTGATAGAACATCTACTCAAAGAGTACTTTTTTTGATCAATCTTTGATTGAGTTATTTTCTCATCAGATAGAAGATCATTTTGTCTGATTTTTAGGTTATCTACGTTCTGACACGCTTTGACAAATTGAGACTCACTAGATATTAAGTTTTTTTCAGCTAAGTCTTTTTGCTGATCAGATACGGCACCATCTCTTATTAGACGTTTATATCTCTCAAAATTTCTTTTCTCAACAACTAGGCTTTCTCTGGCTAAATCTCTTTGCTTTTCAGCAAGTTTTATTTTTATAACAACATCTTTAAGTTCTAGAGTTATTTTCTTTTCTTGTGATTGTAGTATATTGAGCTCTTTTGTTATGTATCTACAGTCTAGCTCAAATAATGTATCACCTTTATTTACATATGATCCTTTTTTGATGTATATCTTCTGAACCTGTCCATTTTCTACACTATTTACTCTGGTAAAATTGGCATATAAATAAGCATCTCTCTCGAAGCTAGCATCAAAGTATAAAAAAATACATATAAGAAAAATAATAATAAATAATATTATTACAGCAGCCATTAGTTTAGATATTTTCATCGTAAAACTCTTTTACTTAATTTTGATTGAATTACAGCAACTTGAAGTGCAAATCTTATGAAGAATTATTATTTGTTATACGGCTAACCCTTCTTTAAGAGTATTTAGCAGAGCTGAAGATCTAATAGAGTCTCCGTTACTATCATATTTGATCATAATCTTTGTGACATTTTTTGAGATTCTGTAGATAATTATTTTTAGTCGATCACTAGGGTCATTATTATCTATAGCTACTATAGTTGCTTTGTCATTAGTTTGGCTATTTTCTACTAAATGGTAAGGATGACCATTCTCATTATAAGTAATACCTGTCTTGATACTATTGATTGTCATCTGATAGACTTTGTCAAAATTATAATTAAGTTCTGTAATGTAGTATCCATTTTCATACTCAGTATCATCAATCGAGACACAGCTTGTAGTCATGACAGTTATGAGTATTATTAGAATTATTCTTAGGAATGATTTGGAGTAGTTCTTCATAATGTAATTTCCTATATATCGCAGATTTTTATAAAAAATTTCTAATATATATTTTCACACTAAAATTATCTTTGAAAAACATATAAAATAATAATTATGTATTTCCAAATTGGAAATAGTGTGGATAGGTTTGATTGCATGAAAAGTTTCATTCTAGTAGCTAAGAATCGTAGTTTTACGGTAGCAGCTAGAAAACAAGGTTTTGGATTGGCAAAAGTTAGTAAACAGATTAATTTTCTTGAAGAATGGTTATCATCATCACTTTTTATACGTACTACAAGAAAAGTAGAATTAACAGCTAAAGGAGAAGCATTTCTTGACTACGCACAAGATATTGTAAAGCGTGTCGAAGATGCACAAAATGATATTGAGAATAGAGATATACAGCCAAGAGGTGAGATAGCAGTCTCAATAACAGCAGGACTTAATGTGGCTTTTTTTATTGAGCATTTTGCTAATTTTTTATCAAAATATGATCAAGTAAAGCTAAATATACATAATATTAATTCACCACTTACAGTCTTAGAAGGTACATGTGATGTCTCCATAAGTTCTATAGATGTTGCTGATCCTAGACTGGTTAAATATGTTTTTTGTTCGTTTAAGCGTAAATTGTATGCATCACCTAGATATCTTGAGAAAAAAGGAATCCCTAGATCTTTATCAGATCTGTCTCATCATAATACTTTAGTAAATACCCTCACTCACCCCAAAGGTTGGCAGTTTGGTAAATCAGCTGTAAATCTGAACTATGATTATTTATCTAGCTCAACAGATGAATTAAAAAATGCAGCCATACACGGACTGGGAATTATTTGGTCGATTGACCCCTTAGTTAGACAAGAGGTTAATTCTGGAGAGCTGATAGAAATTAAGATGGATGAAGCTCAAGAAGATGTTAAGTTGTATTGCTATTTTTTACAAACATCAAAACAAGATAAGAGACGTATTCTTGCAGAATATTTGCTTGAGAATGTAGATATTCTCTAAGCTTAGTATTATTTTATCGGTATCATAACTTCATTAGTACGTAAGAATGGTATTGTCCATGGCGGATTATACCCAGCTGCCTCAGGTTGACCGTCTATCTCGTAGTTGTTGGCTTTTATCCATGTTTTAAGTTTAGTCGTATTGCTATCTATAGAGTCTTTATTTAAGAAACCACTAAATGTAACTACCGCCATTTTAGTTTCAGGTTTCTCAACCAATTTGATTTTATCACTAGTTGGTTTTGGAGCATTTTGTAGAGTATATTGAGCCGGTAGTACAAAAGCTATAGTCCATGATTTATCGTCTCCAGCTATCATTACTGGAGCTGTCATCTGAATTTTTTGTGAAGATTGTTCTATTTTGACAGGAGCAGTCATTTGTATATCTTGTTTAGCAATGTTTGCACCAGTTATGTATCTAAACAAGTAGCCAAAACCTTTGTTGACAGCAGACTTATAGTCAGAGTCTTCGACAGTTACTTGAGCTTCAGTAAGAGGAGCATAAACTCTAACAGAAAAATCATCATCTGTTTTAATGTTTGTATATTTAGCTTGAGGAGTATTATTGATTCCAACTATGCTACAAGATGATAATACTAAAGCGGATAGTACCGATAAAGATTTTTTTAACATATCTTACACTCCTTAGAATTTGCTGTAAAAGATATCTATACTTATCATTATAAATCACAATATGGTTATCTAAGAGTTAAAGTTTTGTAAGGTTAAGTTGTTATAATTGTGCAAAACTTAAATAAAATAAGGTTTAAATATGACTAAATTACTCAAAATAATAGCGCTACTTGCTGTTATGGTAGGAGCCTCTTATGCTTTGGTTGAAAAGCCTCTTAATCTTTTGGTCGAAAGAGCTTCTTTGATGCAATGTGTCGGAATATGTAAGCATAAGCTTAATAGTCCTCTATATGATGCAGATCAAGAGCTTAGAGTACTACAAAATGCTCAAGCTTTAGCAAAAAAGAATCATTTAGAATCTAACTCATTTCTGATTTTTATTCAATTACAAATGGATTTATCTAAGCAAATAGAAGATTATTATGCAAAAAATGCAACTCAGCAACAGCTTGAGCAACAAAGCTCAGATTGTTTGTCTATATATCGAGATAAGATTAAAAAAGTTGATGAGCAACTCTATCCGGCGATAAGTCAAAACATCAATGAAATTAATAAAGATAAAGACTTAACTACAAAGCTTAGTGAGCTTGTGAAAAAACAAAATATTAAAGGTATCCCTCAAGATCCAAGCTATCTAGAATTATTAGCAAATAGTTTGCAAAGTATCAAAGTAGTTCAATAAGTTGACTTGAATAATTTAAAAGAAAAAACTTTAAGATATTAGTTATTTTTTATCCATTTTTGTCTTAAGTCTAAAGTAAATGGATATTCTTTGTTTTTAGGCATTTTATGGTAGTTAAACTGTTTAGAACTACCTTTTTTATCTACAATAACTCTATTGGTTTCATTATTATAGGTAGTATTGCCAGTAGCTGATACAACAGGATCATTTTCAACAAGATCGCCTTGAGAATGATTGAAATCCCAGTATCTGTTAATTCTACGTGATTCCGCTTCGTATGAGTTAACAGGGAATGTCTCATAACTTCTGCCACCCGGATGGGAAACAAAGTAGTTAAAGCCACCTATAGATCTATTATTCCATTTATCAACGATATCAAAAGTTAATGGAGTATCAACACCAATAGTTGGATGTAATGCTGACCACGGCTGCCATGCTTTGTATCGAACACCACTGACATACTCGCCTTCAATATTTGTCTTTGATAATGGGATTTGTACACCATTACATGTTACAGCATATCTTTCATCGTTAAAGTTTTGGATTTTCAGCTGTAATCTCTCTACAGAAGAGTCAACATATCTTGCGGTTCCTTGAGAGCTAGATTCTTCACCTAATACATGCCATGGTTCTATAGCAGCTCTTATCTCGCAGTGCATATTGTTGATAGTAGTCATACCATATAGAGGGAATCTAAACTCAAAGAATGGATCAAACCATTCAAGTTTAAACTCATAGCCTTCATCATTTAGGAACTGTACAACTTCTCTAATATCTTCTTTTACATAATGCTCTAATAAGAATTTATCATGTAGTCTTGTCCCCCAGCGTACTAAGTCGTGTTTATATGGTTTTTTCCAAAAACAAGATACCAATGCTCTTACTAATAACATTTGCAATAGCGCCATCTGAGAGTGAGGAGGCATATCAAAGGCTCTAAGCTCTAAAATACCTAATCTGCCAGAGCTACTATCTGGTGAGTAAAGTTTGTCGATACAAAACTCACTTCTGTGTGTGTTACCAGTAATATCAGTCAGCATATGTCTAAACAATCTATCAACTAACCAGAATGGTACATTTGAGTCATCATCAGGTATCTGTGAGAAGGCTATTTCTAATTCGTATAGATTTTCTAATCTGCCTTCATCGACTCTTGGTGCTTGAGAAGTAGGACCAATAAATGCACCACTAAATAAGTATGATAAACCAGGGTGATGTTGCCAAAATGTTATTAGACTTCTAAGTAAATTAGGTCTTCTTAAAAGTGGTGAATCACTTGGCTTAGCAGCTCCTAGAGTGACATGGTTACCACCACCAGTACCAGTGTGTTTGCCATCAATTGCAAACTTCTCAGTGCCAAGTCTACATTGTCTAGCATCTTCATATAAACCAAGTATATTGTCACTTAGCTCTTTCCATGAGTGCGCTGGCTGTATGTTTACTTCTATTACACCTGGATCTGGAGTTACTTTTATTCTATCTGTTCTATTATCTTGAGGTGGCTCATAACCCTCTATAATAACTGCCATATTTAGTTTCTTAGCAGTTGCTTCTATAGAGGCTATCAGATCTAAGAATACTTCAGTATCATTTATCGGTGGTAAGAATATACATAGCTTATTATTTCTAATTTCTGTAGAAATAGCAGTTCTTACAAATGCACTATAAGTGTTATGAGGTGTCGTATTTGAATTAATCTCTTTTGCTCTTTGCTCAACTGGCGTTATATAGTCGCCAAGGTTAGGGTATGATGCAAATAAATCTGTTTCGACAGATTTTTCAATCTCGACATGTGGCTTAAGAATTAATGAGTCTAAAGGAAGTCTAAAGCCAAGCGGAGAATTACCTGCTAATAAGAACATATTTCCTCTTCTAAACTCCCATTTGGAGCTTATCCATTTTGTTTTACCAAAATCTAAGGGTAAGGCATAACCAACCTCTTCATCTAATCCAAAACTCAATTTCTCAGCTATAGTACGTCTTTCTAAAGGATCTTTGAGATTATATTTCATTGGGTCGACATCTACAGGAAGCTCAGCCTCTTTCATTATGTAGTAGATAGGATCTTCATAAGCAGCTATGATATTTTGATCGCTAACTCCCAAAATCAAAGATAGTGTAGATAGAAATTTTTTAGCATCAGCAGTTTTATATGGATATGATTTGCTCATATCTGCCAATAGTTCAGGACTTTTCCATACTGGATTGCCATCTTTTCGCCAATAAACAGTAGTTTGCCATCTTGGAAGAGGTTCTCCTGGGTACCATTTACCTTGAGCATGATGTAATAATCCACCATTAGTTGTAGATGATAATAGTTTTCTAGATAGTTTATTCGCCAGCTCTCTTTTGTGTGGGCCATCAGCTTCTGTATTCCACTGAGCTGATTCCATATCATCTATAGATACGAAAGTTGGCTCACCTCCCATCGTTAATCGCACATCATTTTCAACCAGGTCCCTATCAACTTTGAAGCCTAAATTGTAAATATCTTGCCATTGGTTTTCTGTATATGGTTTGGTAACTCTTGGAGACTCAAATATTCTTGTGACCTTGTTCTCGTAGAAGAACTCTGTTTCACAGACATCAGTAGCGCCCTCGATAGCATGAGCACTATTGTAGTGAGGAGTACAAGCTAGTGGAATATGGCCTTCTCCAGCAAAAAGCCCACTAGTAGAGTCTAGACCAATCCAGCCTGCTCCAGGTACATAAACTTCAGTCCAAGCATGTAAGTCTGTAAAATCTTCTTCTGGGCCATTAGGTCCATCTAATGAATCAACATCAGCTTTTAGTTGTACTAAATAGCCAGATACAAATCTTGCTGCAAGTCCAAGATGTCTTAGAACCTGTACAAATAACCAAGAGAAGTCTCGACAGCTACCTAGTTTCTTATCAAGTGTTTCTTTAGGTGTTTGTACACCTGGCTCAAGGCGGATAGTATAATCAAGAGTGTCGTATATTTTTTGATTTATTTCCACTAAGAAGTCTATTATAGGTTTCTTAGACTTATCTACTGATGCAACAAAGTTTCTTAATTCTTTTGAATCATCTTCTAACTCTAGATATGGTGCTAACTCTTTTTTCAAATCGTTTTTGTACTGGAAAGGGTAGTCCTTTGCTCCTTCTTCAACAAAGAAATCAAAAGGATTAATGGTAATCATGTCAGCAATAATCTCAACATCAATACTAAATTCATCAGTTCGTTCAGGAAAGACTAATCTTGCTAGATAGTTTCCAAAAGGGTCTTGTTGCCAATTAATAAAATGGCTATTTGGCTTAATTTTAAGCGAGTAAGATTCTATCGGTGTTCTGCTATGCGGAGCTGGTCTTAATCTTATTATATGAGGAGATAATGAAATTTTCTTATCGTACTTATATTGAGTTTTATGAGAAATAACTACTTTTAAAGCCATAATAAACCTACCTTTTATGCTTCTGTAATGAGATACATAGATAAAAATAATCATCTATATAATCTAATAATACATAATTTTAAGGATTTTATGAAAAGTAAGTTGGTTTCTAGAGATAAAAAAATAGATAGTATCAAAATAAAAAATATGAAAACCTAATTTACTATAAGCTTTCATATTCAATTGTCATGATTGGATATATGTTGAAGTAACAAAGTTAAAATATGGTTTACTATCACCGTAAATTAAACTAATATATAGTTTCAACATCGATTAATCATTTGAGAAATTTAATGAAAATAATGTTCTCAGCAGATGGTATCTCTAAATCAGATTTAGAGAAAACAGCCGCTGTTTCAAAGTATGTTGACTGTGTTAAAATTGGTCATATTTTATGTTCAACTCTATCATTTAAAGAAATTCATCAATTAGTTGGCGATAAAGATATCTTTTTGGATTTTAAATTACACGATATTCCTAATACAGTTAAAACCGCAATAGAAAACTACTCAAAAGCTATCCCAAATTTTAAATACTTCACATTTCACGGTACTGCTAGTGATGAAATGGTCAAAGCAGCACTTACAGCAGATACTCAAGCAATACCATTAGCTGTGATTACTCTTAGTAGTGATGCTAATTTTGATAAGGCAGGTAGTCTAGCAAAATTTCAGAGATGTGTGGATTTAGGTGTGGAAAACTTTATATGTCATCCACATTTAGTTGCAGATGTTAGAGCAAAATTTGGGGATAAAATCAAATTGTATGTACCAGGTGTGAGACTTGAAAGTGACTTAAGTGATGATCACTTTAATGCTTTGACACCTAAAAAAGCTAAAGAGCTAGGTGTTGACTACATTATCGTAGGTAGACCTCTTCTACGTGCAGATGATATTGTTGAGAAGCTAAAAGAATTTAAGTGTTAAGATGCAAAATCAAGATCTTAAAAGAATAATAATCTCGCCACCATTTGGTAAATATCTTAAATTTACCGAAACCTCTAATGTTTATGGTTCTTTTACAGTTAATAGACGCTGGGGGCTTATCAAACAAGCTCTCAAAACCATCCGTAAAATAGATAAAAATGCTTGGCGTAATAAGATTGGTTTGCGTAACCCAGGGTTGGCAAATACAAAGTCACCGAAAAGGTCGCAAGATATTATATCTTTGGCGGCATTAGAAATGTCAGACTGGCATAGTTTTGCAGAGACTTTAAAGTTACCAAAGTTTGCCAATCATAAGAATATTGAGATAAATATAGGTTGTCCTAACGCTAGTATTGTTGATTTTCCAGCTGAGCTAGCTCCGATATTTGCTGGTAGAAATATCAGTATCAAAATGCCACCAACTGTAGATCATAATGCTAAGATTAGAGAGTATCTTGCAGTAGGTATTACAACTTTTCATCTATGTAATACTATCCCTACAGCTAAGGGCGGTGTTTCAGGGTATCCATTACATGAGTATAGTTTGCCTGCTATCAAAAAAGCTAGAGAAGAGTTCGGCGATAGTATCACTATTATTGGAGGTGGTGGTATTTACACGCTAGATGATGCCAAGAAATATATCGAGGCTGGGGCGGATCATTTATCTCTAAGCTCTATAATGTTTAATCCTATTAAAGGTAAAAAAATAGTTAAAGAGATTGTTAAAAATTTTGGTTAGATTAATTTTTAAAAGCCTTTATTATTTGATTTAGCTACTTACTATGTAAGTTTTAGGGATATACTTTTTTCATGACAAAAAAAGTATGCAAAACTGCCTAGCACTACTAATCGCTAATGTGCGCCTTAAATTATCTAGTATTAGTCTTATGTAAGAAGTTAGTAGCCTTTCTTTTTAAGTAGTAGCTTATCTGTATTCTTATAAGACTGAGGGGCGAAATCTCCCATCCATTCTTTAACTGCTTTGAAGTTCTCGATAAATGTTTGTTTATCGCCATCTGATACTTTTTCAGCATTAGAGTTTACAAATTCAGCAAATTCGGTGATAGTTTGCTGTCTTTGCTTATCTGACATAATAATATCAGCATATAAGCCTGGACCTTGGCTAAAAAGTCTACCAACAATGTTGAGTTCCATTTTATATACAGGGCTCGCTAACTTTAGCATTCTTTGAATATCAACATTTTTGTGCTTAAGAAATAGACCTAGACAGTAGACACTAAAATGCTCAATACCTTGGATAAAAGTCATAGCTTCATCATGCTCTTCGGGAGTCATTTTTTCGATACTAAAGCCAATTCTCGCTAGATCATCGATAAAGTATTGATACTTATCTTGCTGTTTACCATCACAGACTACAATTACCTGATTGTCGGGAGAGCTAATAGTTGGACCAAATATGGGATGTAGCCCCACCACAGGACCATCATAATTAGCTAACATACTATCTAAAGGTTCTTTTTTGATACTAGTATAGTCAGCTAATATAGTGCCTTCAGAAAGATAGGATATTGTTTTTTTGATAATTTCATCAGTTAAATATATTGGTACAGATAATACAACAATGTCTTGATTAGCAAGTTTTTGCTCGGGGGTTTGCCAATCACTTTCATCAAAAATAGTTAGTGCATACTCAGGTAGGAATTTGCTAAAGATATTTTGAGTCATCTGACCCATTTCACCACTACCACCAATTATACAAATTCTTTTTTGCATATTTATACCTTAAAAGTAAAAGTTACAGGACCATCATTTGTCAAAGACACTTTCATATCAGCACCAAATATTCCTGTTTGGACTTTATCATATTTATTCTTGAATATATCTACAAACTCTTTGAATTTTTCTTTTGCTATTTCAGGAGGACAACCGCTACTAAAGCTTGGTCTATTACCTTTCTTTGTATCAGCAGCAAGTGTAAATTGTGGTACAAGAATTATCTCTCCATTAATATCTGCTAGAGATAAGTTCATCTTGCCTACATCATCTTCAAATATACGATACTTGATGATTTTATCAGTCATTTTTTCGAAGTTTTGGTGAGTGTCTTCTTTCTCAACACACACTAGTGCTAAGATACCTTTATTTATATCAGCAACTTTTTGACCATCAACCGCTACATTTGCGCAGTTTACTCTTTGTATGATACTAAGCATATCAATATATTGTTTTTGTTAAATCAATCCTTAAATTGTATCAAAAACATCTGTATACTCTTACAAAAATATTTGTTAAATAAAATCTCTAAATGAAAAAAATATTTCCTCTGGTTCTTTTTGTCGTTTTGTATCTTTTGATATGGGATGGGCTAACTCTCTTGATTCATTCTCCTTATAGTATTTCTCCGGATACTGCAGAAAATATTATGTGGGGTATGCATCCAAGTTTAATGTATGATAAGCATCCAGGGTTAGGTGCACTATTCCTTAGACCATTTGTATTACTTTTTTCACCATTATTAGCGAATCTATTAGCAACATCTATTTGTATAGTCGTTACTTGGCTCTATGTATACAAGATAATGAGGCTATATTTTGAGCATAAAGAAGCTATTTTTGTTACGCTACTATCATTATTAAGCTTTTTTTATATGGGAGAGTTTTTTCTTCAATATAATCAAAATATAATATTGTTGCCATTTTGGACAGCAAGTGCTTATTACTTTATAAAAGCTGTAAATTCTAATAGAGTTATCTATTGGCTCTTAACAGCTTTAATAGTTGCTTTAGCAGTTTATGCTAAGTTTCAAATAGCTATAGTAGCAATCGCAATGCTGATGTATTTAATATTTAATTACAAGATTCATTATACTAAGAATATCTTATTATCAGCTATATTTGGTTTTGTATTGCTAATACCAGGTATGGTTTCTTTGTATGAGCTTAACTTTATCACTATACATTATGCCGCAGCTAGAGTTGCGGAACCTGATTCAGGTATGCTTTTTAATATATTTAATGGCTTATTTGATAGTATATTTCAGCTACTTAATTTTGCTGTTGCTATAGTTATCCTTGTATATTTAGCTTTTAGAAAGAATTTAGTGAGAGGTGACTCTAAATTAGCCAATAACCAAAAGGCTATAGTTTATATAGGAGTTGTTCCATATATAATTTTTTGTTTATTAGAAATGTTTAATGGAACATTACCAACAGAGTGGTTAGTGTGTGCTACAGCACTATTTATTCCAGCAATATATGTGTTATTAAGGCTGAAAGTTTCTAATATTTCTATATATAAAATAGTAATGTTTGGTTTGATTGTGAATCTGATTTATTTTATTGTGTTTAATATAAATACTTTCACAAATAATAGGATAGAGCATAATAACATTGGCAATGGTATTGCCGTAGTAGCCGATAATTTAATTAAAGATAATCATTTAGCTTACCCAGAGTATGCATCAGGAAGCTGGGATTATGGACTTTATCTGACAGCATTTATGAGTAAGCATCCTAACTTTGTAAGAGAGTGGTACAAATTAAGCTCTAAAGGCTCTATGGTTATGGTTTTCCCTGGCTGTGGTGGTGAATATGGTTATATAGATAATGATATCAAAACACTCGGCTATAAGGTTATATATAAGAAGTGCCAAAATGTGCAATTAGTAGATAAAATAAAACCTCAAGAGAAACCTTTTACGTTCTATTTTGTTGAGAAGTAAGCTTTCTTATATGCACCATAAAAATTATAACTATAATAATCACACATAAAATTGGTCCAAGTATAATAGGAACCTGTTTGTCTATATGTTGACCTAAGAATCCAGAAATAAATAAGCAGATTGAAGCGCCGATTGAGCCAGACATTATCAAGAAAGAAGACACTTTAGGACTTGAGTAATTAGCATTATTTATACCATAGCCTAGAAGTGTAGGGAACATCGCCGCACATCCAAATCCTAATACTACACCACCTAATATAAATCCATAAAGACTCTCAGCAATCAAGAATATTATAAATCCTATCAAAGTAATAAATGAACTTATCATAATATAAACAGCAGGCTTAATTCTTGTAAGTACGAATAGTCCTACAATCAATCTTGAAATAGCAATAATACCCCAAAATAAGCCGATAATAAGACCGACATCGGTGACTTTTAGGTGCTTAGCTTCTTGTAAATATGGTGAGAACCAATATGAAACAATATATTCGATATATACATAAATCATTATCGCTAATGCAATCAGCACTACACTAAGATTTAGAAGTTTTGGTTTAGATGATTCGAGCTTGTTATCTACGTTATCAATTTTGATTGAACTTTTATCTTCAAACTTAGTCAAAAATATAATTACTAATAACACTAAGTATAAGCATCCCATGCCTATAAATACTGCACGCCATGAGAAGTGTTCAACTATATGACCACCAATAAAAGGTACAAATGCAGATCCTGCGCCAAAGAAGAAATTTAGAACATTTAGGCGTGATTCACTTTTGCCACTTTTAGCGTATGCTGCATGAATAGTCTGACTAACAGCAGGAACTAAAAAGCCTACACAAGTACCATTTAAAAGAGCGCACAAAGCATAGATATATAAAGGAAATCCTACTGCTATAGTAAATTGAGCGATAAGGCCTATTATCAAGGCAATTAATAAGGTATTTCTGCAACCTAAAGAGCTCATTGTTTTTGAGCTTAAGGCGTTACCTATCAAGAGACCTAATATATTCAACACATCAATATAGACAATATGTGATACATTTACATGATAATGACTAGAAATTTGAGGTGATACTAGTCCTAATATAGCTCCAAAACCACCTGTAATAAAAGCAGCTATGAAACAAATACTTACGGCTTTTATTTTTAAGTTTTCTGGGACTATAAAAGTTGATAATTGATTACTTGTATTAATTGATGCCATTACTATACTCTCTGTTTTTTTATTCCCATATTGAACTAAGCTGATGTAGTTTGACAGTTATATCATTTTTATTAGCTACTCTTATCTGTAATGTATTTTCTATTATATTAGAAGGATCAAATCGCATCGTAATAGACTCTTCACCTTTATTAACAAAAAGCTCTATACTAGTTGTATCTAAGAAAATATCTACACTTACATTTTGAGATGATATATCTACTATAGAAGCTTCTGTCATGACCTCCGAGAAGTTATTTTTTACAATTAACTGATTATTTTGATAGCTAATATTAAAGATATGATTTTGATTAGTTTTAAGAAGATTTAGTTGCCATTGCTCTTTAGAGCTAAAATCTAAATTTAGTTCTATTAGATTTGAAAGCAGAGCAATATCTTGATCGAAGTTTCTGATTTCTATAGTTTTATTTCTAAGGTTTTTATAATTATCTACAGGATAAGATAAAAGTTTATCTTTGTTTATTCTAAGCTGTCTCATTAAGCTCATAGCACCTGCAGAATCTTCTTTTGCTCGATTTTTAAAATCTTCCCAACAGTTCATCCAGCCTATGGTATACCTATTACCATTAGCTTCGAAAGTTTGTGGAGCATAAAATTCCTTCGCTGAGTCTATATATCTAAGAGGAGTCTTAGGTATGAAATGTTTGCCATCAAAATCACCAATATAGTAATACGATTGATAATTAAAATCTTTTTTATCTTTAGTTTCAAATATTGACAAAATAAGAACATATTTATCATCAAGGTAAAATAGATCCGGACACTCTAATGTTCTACCTGAGAGAGTTTTCTCTTGAAATAAGATACTATGATAAACCCAGCTCTCAGCATCATTAGATCTATACAGTACAACGCTTGGATATCCATTTGCATAGGTGCCAATAATTAGGTAGTAACAGTCAAATTTTTCATCAAACCATACTTTAGTATCTCTAAAATCATAAGAACAAAAATCTGGCTTATGATTTATTACTGTTGTGGGTTTTGAGAAGTGAATAGCATCTTTGCTTTTGATGAGATTTTGTTTTTCTATAAAGATATTTGGAGTATTGTCTAAATCTTCAAAGTGCTCTGTATAAGTCAGAAAAAGCTCATTATTGATAACTGTAGCACTTCCTGAGAAAGCCCCACCAATATATCTATCATCAAGATCGTTTTGTGGGTATATAGCAATAGGTAGATGTTGCCAATGTACCATATCTTCAGATACTGCATGTCCCCAGTGTAGCATTGGTGTATGCTTACCATAAGGATAATGTTGGTAAAACATATGATATTTACCATTGAAGTAAACTAGGCCATTTGGATCATTTAACCAAGCTTCTTTTGCAGTGAAGTGATATTGTAGACGTTTAGTATTTCTTATATTTGAATTATCATGAGAATGACATGACTGCCATTTACCATGTTTCAGACTAAAGCAGATACCTCCCTGCTCAAGCAAAGAATCATCATACAGCCAACCGTTCTCTATACTTATATTTTGAGTATCACAAACAATTTTTAGGATATATTCCTTATTAGCTTCTAGTAACCACTCAATATGATAATACTTAGTTTTTAGTGTGGTTGTTTGGATTGGATGACATTCTACAACTGTATCATTGTGATAGAGCTTAAATTGCCCATGCTGATTGGTATTATAGTCAAAAGATATTACACAGTTAGTTTTGACATTTAGGCTAAAAGAATTTTCATCGAGTTTTGTTATAAGCATTTTCAAAACAATAAAGAAGTATATAAGAAAAGTTTAAGTGACTAAATATCTATAGTCAATTTATAATCATTAAAACAAAATTAGGCTTACTATTTTGCACAATGTGTTATAGATTATATTGTTATAAATTTAGTAAAGAGAATTGGTTTTGATAAAAGATATAAAGGTAAGGCAGTTTTCAGTATTGTGGTTTATAGAGTTATGGGAGAGATATGCTTTTTATAGCTTCCAAGCTTTATTTATGCTTTTTATAACAGCTAGTCATATTAGTGAGTCACAAGGGTATCTAATTTTTGGGATATTTGCTTCATTAATTTATATTACGCCAACCATAGGTGGATATATATCTGATAAAGTTATCGGCATAAAAAATGCTTTAGTTACTGGTGCAATTCTACTGTTATTAGGTTATGTTGTATTAGCAATGTCTAATGATCTTAAGCATATTAGCTGGGCGTTATCATTAATTATTGTTGGTAATGGTTTATTTAAGCCTGCTCCAACAGCGTTAATTTCAAAGATTTTTAATGACAATCCTGCACAGTCACATTCAGCATTTACACTTTATTATATGGGTGTAAATATAGGGAGTTTTTTAGCAATAGCATTTACTCCTATTATTGCAAAATATACTAGTTATTCATATGCTTTTATAATTTGTGTTATTGGTATGATTTTAGCACTATCAAATTATGCTTGGCGTGCAAGATTATTAAAAGATATTGAACCAGAGAATAAAAAAATAACCAATAAAACTAAAGCTCTAGTCTCATTGGTATGTTTATTACAAATAGCTATTTGTTATGCTTTATTTCAGATGACAGATATATCTCTGTATTTAATAATAGTTGTCTGTTTATTAACTTTTTTGTACATGCTGAATGATGCAAAAAATACTTCGAGTAAAAAAGAAAAAATACTACAGATAATCGGTGTGATTTTAGTAATTGAAGCAGTTATCTATTTTATTATTTATAACCAAATGTTTTCTACATTAGTTTTGTTTGCTGACCATAATGTAAATCTTAATTTGATTGGGTTTAATGTTTCTCCAGCAACTTATGCAGCACTAGACTCTTTTTGGTTAGTGGTTCTAAGTCCTATTTTGGCAATACTGTATAAGAAGAGTGTAAGTCACTTATCAATCCCTTATAAATACTCTATAGGTACAGTGATAGCTGGGTTAGCTCCATTAACATTATACTTAGTCATTATGTTAACGCAGAAAAATGGCTTTATTGATGGTAATTGGATGATTATCTACTTCTTCTTTGGAGCATTAGCAGAATTGTTGGTTGCTGCTTTAGGTTTTTCTTTGATAGCGATTTATTTTAGAAAAGAGATAGTTACGCTAGGCATGGGCTTTTTTATGCTTGCATTAGCTTTTGGCGGCGCATTATCTGGTAAACTAGGTCAGCTTGTAGCTATGCCAGAAGGTAAGATTGATCCTATTATGAGTTTAAATATCTATCAAAATTACTTTTTATGGCTAGGTGTAATAACTATCATTTTAGGTATCGTATATGCTTTGGTAGCTAGACTAGCTACTAGTATAGCCAAGAAGAATAACATTTCTTTAGGATAATATAATAAGAGTTTTATAGTCTATTTATAATCTCATCGGTAAACTCTATTGTTGAGGCTAGTTTAGTTCCTTGAGTGTATATATCTGAAGTTCTAAAGCCATCTTCAAGAGTCTTATTGATAGCACTTGCAATGGCTTCTGCCTCTGTTACTAAGCCAAATGAATAAGAAAGCATTAATGAAGCAGATAATATCTGCGCAATTGGGTTTGCTTTGCCCTGACCTTTGATATCATAAGCAGAACCACCAGAAGGCTCATATAACCCAAAACCATCTTTATTTAAACTTATTGATGGTACTAAGCCAATAGAACCAGGTAATACAGATGCTAAATCAGAAATAATATCACCAAAAAGGTTACCAGTAACCATTACATCAAATTGACTAGGATTAAGTACCATTTGCATTGCACAATTATCAACATACATATGATTAACATTTACATTTGGATAATTTTTAGCCACTTCATTGACAATATTTCTCCATAGCCTTGATGTATCTAAGACATTAGCCTTATCTACAGATGTAAGTCTATTTGAGCGTTGAGTGGCTCTTTCAAATGCTTGTACGACAATATTTCTAATCGTATGTTCATCATACTCAGCAATATCAGTTGCACATCTTACACCACATTCATCTGTAAAAGTTCTATGCTCACCAAAGTAGATATCTCTAGATAATTCTCTAAAGATTTCAATATCTGCACCATTTGCAATACGACTATCCTTTAGTGGACAAGCTTCTTTGAGTGCTGGAAAAATCTGGCTAGGACGGATGTTTATATTAAAACCAAAGTGTTTTCTAAGAGCTAGGATACTATTAGCCTCACAGCCTTGCCATTTTTCTTCATTTTGAGCTTCAACAGGTCCGCCAACAGAGCCAAAAAGTATTGCATCAGAGTTTTTACATATCTCTAATGTTTCTTCTGGACAGTGGCTTTTATATTTATCATAAGCAGCACCACCAACAAGAGCTTCTATATAGTTAAATTTATGATTATATTTTTTAGCAATAGAATCAAGAACTTTGATTGCTGATTCCATTACTTCAGGTCCGATTCCATCACCTGCTAATATAGCAATATTTTTTTCCATTTTAGCCTCTTTGTGATTGTTCAAATTGTTTGATTATATCTAGATGTTCAATAAGATAAGTCATGTCATCAAGTCCTCTAATCAGGCAATCTTTACGGAAAGGGTCATAATCAAAATTATAAGTATCACCATCTGCACTAACCGTTTGCTCTTGTAAGTCAATAGTTATACTAAATTTTGGATCTTCAGCCTTATCACATAATTCTTTGACAATATCTTTGTCTAATGAGATTAACAATAAGCCATTTTTTGCAGCATTATTGAAAAAGATGTCAGAAAATGATGGTGCAATTATAACTTTGATACCCGCTTGAGTTAATGCCCAAACAGCATGCTCTCTTGATGAACCACAGCCAAAATTATCTCCAGCAATCAATATTTCAGAATTAGAGTAGTCAGGGTTATTAAAAACAAAACCACTATCTTTTTCCTTTAAGTTATGAAATAAACTTTTACCATAACCATCTTTTGTTGTTTGAGTTAGAAAGTTTGCAGGAATAATCATATCTGTATCAATATCACTTAGCCATAAAGGAATTGCGCTAGATGTTAGTTTTTTAAAAGCTTGCATTCTTATAGCTCCTTATCTAATTTATCAACACTACAAATCTTACCCATAACAGCACTAGCAGCAACTGTTTGTGGTGAAGCAAGATGAGTTATACTTCCTTTACCTTGACGGCCTATAAAGTTTCTATTTGAGGTACTAATACATCTTTGACCTTCTGGAACCTTATCATCATTCATTGCTAAACACATTGAGCAACCAGGCATTCTAAATTCAGCACCAGCATCCGCAAAGATCTTATCTAAACCTTCTGCTATTGCAATATTTCGTACTTGCTCTGACCCAGGAACTATATACATAGTTACATTTTTAGCAACCTGTTTGCCTTTTAAAACATTAGCCACAGCGCGCATATCTTCTATACGACCATTAGTACAGCTACCAACAAATGCCCACTGTATTTCTTTACCAAAGATATCTTCATCGGCATTAAATTTAGTATAGTCATAAGCTTGTTGAGCCAGTTTGTGTTGATGAGTAGGTATATCCTTCAAGCTTGGAATCTTAGCTGAGATACTGATAGCATGTTGAGGGTTTATTCCCCATGTAACCATTGGCTCAAGTCCTTCAATATCGACTTTGATAGTTTTGTCATAGTGAGCGTTTTCATCACTGATAAAGCTATTCCAATATTCTACAGATTTGTCAAAATCCTTACCTTGAGGCGCATATTTTTTACCTTTTAGATAACTAAAAGTTTTCTCATCAGGAGAAACCAAACCCGCTCTTGCACCACATTCTATCGACATATTACATAACGTCATACGCTCTTCCATAGTCATATCTTTGATTGCTTGGCCAACATACTCGATGACATAACCACCAGCACCGCCAATACCAATATTAGCGATTAGCTTCATGATAATATCTTTAGCCGTAGCTGACTTTGACGGCTTACCAACAAACTCTACTTTCATTGTCTTTGGTCTATATTGCAAAATACAGTTAGTAGCAAGTACATGTCCAACTTCAGATGTTCCCACCCCAAATGCCAAAGCACCAAATGCACCATGAGTTGAAGTATGAGAGTCACCACATACAAGAGTTATACCTGGTAATGTAAAGCCAAGCTCTGGACCTATGACATGGACAATCCCTTGATGTTGGCTTTCAAAATCATAAAAATCAATACCAAATTCTTTAACATTGCTTCGTAATTTCTCAACTTGAGCTTGAGCAGTTTTATCTTTCATCTCTAATCTATTGATTGGTGATGTTGATATACTATGATCTACAGTCGCAATAATCGATTTCGGATTATTGATAGGTATATTTAACTCTCTAATTTTATCAAAAGCTTGAGCAGATGTTACTTCATGCATAAGCATTCTATCTATATATAAAATATCAGGAAAGTCAGGTATATGTTTTACAACGTGAGCATCCCAGATTTTATCAATAATATTTTTTGCCATTTTATTTCCTATAGTTTGTTTCTATATATAGCTTATTAGTCGCTGTTATTAATGCTTTAAGTGAGGATATCTCAATATCTTGATCTACAGCAATCCCTTCAACGACCGGACTATTTTCACCAGTTTTGATTATAATGGTGGTTTCAGATTTAGAATTAATTCCAGCATCTTTTAATGATCTAGAGAAGTAATCTGAAATATTTATCTCTGGTATATGCTCCTGTATACCTTTTAATAGTGCTGAAAGAGCTGAGTTATCGCCATTATCAGTAACTTTATAGTCTATATTTCCAAAGAATTTTCCTTTAAGCTCAACATAGGTTTCACCATTAGATTTACCGTAGTCTATAGCTGATACATTAATCGGAGATTTAATCTGCTTATAAGCCAGTATTAGTTCTTCATCTGTGATACCTTTTCTACGCTCATGATAAATATCTTTTATTTGCTGAGCTATAGCTGCTTTTTCTTTATCATCACAAATATAACCATTTTCTTCGATAATTTTCTTAGCATGGTTACCACCTGATAATGGACCAAAAATAAAGCTAATTTCATTACCGACAGATTCTGGGTGAAATGGCTGATATGCTAGAGGATTATTCAATATAGCATTTGTATGTCCACCAGAAGTGTGTCGTGCTGAGTTTAGACCTGTGATAGGGTGGTGAGGTTGTCTTGATAACATTCTCTTGCCAATAAAATCTGAAATAGTTTTAAAATTAGCAATATTAATATTATTATAATAATGACAATCTTTTTGTTTACCAAAAAGGTTTATAAACATCACACATTGTTCTAATGATGCGTTACCAGCTCTTTCACCAACACCATTGATACAGCCCTCTACTTGTGTTGCAGGACCATCAAATACAGCGTTCATAGAGTTCTCTAATGCTAATCCCAAATCATTATGACAGTGTGCTGACCAGATTATATTTTTATCAGGGAATTCTTTTTTGATGATTTCAGCATGTTTAGTCATATTTTTGACAAAGTAGTTATCATTTTCACGCTCACAAGCTCCACCAATAGTGTCAGGACAGTTGATAACTGTAACACCAGCAGATACTGCAGCCCTAAAAACATCAGTAACATAGTCAAAAGTATCACCTAGTCTTGAATATCCTTCTGCACTAAACTCGACTTCAAAGCCTTGATCACTAGCTAGCTTAATTAACTCATAAACATTTTTGATATTCTGCTCGTTATCATTTTTGCTACCAAGACTAGCTTGAGCTAGATTTGGATCTACAGGCAAATACATATGAACTCTAGCTTTAGCTATTGCTAATGATGGACGTAATGCATCCATAGTTATTTCTACTTGATTTTTTCTTAACTGACATAGTCCAGCAATAACCATATTAGAGTTTTTCTCAGCCATTCTTTTTGAGATAGTATTTACTATTTCAAAATCTGTATTACTTGCTGAAGGGAAGCCTGCTTCTAGGACATCGATATTTAGCTTATCTGCAAGATCTGCATACGCAATATTATCTTCAAAAGACATCCCAGCTCCAGGAGACTGTTGTCCATCTCTAAGAGTTGTATCAAAAATATAAATTTTCTTTTTATCCATTTCACTGGCTCCTATACATAAGTTAAAGCATCTTTATAAGCTTCGCCTTTTTTAAGTTTTTCAAAGACTTCTTTTATTTGATTGGTTATTGTGTGGTCATTACTTTTTAACTTATTATCATCTATACTTGCCACAGGAGTGATTTCAGCAGCAGTTCCACAGAAGAAAGCCTCATCTGCATTTATTAGCTCATCAACTTTAAACAAGCGTTCTGTAACTTTATAGCCCAAATCTTTAGCAATTTGGATTATAAGCTTACGAGTTATCCCATCTAGTATAGTTCCTAATGGAGTTGTTATAACTTCATTATCTTTGACAAAAAATACATTCATGGCAGCACCTTCAGCTACATTGCCATCAGCATCTAGAAGCAGAGATTCATGGTAATGCGTACCAAGAGTCTCTCTAGAAGCTAATATACTGTTGACATAGTGACCACCAATTTTCGCATCACAGACAGTAGAGCGAGGGTGAATTCTTATATATTTACTAACTTTGATATCTACTTTATCAGCAGCCATATATTTACCCATATCTATGCAATAGATAGTGATATCAACAGGGTGATCTTTCGCTGGTAGAACACTAACTCCTCCTTCAGCAAAATATGCCAACGGTCTTATATAGCAAGATTTTTTGCCACTAGCTCTGATAGTATCTAATACAGCTTGGCATAGTTCATCAAGGGTATATTTACACGTCATGCCTAGGACACTCATCGAGTACATAAGTCTTTGCATATGCTCTTTTAGTTTTAAAACACCTACACCATTAGGAGTATCATAGGCTCTTATACCTTCAAATACAGATGACCCGTAATGCAAAGAGTGAGTATCTATACCAACTTTTGCTTCTTTATAGGAGATTATCTCGCCATTTTTCCAAATTTTACCTATCATATTGACCCTCGATATTTTGTAATTATTTAAAATATATTTTTATGCAACAATGTCTAAAATTATAGACAGAGGAGTTTTGTGCTGAGGGAGAGGAGTGCTTGAGAAGAGTTACTTTGAGATTTGATTTTTTGAGAAAACATAGCAGTGGCTGTTTTACCACTACCAACTGCTTCGACTATAGAGAAATTACTCCCTTTTTGTCTTCGTATCTGCATACATGAATCTACTTTTTTATGCATTTTCCCTTAGCTTTTGATTAAAGGATATTTTATTTAAAATACCACTATATAAAACTCAATATAGTTATTGTAGCCATATAATATTTTAGAGTAAACCTTGATTTAGCTTAACTAGTGAAATTTTTTGAAAGGGAAGAATTTAAAAGATAGTTAATTATCTGCGATCAGCATAAATTTTTGCTTGAGCAGCTGATAATCTTGCTATAGGAACTCTAAAAGGAGAGCAAGATACATAGTCAAGATCCAAATCATGACAGAAACCAACAGAGTATGGTTCACCACCATGCTCGCCACATATACCCATTTTAGCATTTGGGTTAACAGCTTTGACACCTTCTTTAGCTATTTCCATTAGTTTACCTACACCTTTAGGATCTAGTCTAGCAAATGGATCGAAGCTTAAAATACCCTTTTCAAGGTAGTCTTTAATGAATTTATTAGCATCGTCTCTACTAAAGCCAAAAGTCATCTGAGTTAAATCATTTGTACCGAATGAGAAGAACTCACTGCCAGCTTCAGCAAGCAGGCCTGCACCAATAGCTCCACGAGGAGTTTCTAGCATTACCCCAACTTTATAGTCGATATCTATTTTTTCACGTTTAAGAATTGTGTTAGCAACTTCTCTAACTATACCGCTTAGTAATTTGAATTCTCCAAGAGTGCTAACTAATGGAATCATAAGCTCAGGTTTAACTTCAATTCCCATACGTTTGCTTGATATTGCCGCATAGATGATAGCTTTAGTTTGCATCTCGATGATTTCTGGATATGTCACAGCGAGTCTACAGCCTCTATGACCCATCATAGGATTCATTTCATTTAAAGCTTCTATACGAGCTTCTAACTCACTGTAGCTAATATTAAATTCGCGGGCTAGATCATCAATCTCATCAACTTCATGAGGTAAGAATTCATGTAGAGGAGGATCTATAAATCTGATAGTTACAGCTAGATTATCCATAGCCTCAAAAAGCTCTTCAAAGTCTTGTTGCTGTACTGGAAGCAACTTATCCAAAGCCTTTTGTCTTTCTTTTTTATCTTTAGCTAAGATCATTTGTCTAACATAAGATATACGGTCTTCTTCAAAAAACATGTGTTCTGTACGGCATAGTCCGATACCTTCAGCACCATACGCTCTAGCAACAGAGGCATCTTTGAATGTATCAGCATTACATCTAACACGAAGCTTACGAACATTGTCAACAAATTTCATAAACTCTTCAAAGTCTTGAGTAACTTCAGGATCAACAGTTTTGATAATACCTCTGTATACAGTACCTTTTGTACCGTCAAGAGATAAATAATCACCCTCAGAGAAAACTTGACCTCTCTCAAAAGTAATAGTTTTTTTATCTTCATCGATTCTAGCTGCTTCTAATCCAGATACGCAACATTTACCCATTCCACGAGCTACTACAGCAGCGTGAGATGTCATACCACCACGTAGAGTTAAGATACCATTACAAGCATTCATACCTGCTATATCTTCAGGAGAAGTTTCAATTCTAACTAGGATAGTTTTTTCCTCACCACGAGCTTTAGCTGCTAGCAAAGATTCAACATCAAAATATATTCTACCACTTGCAGCACCTGGTGAAGCACCTAATGCAGAACCAAGAGGGCGCTTAGAAGCAAGAGCTTTTTCATCAAATTTAGGATGTAGTAGTTGCTCTAGCAAGTGAGGTTCAACCATCATCACAGCCTCTTCGTTTGTGATTAGGCCTTCTTTAGCCATATCAACAGCTATTTTCAAAGCTGCTTTTGCAGTTCTTTTACCGTTTCTTGTTTGTAGCATGAAAAGCTTACCATCTTCGATAGTGAACTCCATATCCTGCATATCTTTGTAGACATTTTCTAAATTTTTAGCAATTTTTACAAAGTCATTAAACACTTCTGGCATTTTGTCTTTCAAAGTTGAGATATGTGCAGGAGTTCTGGTACCTGCAACTACATCTTCACCTTGAGCATTGATCAAATATTCACCAAAAAGTTCATTCTCTCCAGTGGAAGGGTTTCTTGTAAAAGCAACACCTGTACCAGAGTTATTTCCAGAGTTACCATAGACCATTTCTTGGACGTTAACAGCCGTACCCCAGTTATTCGAGATATTATTGATTTCTCTATATATGATTGCTCTTTCAGCATTCCATGATCTAAATACAGCCTCTACAGCTGCTAAAAGTTGCTCGACAGGATCTGTAGGAAATTCTTTGCCAACTAGATCTTTATAGACTTTCTTATATTCTGCAACAATATCTTTATAGTCTTGAGCACTTAGATCGCAGTCATTTTTGACATTTCTCTTTTCTTTTTTATCATCAAGTATTTTATCGAAAGGTTTTTTCTCACAGTCCATAACAACATCTGCAAACATCATTATGAATCTTCTGTAGCTGTCATAAACAAACTGCTCGTTATTTGTCTTTGCTACCATAGCTCTTGCAACTTCATCATTTAGACCAAGGTTTAGAACTGTGTCCATCATACCTGGCATAGAAACTCTAGCACCAGAACGCACGGATACAAGTAGTGGATTACTTCCTCCACCAAAAGTTTTGCCTGTTCTTTTTTCTAAATCTGCAACATTTGCAAAAATTTGTTCTTTAACCTGATCATTTAGTTTTTGACGGTCATCATAGTATTTTAGGCATGCTTCTGTAGTTACTGTAAAGCCATCTGGTACAGGCAATCCACTATTAAGCATCTCACTAAGATTAGCTCCTTTACCACCTAACAAATCACGCATAGACTTATTACCTTCGCTAAAGGCATAGACAAATTTCGACATAAAAACTCCTCTCAAGTTTTTCATAAAATTAATTTGAAACTAAGCATACTCTCAAGTATACCTAATCTTCATCATAGCACATTTGCTGAGCTAGGTTAAAGATTTTTTGTGATGTATTTAAAAAACTTTTAGAAATTCAGTAATGGACTATTAAACAGATAAAAGTTTTTGTCTATAGAACTTTAACTCAGAAATAGACTCTCTAATGTCATCTAGAGCTTGGTGTGTAGATTTTTTATAGAAGCTCTCGCCATCCCCCCAATATTCATTGAGAAGCTTTAAGCTTGTAACATCAAGCATTCTATAATGGCAATAGTCGTCTATATCAGGCATATACTTTGCTAAGAATCTTCTATCCTGCCATATTGAATTACCACATAGAGGAGAACTTTGATAAGGGACATATTGTTTTATAAAATCTAAGGTTTTTCGCTCAGCTTCTTTTAATGAAGTCTTACTATCTCTTACTCTCTGAGTTAGACCTGTTTCTCCATGAACCTTTATACACCACTCATTCATTGTATTTAGAATTTCATCTGATTGATGGATTGCTATTGGCTCTGCTTCTGCAATGATATTTAGGTCTTTATCTGTAATAATTGTAGCTATTTCAATAATTGCGCAACTATCAACATTTAACCCCGTCATTTCAAGGTCAATCCAGATCAAGTTATCTGTAGATTGCATTTGCTTAATCCTTTACTCTTGATACATAGGTCGAAGTTCTAGTGTCAACTTTTATGATTTCACCAGTTTGTACAAAAAGAGGCACTCTAACTACCGCACCAGTAGATAGTGTTGCTGGTTTGCCACCTGTGCCTGCAGTATCACCTTTAAGACCAGGATCTGTCTCAATAATTTCTAAGTTAACAAAGTTCGGAGGGATGATGGAGATGGGTTGGCCATTAAAAAGAATTACTTGATATTCATCTTGATCCTTGAGCCATTTTTTTGTTTCACCAAGAGCATCTTGAGAAACCATATATTGCTCAAAAGTTTCTGGATGCATAAAGACATAGCACTCACCATCAAAGTATGAGTAAACAGCAGATAATTCTTCAACATCTGCAGCCTCAACAGATTCGCCAGATTTAAAAGTTTTTTCAACTACTCTGTCATTTAATAGGTTTTTTAGTTTAACCCTATTAAATGCCTGTCCTTTACCTGGTTTTACAAATTCATTTTCAATAATAACCATCGGGTTGCCATCAATTAAAACTTTCAGGCCACCCTTAAATTCATTAGTACTATAATTAGCCATTTTTATTCCTCTATTTTACAATGAAATTAATTCCAACATTCTGCATTATAATTTTCATCACTATCTTTCGCGGTTTTATTTACAATACCACCATCAACTTCAAGCTCTATCATTTCACATGGAGTATCGGCTGTTTGTGATCCTTGAGCAGTGGCTGTTATTACATAGCTTATATCAGGGCACTCAGGCTCCCCAGAGCAATATGTAAGGCGGTAGTAGTTATTAGGAGTGTTTTCATGGTAGAAACTATTTATGTTACTACCAGAAGGAAAAGATCCAAAACGGATTTCAAAATTATCAGCTGCACTAGCTGCTGAAAGCAGCTCAGAGGTTGCTTCAGTTCGGTGATTTCTCAGTATATAGTTGTTATACATTGGTATGCCAATTGATGCGAGAATTGCTATTATCGCGATTACAACCATCAACTCAACTAATGAAAATCCTTTTTTTTTATTATTTATCGGCATATCAACACTACTCTAATATATTTGAGGTTCGCCATTTGGTCTAGTTCTATAGCGACGATGTTGCCATAAGTATTGCTCTGGATATTTTCTTATAGCATCTTCCAGGAATTTATTTGTCATTTCAGCATCTTTATGGGCGTCACCTGTAAACTCTAATGGCTCACCTATGACAATTTTATACTTTTTTAGGCACTTTTTTCTAACATAATATACAGGTAGTACTACAGAGTTTGTTTTTTCAGCTAACCATGGGGTTACGGTCAAAGTTGAACACAATGTTCCAAAAAATGGAGCAAAAATAGAGTTTTCAAGTCCAGTGCTTTCTAAGCCAAAGTCTTGATCTGGAGCGTACCACATAGAGTAGCCTCTTTTTAAGCTTTTAATAACACTTATTAAGTTTTTACTGTCTAGACATCTATATATGTTTTTTTCACGATATTTTTTGATTAGCTCCTCAAGAAGGTCATTGGTATTCTTTTGGTACATAACTGTAAGAGGGGGATGATTTTCTGCTACATGGCGTCCAACTATTTCTATACAGTGAAAGTGAAAACCTAAGAATATAACATTTGTATTCGGGTTTTCATGATATTTTTTGAATATACTTAATGAATCACCTTCCCATTCAAATTTTATTTTATTGAACCTTTTTTTTGATAAAAACCAAGCGGCAGTAGTTTCAGCTCCTGATAGAACCATAGAATAATAGCTTTTATCAACAAGTTTATTTATTTCTTTTAAAGACTTTTCTGGGAATGCAATCTTTAGATTTTCTCGAGCAATTCGATTTCTGCTTTTTAAGAATGGTTTAATAACAATACCAATAGCAAGCACTATATACTTATGAGTAAAAAGAGGTAACTTGGAGCCAAAGTTCATTATACCTACAATAACCCAAATACCCCAGTTCTTCGGTTTAAGCTTGTTACTATTCATCAGTATCTTTAAATTAAAATCTTAAACCTATTTTAACATACACTTTTTTAATCATAAACATTAATAAATCTTTTCTTCTCCTAGAGGTCTTGTCTTATAGCGACGATGTTGCCATAGATACTGCTCAGGATGTTTTTTTATGATATCTTCAAGAATTTTATTTGTCAGTTTCGCATCTTCAAAGTCATCACCAGTAAATGTGATTGGGTCACCTGTTATAATACTGTAGCCAGAGAAATTTGGCTTTCTGATATAGTATGCAGGGATTACTGTTGAGCCAGTCTTTTTTGCTAACCATGGTGTTACAGTTAGGGTGGTGCAAAGTTTACCAAAAAATGGAGCAAAAACCACATGCTCTTTAAAGTCTTGATCTGGAGCGTACCACATTGACACTTTTCTCTTCAAACTTTTTATGACAGAAATAATATTTTTCCTTTGGAAGCATTCAGTTACATATTTCTTTCGGGATGAGGTGATTATGTGTTCCATTAGGGGATTTTTGTGATATTGATACATTACGGTAAATGGACTATAGTGTTCACCAATATATCTACCAGCTATTTCAAGACAATGGAAGTGAAAACCCAGTACTAGCAATGTTTTATCTTTATCATAATGAATTTGATCAAATGTTTTTAGGTCATTGTCAAAAGGAATTTTGTTAAAGTTTTTTTTAGACATAAACCAGGATATTAGACTTTCAAACCCTGCCATACTTGCAGATTTGTAACTCTCATTAGCCAGTTTTTCTATCTCTTGATCCGATTTGTCGGGGAATGCGATTTTAAGATTTGTTATAGCAATCTGTTGACGTTTTTTTAATAGAGGTTTTGCCAAAAAACCTATACCTAACGCAATTCGCATTAACACACTGTAAGGAAGCGTGTTTACTAAAATCTTAGCAATCCAGATTATAATCCATAAACCCCAATATTTTGGTTTAAGTAGAGATTTATCCATATTACTTTTTATGAGTAGCTTGGTAATGTCTTGTGATAATCCACTGTTGTAAGATACTAATTACGTTGTTAGTTAACCAGTACAGTACTAGACCAGATGGGAATGAAGCAAATAAGAATGTAAATATCACAGGTAAGAACATCATTATCTTAGCTTGCATAGGATCTGCAGGAGCTGGAGATAGTTTTTGCTGTAAGAACATTGATATACCCATAAGTATAGGTAATACAAAGTAAGGATCTTTCATTGATAAGTCATGAATCCAGAAGATAAAAGGAGCTTGTCTTAGCTCTACAGATTCTAGTAATACCCAGTACAGTGAAATGAAAATAGGAATCTGTATAAGCATAGGTAAACAACCACTTAGAGGGTTTACCTTCTCTTCTTTATACATTTCCATCATTTTCTTACCTAGAGCCTGACGATCATCTTTATATGTTTCTTGTAAGCGTTTGATTCTAGGTTGTAACATTCTCATTTTTGCCATAGAGCGATAACTCTTAGCAGAAAGAGGATAGAATATGAGCTTGATCAGGCAGGTTACAAGGATAATAGCTAAGCCCCAGTTACCTACTAGTGAATGTATGTGATTCATCACCCAGAAAATTATCTCTGAGAAGAATGATAACATTCCGTAATCTAGAGTTTTTTCTAGGTTAGGAGCTAAATCTACTAAGTTGGCTTTAATAATTGGTCCACTATATAGTACTGAGTCTATATTTTCTGATTGACCAGGTGCGATCGAAAGTCCAGTGTAAGCACCTGCTTCAAATACATCATTGTTTAGGTTTTTATAGTAAATTTTTGAGTCATTTGATTGTGGAATCCAAGCGCTCATAAAGTAATGCTGTATGAAAGCAACCCAACCTAGACCTTGACTACTTATAACCGTTGGCTGACCGTTAGTTTTTGAAATGTCTTTGAAAGATTCTTTTCTGAAAGAGTCATTAGCTGTTGAGTAAGCGACACCAGTAAAAGTATAGCTGTGAGCATTTAATAGGCTAAAGCTATCGCCCGCTGGATTAAAGTCTCTAGCTAATGAGTCATCAATAATAACATTTACAGGCGCTGAAGTTGTATTTTTAATATTCTGAGATACAGATATATTGTATTTAGCATCATCAAAAGTATATGTTCTAGTTATTTCTAACCCATCAACATTTCCAGTAAGAGTTAGTACCTGTTTTCCATTTTCTTTTTTGATTCCCTGACTTTCAAAATTGACATTAATAGGCTTTTTGTTGATAACAATAGTACTTTTAGCAATATATTCTGAACCTTGCTTATTTGTAAGCAGAGACATTGGGGTTTTATCATCAAGACTAATGCTATAATCTTCTAATGATGCTGAAATAATAGCACCATCAAGTAAGCTGATCTTAAGATTTTTGAATACATCTGTGTTAATAGTTACGCTTTTAGCATCATCATATTTTGAGAAACTTGTAGTTTTCGTTAATGATGCTTTTGCATCAGATGTTGACACGTTCGTTGTGGCAGGAGTATCACTATTATAGTGACTATTGTCTTGTTGAGTTTGAGTCGTTTGTGATTGACTGCTTTTTGATGGGAAAGTTTGCTCCCATCTACCCATCAATGAGATAAGCATTATAGCTATCGTGACTAATAGTAGTATTCTTATATGATTAGCTTTCATTGTTTATTATTAACCTTTTTATTTTTACAAGGAACCGGATCGTAGTAGTCTCTTTTTGCAAACGGATGACATCTTAAGAGCCTACGGGTACTTAAATATAATCCCTTTAGTATACCATGAGTTTTTAGAGCTTCTAGAGCATATTCTGAACAAGTAGGATAATATCTGCATCTAGCAGGTATAAAGGGGCTTATACAATAGCGGTATAAATTGATTAGAGCTATAAAAGGAACTAGTGTAATTCTTTTAAAAAATTTTCGAAATTTTTTATCGAGTGCCACAGTTCTTCCTTAGTCGCTTGAGCAGCTGGTTTTTTACTTAAAACTATCAAGCATTTGTGTTCTAAGATATCTTTGTGTAAGCGAAAAGATTCTTTAATAAGTCTTCTACAAAGATTTCTTTTAGTAGCCTTTTTGATGCTTTTTTTTGGTAAGATTGCACAAATACCTGGCTCTTTATGAGTTCTGTGACTTAAAAGGAATGTGAAATGTAGGGTGCTGAGTTTTTTATCTACATTACCAAAGGCTTGTTTAATCTCACTTTTATCGAGTATATTTTGCTTTGTTAGGCAAAAGTTACGCTGCAAGCTTTGCTCTACCTTTAGCTCTTCTGTTTCTAATAACTTTTCTTCCGCTTAATGTTTTCATGCGAGCACGGAAGCCATGAGTTCTTTTTCTTTTTAAGTTTGAAGGTTGGAATGTTCTTTTCATTTTAATTTCCTCTTTAAAATTCTAATCTTTATTTAATACATTACAGAAATAGTTTCGGTATTCTATAGAAAAAACCTTAGTTAGTCAAATACTAATTGCTAGAGTTGGAGCATGGTATTAGATTCATCTCTGATAATTGTTTCCAAGATTTATCAGGACAGTTTTTAGGTTTTTCAGAGGGGAAGCAGTAGCCTTGCCATCCTCTATAGTTTTCAACCTCTAAACATTTTTTGAACTTTTTGACGCTGAGGTATGCAGGTGTCCAAGTTGCGGAGTTTGAGCCAACTAGTTGTTCTTGTTGCTTAGGTTGGTCTATGGCTGGTATGTTACCCTCTTTAGCTTCCTTACTTAAAGGAGATGGTGTAGCATTCATTGCCATAGGCGTTGCATGATCGCTGGGTTTAACTGAGTTAGCTTCCGTTAGGGCAGGATTAACGTTAACATCAGAACCACTACTAGCTAAGCTATTGTCTATTGTGGCATTTGCAGAAAAACCAATAGAAACATACAACGCAGCCACAAAGAAAGTACATATTTTTTTCATTTTCTCATAATAAGTATGTCAATTTATATAGCTCATATAATATTTATTTTCTTTCCAGTATTCAAGTTAATGATTCTTGCTATGATATAATTCATACAAAATTTACAAGGTTTTTTTAATTTTATGCAAGATTTGTATCATGTAATTGGTTATCCAGTTAAACATAGTTTATCTCCCAAAATTCAGATGGAATTAGCTGAGCAATATCATCAAGATATACTTTTTACAGCTGTTGAAATTAAGCCAGAGAATCTAGCAACAAAGATTCAAGAGTTCCGTGATAATTCTCAAATTAAAGGGTTAAGTGTAACTGTACCACATAAGGAAAAAGTATACGATTTAGCAGATGATGCAGATGATACTGCTAAGGCTGTTAAAGCTGCTAGTAATGTTGTTTTTACCGAAGATCGTAAAATGATAGCTCTAAACTATGATGGTTTGGGTATAGTTAATGATATTAAGAATAACTACAAAATAGGTTTTGTAGGTAAAAAGGTTCTTGTTGTAGGTGCCGGAGGAGCTGCCAAAGCAGTTATTGCAGCGGTTATCAAAGAGTCTCCATTATCTGTGAGTATTACTAATAGAACCAAAGTAAAGGCAGATGCAGTAAAAGGTCTATTCGGGTTAGATGATAAAATAGATGTGATTGATTTTGATGATATCAAAGAATCATTTGATATCGTGATTAATTCAACATCATCAAGTATTTATGGTGAATTGCTTCCTTTACAGAAAACAAATTTTAATAGAAACGCATTTGCTTATGATTTGATGTATAGTTCAGATGGTGGGACTATTTTTACAAAATGGTGCGAAGATAACGGTATTAAGGCTGCAGATGGTAAAGGAATGTTAAAAGAGCTTAGTCTTGCAGTATTTAAGTATTGGCGAGGATTATGACTAATGTAGTCATTGTGCTAAAATATTTCTATGTAGTATCTACTAGCATAACTGCTTCTGAAGGTTAAGTTGAAAAAAAAGATATTATTCCTTGGAGTCGGTGGTATTGGAGTTTCAGCGCTGGCTATTGCAGCCAAAAGGTTAGGTGCAGATGTTGCTGGTTATGATAGTGTACCGAATAAGCTAACTGCTAAGCTAGAATCTTCAGGTATTTCAATATTTTCAAGTCCCACTAGTATTGATGTTTCAGTCTATGATACTGTAGTATACTCAAGTGCAATTCTTGATAGCCATCCATTGTTGTCAAAGGCACGTGCTTTAGGGGTGCAGTGTTTACAAAGAGCGATGTTTCTAGCGTTATTAATGAAAGATTTTAGGTATAGCATCGCAGTCACCGGAACTCACGGTAAGACTACAACATCAAGTATTTTAGCTACATTGCTATGTAAGCTTGATACAACTAGTAGTTTTGTTGTTGGTGGTGTAGTTAAATATGCTGACTCTAATATTCAGGTTAATGGTACAGACAGATTAGTTATAGAAGCAGATGAAAGTGATGCTTCATTTTTATATCTAAACCCAAATGTCGCAATAGTTACGAATATTGATCTTGATCATATGTCGACATATAAAAATAGCTATGACAACTTACTTGAGAACTTTGCAAATTTTTTGATGAAAGAAAGTATCGAAAATATATATTTGTGTGTTGATGATTATGGTTGCAATGATTTGCTAGAGAAGTATCGTTCGCAAGTAATAGGAAATATTGTATCCTATGGGTTTGCTACAAACGCAAGCGCTCAAATATATGACTACAGGGTAAATGGAAGCTTAACCTCGTTCTCTATTAAATATAAGTCTAGCAAATATGATTTTAAATTAGAGTTGCCTGGCAAATATAATGTTCAAAATGCTGCAGCATGTGTAATAACATGTCTAGACTCGGGGTTTAGATATGAGGATATTTATAAAGCATTAATTACAGTGAAAGGTGTTGTGAGAAGATTTGATATATATACTAAGCGAATATTGGGTCATGAGACTCCTATTGTTGATGATTATGGACACCATCCTGTAGAAGTTGTAAGTAGCATTGGAGCTGTGAGAGATAGGTATCCGGATAAAAAAATAATACATGTCTTTCAGCCACATAGATACACGCGCAATAGGGATTTGTTAACGGACTGGTCAAAAGCCTTATCTTTAGCCGATCAGCTAATAATACTTCCAACATATTCAGCGGGAGAGCAGGTTATACAGGGAGCTGAGAGCCAAGATCTTATCAGAAATATCCCCAAAGCGCTTATGGCTGATAGTTTTGATCATGTGCTTTCTCTCTTAGAGAAGCTTGTGGATGATAATATGGTTGTGTTAATTCAAGGAGCGGGAGATATTACAAATTTGGTGGGTATGATAGGTGAATAGTATAGAAAAAGGAACTCTTTATGTTGTATCAACGCCTATTGGTAATTTACAAGATATAACTTATAGAGCTATGAACATTCTGAGTGATGTTGATGTGATTCTAGCAGAAGATACACGAATGACAGCTAAACTATTGGCTAGCCTTAATATTCGTGGTAATCAGAAGTTAATTTCTTGCCATGATTTTAATGAAGGGTCACGAGTTGATTATGTCAAAGAGCTTTTGAGTGGAGATAATAGAGTAGCTTTGGTTAGTGATGCAGGTACACCATTAATTTCAGATCCTGGTTATAAAATAGTTGCGAGCTTACGCAAGGACGGTCATAAAGTAATTCCAATACCAGGTGTTAGTGCTGTTATTACAGCACTATCTGCTGCAGGCATACCGTCTGATAGTTTTATGTTTAAAGGATTTTTGTCAGCAAAACAAGCTAAAAGGCAACAGCAAATCCGTGACTTCCAACAAGCAAATACAACAGTAGTAATATATGAGTCTGTACATAGAATTACATATCTTTTGAATGATTTGTTAGAGATAATGCCTCATAACAATATCGTTGTTGCTAAGGAACTTACCAAGCAGTTTGAAAAATTTGTTGCTGGTTCAGTAGAAGAAGTGCATAAGTTTTTTAAGGATAATCAAGATGTCATAAGAGGTGAGTTTGTCGTTATTATTGATTGTAATAATGGCGATGTTGACGAGCAAAATAATTTAAAAGTTGATATCGATGACCTATTAAAAGATCTGCTTGAAGATATTCCCGTTAAAAAAGCAGTGAAGCTGGTAGTTAAACTAACTGGTGCAAAAAAGAATGATATATACGAAAGGGCATTAGTCATAAAAAAAGAAGTAACTGGTTAGTTTATTTACTAGTTCTGAATTTCTGTATTTGTACTCTTAGCATGTTGATTCTGAATATTCTTCGGAAGCTGGCTTTCAAAGCCTTTTAAAAAAGAGTCTTTATCTTGCTGGTTTTCTAGATTAGTGCTATAGAATGCACCCATGATATAGCTAAACTCAGCTACTTGCTGTTTTGAAAGAGTATATTTTTTGTTATTTAAACCTGCCTTCATGCCACTAATAAATGATTTTTCATCTAGAGTTGATGGATTATGATTTTTGGGTATTTTAAACAAATTAAAACCTAAGCTATAGCTAAATTGATCTTTGCTGATATCTTTAGGAAGAGTTTGAGTATTGCTTTTTAGTATTTCTCTAAGTTTTGTGTTTTCTATAAGCTTAAATTTTGATTTAGTGCTATTATAATGATCAGATATTCCAGCTATAACCGCTTGTGGATTGTATAGATCACTTTTCGGTTTGGGAGTAAACAGGAAGCCTTTTTTAAGGCTACTTTCACCAGTTCTATACCCCATCGAGAAACTAACTTTTTCTATATCATAATCTTTTAAGGAAATACTATCTTGATTATTTATTCTATCTCTTAGACCTTTATAGAAGTCTTCTAAAGAGTATTTTTCATCCGTACCACAGATATTTTTATCTTTGAGTTCTTTTGCAAAATTTACAGCATTATTGTAGTAGTTTTGAGAGTTTGTATTTACTATTTGTGAGCTGATACCCAAAGATATGCTTAGTAGACAAATTAGAGGAATATATAATTTTTTAAGAATTTTAGTTAGCATAAATTCAAAAACACATTTGTGCTAATAGATTGTTTTGTTGCTATACTATAAATATAAAACTATAAAAATAAAATATTATGCTACAGCGCGTGTTTTATACTTTAGGTCAGATGTTTAAATGGCGAAAAGCTCTTAGGCTATCAGATACTAATCATTTGGAGACTATAATAAATTTAACTCCAGAGATGCTAGTTAAGAATCAAGTAAAATATCTTGCTTTAGATTTTGATGGGGTTTTAGCAAGTCACGGTAAGCCTGAAATGCATCCTGAAGTTATGGGTTGGCTTACGAAATTTGTTACTAAATTTTCAGAAGATAGAGTTTTTATTCTTTCTAATAAGCCTACTCAAGAACGACTAAAATATTTTAACAAACATTTTCCTCAGATAAGATTTATATCTGGTGTTGCAAAAAAACCTTATCCAGATGGTCTTAATAAAATACTAGAATTGGTTGGTTGCCAGCCTGGTGAGTTAGCGCTTGTTGATGATAGGTTGTTAACAGGATGTCTTGCTTGCTTGATAGCAGGTTGTTATCCGATACTGATAACTAGTCCCTATGTTGATAGAGATAATTACACAAAAGAAGAGAGATTCTTTGGTTTTCTTCGCTATTGCGAGCAAAAAATATTTCCGCCTAAACCGTAATTACTAGTATTTTGTTTGATTATTACTTAATATTATATTAGTAGCTTTAAATTAAAATTTACTTATGACAAAAAGAATTTTCTGGTTGGCTTCAATGCTCTTTTGGAGTATTGGCTTTTCTAACCCTACATTTACTCAAACTTTTTTTGATGACCATGATTACTCGACTGAAGGAAACTTTGCGGTCAAAAATCAGGGCTATCGAAATGATGCGAAGATAAAAATATATAATCATGATTTTAGTAAGGATGATTCAGAAAATTATAATTGTGCTTTTACCAGCTCTGGAGAAGTAAGGTGTGGAGATTATCAGATTAAAACCCCTAAATTTAAAGACAAAGATTTGGCTAAAAAGATATCTCGACATTATAAAAAACTTCAGGATGTCAAAGGTGTGAGTAAGGGTGATGACTTTAA
Organism: Francisella salimarina; assembly: GCF_007923265.1. Lineage (NCBI taxonomy): Bacteria > Pseudomonadati > Pseudomonadota > Gammaproteobacteria > Thiotrichales > Francisellaceae > Francisella > Francisella salimarina. The sequence goes on from NZ_VOJA01000004.1 coordinate 146,401, forward strand.
CTGTGCCCTTGATGATAATAACGATGTCTATTGTTGGGGTAGTAATAAGAGAGGTCAATTAGGTAGTGATACTGATGCGAAAAAAGTTAAAAAGCCTCTAAGAGTAGACATAGATAATAGTATTAACTTCAAGAAGGTGTATACAAAAGCTCACTATGCGTGCGCTTTAGATGAAGAGGGTCATGCATATTGTTGGGGTGATGGAAGTAATGGTGAGGTTGGTAATGGTAAAAAAGGTCTTTTTGATAAACCACAGAAGGTCCAGACAGATATCGAATTTAGTAGATTAAGCATGGCGACTACTTATACCTGTGGTATTGAAAAAGATACAAATGATCTATATTGTTGGGGTAAAAGTCAAAATGGTCAAAAAAATCTCGATTCAACTGTACCTGTAAAAATGTAGCCACAAATGCCTCACGATACAAAGCGCTTTCTTACAAACTCTAAAAGTTCTAAGATACTTACTGAAATTATTAATCAACTTGAAGATTGTGAAGAGTTTGTTATAAGTGTTGCTTTTGTGACTTTAGGTGGAGTTATCTGTATTTTAGAGACTTTGCGTCAATTAAATGCTCAAGGTATAAAGGGCAAAATCTTAACAGGGTGTTATCTAAATTTTACAGAACCTAAAGCTCTTGAGAAGCTCATGGAGTTTGATAACATCGAGCTAAAAGTTCTTAGTGATGATAACTTCCATGCCAAAGGTTTCTTTTTTCGTAATAAGGATAGTTGGCGAATAATTCTTGGTAGCTCAAACCTTACTCAGTCAGCACTTACAGTAAATAATGAATGGAATCTGCTTTTTGAAACTTCTAATAATGACTCAACAACGGAGCAAATTTTAGCAGAATTTGATTATCTTTTTGCTAAAGCAGAATATGCTAGAGATATCATTCAGGAATACAGTCAAATATATCAACAAATAAGTAGTGATATTGCTAGCTATAGATCTATCGACACTAAAATATCTCCCAATAAGGTTCAACAAGATGCACTTGAGAATCTGAATCGATTAAGACAGCAAGGCAAAAATAAAGCATTAATAATTAGTGCTACAGGGACTGGAAAAACTTTTTTAAGTGCTTTTGATGTAGCAAAAGTAAAGCCGAAAAGGTGTTTGTTTATAGTACATCGTACAAATATTGCAATAAAGGCAAAAGAGACTTTTGAAAAAGTAATAAGAGATAAAACACTTGGCCTGTATACAGGAGAAGTTAAAGATCCTGCAGATTATCTATTTGCTACGGTACAAACGCTAAAAACCCCTAAAACATTAGCAAGCTTTGAGACAAATGAGTTTGACTATATCATAGTTGATGAAGTTCATCATGCAGAAGCACAAAGTTATAAAAAAGTTTTATCACACTTTAAGCCAAAGTTTTTACTTGGGATGACTGCTACTCCAGAGCGGAGTGATAATGCTGATATCTTTAAGCTTTTTGATTATAACATTGCTTATGAAATTAGGCTTCATCAGGCGTTAGAATATAATTTTCTTTGTCCATTTCACTATTTTGCTATAGAGGATTTTTATTTAGAATCAGAGCAGGTTTTTGCGAAGGATTTTTCTAAATTAATTAGTGACCAACGAGTTGGGCATATTATTGATAAAGCTAATTTCTATGGTTATAGTGGCAAATCACGATCAGCTTTAATGTTTGTTAGTAATGTTGATGAGGCAGTACAACTTGCGACTAAGCTCAGTCAAAGAGGTATCAAGGCTAAAGCTTTATCAAGTCAAGACTCAGAGCGTGTAAGACAAGAAACTATTGGTGAACTTGAGAGTGGGTTACTTGAGATTATTGTTACAGTAGATATTTTTAATGAGGGTATTGATATTCCATGTGTTAATCAGGTTATCCTTCTAAGGCCTACTCAAAGCGCTATAGTCTATATACAGCAGTTAGGGCGTGGACTGCGTAAGTATAAGTCTAAAGACTTTGTTGTGATTTTGGACTTTATCGCAAATTATAACAACAATTTTCTCATTCCTGTGGCATTAAGTGGAGATAATAGTTATGACAAGGACGAGCTTAAAAAGTTTGTAGTCTCACCAAATAATTATTTAGCTGGTGAAAGCACAATTACCTTTAGTAATATTGCTAAGGAAATAATCTATAAAAATATTCAAAGGACAAACTTCTCGCAACTAAAAAATATAAAAAAAGATTATGTTCAGTTAAAGAAAGAACTAGGTAGAATTCCTAGATTAGTAGACTTTCAGGAATATAACTTTATCTCACCAGAGGTTGTTCTATCGACTAAAGATACTTATTATGATATTTTGTTGGCTTTTAAAGAAAGTGTAGTGAGTTTAAATCAACGACAATACAATATTATAAAGTTTATTTCTAGAGAGTTTACCCCAGCAAAAAGGCTTTATGAAATTTTAATTTTAGAGGAGCTTTTGAAATCGAAAACTATGAGTAAGGCTTATTTAGAGAAAGTGTTACGTAATAGTTTAGGTGATTTTGATATTATAAGTTTTACAAATGCACTAGAGCATTTGTCTCTAAAAATATTTACAGTAAATGCCGGTAGAGCAGATTATGAGCCTCTAATATCTGTGGATGAACAAGAGATTAGGCTACTGATATCAGATGCTATCGATGAAAGCAGATTCTTGTATGAGCAAATTAAGGATCTAATAGAGTATAACAAGTTAGTTTATTTTCAGAAATATAATCTAAATAAGTCTCATGGATTATCGTTATATGCAAAATACTCTAAAAAAGAAATTGCCTATCTATTTAATCAAGATTATGCCAATGGAGGAGTTAATCTTGCTGGATATAGATCTTTTGAAGATAAAGTACTACTGTTTATGACATTTGATGAGAATAAAAAATTTGATACATATGATAATAAGTTTCTCTCAAAACAGACCTTTTCATATTACTCAAAAAAAGGTAAGACTCTTGGTGATCGTTTAGAAAATGCTCTTAGCCAAAATCGATATAAAAGCTATGTTTTTGCACGAGTAAATAAAGATAATAGTTATATTTATCTTGGTATAGTTGCTAAGTGTCTAGTTGCTAAAGAAATAATTGCTGAAAAAAAGTTTGTTGAGTATATCTTTGAGTTAGAGAAGCCTCTAACAAATGAGATTTGGCATTATTTTAAAGCTGTTTATAAAACCAAGATTTGATGCGTAATTAAATGATTTTTTATTTTTGTTTGTTATAATGGAAATTGAAGGAAGAACAAATTTGGAGAATCCTAATGGCATACAAAAAAGTTTTATTAGCTGTGAATGTTTATGAAAATGCAGACATCGTTATTAACTCTGCAGTAGACTTCGCTAAAAAGAATAATACAGAAGTTTTAAAGGTTGTTACAGTTATTGATTGTGTAGCTCCATTTGCACCATCTATAGTTGATTTTCAACACTCTATAGAGCAAGAAGCAAAAGAAGCTTTAGATAAGCTTGTAGCTAAGATTTCAGGTATCAAGGTTGAGCATGAAGTACTTGTTGGTAACCCTGCAGTTGAAATCGTTGATTATGCTGAAGAGAGCAGTTGCGATGTGATAGTTTTAGGTTCTCATGCAACTCATGGTATAAATTTACTTCTAGGTTCAGTAGCGAATGCTGTTCTACATAAAGCAAAATGTGATGTGCTAACGGTGAGAGTTAGTGAGAATGAAAAAGAAGCAAGTAAAGCGCATAACTATCAAAGGCTTCTTGTACCTACTGATCTTGAAAATGACTCATGTTCCGTTGTTGAAAAGGCAAAAGATGTTGCAAAGCTGTATGGTTCAAAAATTGATACTGCGTTTGTTATACCAAATGATAGTATCTCTTTAATGACATATGAAACAGAGAAGGTTGAGCATGCAATAGAGAAGTTTGCAGATAAAAATGGTATCACTGGAGAGAAGTCTGTGATGATTGGTGGTATCGCTAACAGTTTATTAGAAAAAGCAGCTGAAAATAAAAATGATTTGATAGTTGTGGGAAGTCACAGAAGAAGTGCTATTGGTAGATTTTTCTTAGGCTCTACAGCAAATAGTATCTTACATGAAGCTAATGTTGATGTCTTAGTTGTAAGACTTAAGTAATTACCGTTTTTCTCTTTTTTCATAAAAATTAAATTCTAAAAAAACTCATAAAAAGACTCAAAAAAGTGTATTTCTTTTGAAAAATATATTTAAATAAAAGAATCGGACAAAAAAATAAATACTTTTTATGAAAAAATTATTAGTACTTTTAGCAAGCTCAGCAGAGTGGTATGAGTTTACTGTATATTCATTTTGTGCAGGATATATTGGTGCAGCATTTTTCCCAGGTGATCATTTTATAAAATTTTTAGCTGCCTTCGGGGCATTTGCTGCAGGATTTTTAGCGAGACCTCTTGGTGGAATAATATTTGGCTATATTGGGGACAAAAAAAGTCGCTCTACAGCTTTAGCATTAGCGGCATTTTTTATGGGGGTACCTACTGTTGGGATGGCATTATTACCGTCGTATGCAACTATAGGTATTTTGGCTCCTTTACTTTTAGTTGCTTTTAGAATTTTACAAGGTATAGCTATAGGTGGTCAGTATAGTGGTTCAGTTGTTATTCTTGTTGAGGCAGAGTCAACATTATTCGGTAAGGCTAAAGCTGGTGTAAATGTTATAACTAGTGCTTTTGGAGGGATATTGTTAGCGATTGTAACTTTTCAAGTTATTAGATATCTAATTCCAGATGAGACTATGGCAAATGGTGGCTGGAGAATACTTTTTGGTATAGCAATTATATTGGTTGTTCTGTCGTTTTTCATTAAGCATAGTGGCGATGAAAAAGAGCCTGAAAAATCAAATGTGAGTCTAACTAAAGTGATACTTAAAAACTATAAAAGTTTAATATATATGATTTTATTATGCTTTCCTGGTGCAGTTGTTGCTTACTTCCAGATTACAATTTTACCTAATATAATTAAGAAAATATTAGGTCATGCAGATGTTAATGTCGCAGTATTGACAACTATTAGTATTATTATGTTTATCGTTACATGTAATATTGCTGCTAGACTTACTAAGTATTTTAAAATAAAAACGATTACTGCTTTTGGTCTTGTCCTGATGCTTGTAATCTCACTTCCTATGTATGCGCTATATAAAGCTAATAGCGATTTATTGATAGTCTTCTTTGTGACTATGGGAGCAATATTTGGAATATTCTATGGCAATATTATGGTGTTGTTTACAGAGTGTTTGCCTAGAGAGATTCGTTATACTGGATTTGCTTTAGCTTATAATATTGGTTTTGGTGTGTTTGGTGGTTTATTGCCATTCTTATGTTTCTTTTTAGCTTACTCTATATCTGATTATATGGCTGTGGGCATGATTTGTATAAGTGCGCTTGTTGGTTTGATAACGATATATAAATTCGAGCCAGAAAATCTTAAAAAGTCTATAATAAACGATAACTAGTACTCAAAGAGTTTCTTTAAGGTAGTTGCTAATGAGTTATTATTTTTTGAGTGAAAACTGCTTTATTTACAATATCAGTAATAAATTATCTTTAGACGATAATCTCAAAATTTTAAATATCTATAAGTCTTTTATTAGAGATAGAGCATTTTGTCACAAGTTTGGTATCTATGATATTGTTCCATCTTATAATTCAATAGCGTTTCATTTTGATTATAAAAATCTTGATCGTTTGCAGGAAGCTATTCTAGCCAAAACTGAATCTATAGATTTTAGTGCCATTATTGATTCAAAAACACATTATATAGCGGTTGACTATAGTGGTGAGGATTTACCCAAAATATCTGAGATTTTAGGAATAGAAATATCTGAGATTATAAAAAGACATACTCAAGTTGAATACCATATTGCGATGTTAGGTTTTAAGCCATATTTTCCATACCTACTTGGTTTAGACAAAAGTTTAAGTGCACCTCGCTTAGCAACACCACGAAATAGAATACCTGCTGGATCTGTTGCAATTGGAGGTTCTCAAACAACTATTTTTCCTGAGCAATCGCCGAGTGGTTGGAATATTATAGGAGTATCTAAGTTTAGAGATTTCTCTAACTTTAGTGCTGGTGATAAGATAATTTTTAGGGAGAAGTGATGCTTTTGATAAACTGTGATTTAGGAGAGAGGGGTGTTGCTCATCCTATTGATGATAAGTTAGTTGAATATATAGATATTGCAAATATTGCTTGTGGTGGTCATGCAGGTAATAAAGAAAGTGTTGATTACTATGTGAATCTATGTCGAGATCACAATGTCAAAATTACAGCACATATTTCCTACCCAGATAAAGAAAACTTTGGTAGAAAGGTAATAAGCATTGCTAATGATATTTTATGTTCATCTTTTGATGAGCAGTTTGCACTTTTTGATAAAGATATCAATGCTATTAAACCGCATGGAGCCTTATATAATGAGCTAAATGTTAATCATGAGTTAGCAAAAGTTTTTATAGGCTGGTGTATTAAAAACGATATTCAAGAGTTGGTTGTTAGCCCTTTTGGTATAGTTGCTGAGTATGCCAAAGAAAATGGTATAAAAATTGTTAAAGAGAGTTTTGCAGAGAGAGGCTACATGCTTGATAGTGTTAATAACCCTATGCTAATACCAAGAGGCCAACCAAATGCTGAAATACATAATGTAATGGAGGCAGTTGAGCAGTATAATCAGCTTAAACAAGGATTTATTAAGATAGATGATCAAGATATCTTATTTGAGTCACAAACTGTATGTATACATTCTGATAGTAAGATAGCTTTAGAGTTAGCGCAGCAGATGTACGATATTAGAGGCTAAAATTATGGAGAATATCTTTTCGACTAAAGGAGGGTTACTTTTTCCAATTTCATTACGGGAATATGGTAAGCAAGATAAAGGAGCATCTCCTAAAGGGGCTCAAGATCAATTAAGCTTTATGACAGCCTATAGTATCTTTAATCAGCCTGTAGATTTTCAAGCTATTGAAATGATTTATCCCAGCGAGATTGTAGCTACTGATGATATATTGGTTTATTTATGTGGGGCTAGCTATCAAGATACTTTTATCGATGAAAATATCTGCGTAAATTATAATCAAGTCTTTGAGCTTAATAGAGGCCAAAAGTTAGAGTTTAAAGGTTCAAAAAAAGGCTTTCGCACAATAGTTTTTGCCGTAAAAAAACAATCACAAACCATCGAGTTGGTTGGCAAACAGAGATCGTTAGAATTAGAAGACTATATAAGTCAAAACTATCGTCATAGCTTCATAAGAGTAATCAAGGGACCTGAGTATGATATTTTAAAAGATTGTGCTTTTTTTGAGAGTAGTTGGACTATTTCAACAAACTCTAGTCAGATGGGGTTACCTTTAGATGGAGTTTTTCTTGATACACAAAAAATTGAAATGATATCCCAGCCTGTAACAGATGGTACAATACAGTTAGCCCCAAGTGGTCCGATAGTATTGTTACGACATCGACAAACAGTGGGGGGATATCCGCGGATTGCAACTGTTATTGAAGCAGATATTAATAAATTATCACAGTATGCTCCTGGATCTAAGGTAAGGTTTAAGTTGGTTAGTTTAGAAGAGGCTTGTGAAGTAAATAATATTCTCAAAGACCTTATTAGTAAGGTATAAACTGATATAGTAACCTTTAAAGATTCCATATTTAAGTATATTATTCTTAGAGAAATCAAAAAATATAAGGTACTGTGCTCGTGATAAAAAAAATATTCCCGAAGCAAATAGGTGTTTATAAAGCGACAGTTATATTAAGTCTTCTGTTTGGCTATGTATATAATATCCCACTTATTATAAAATTTTTCCAAGATGTTGCTCAAGATAGTACATTTAGCTTATGGTTTGTGATTAGCTGTTTTGCAGTTTGTTTCTTAGCTTTTTTTCTGATTTTTAATCTGATTAATTTTCGTTATATATTTAAGCCATTAATGATTGTTTTGATTGCAATTGGAGCAATTGTTTTTTACTCGGAGATGTTTTTAGGAATTACTTTTACCTATGGTGTGGTAGAGAGTATTTTTGATACAAATACACATGAGGCACTATCTTATTTATCTATTGGGAGTGTTGCTAGTTTTATATTTTTTGGTGTTTTACCAATTGTTATACTTCTCAGAGTTAAAATAGTATATCCAAAATTTAGTAAAAGTGCTTTGATTAGAATCGCTAATATCATAGGGACTTTAATATTAGTTGTAATGATTTTAATTACAAACGTAAAAACTATTTTCCCATTCTTTAGAAATCATAATGAATTAGGAGATTACCCTAATCCAATAATTTACGTAGGTATCACTTCAGCAATTATTGCAGAGAAGTTTATTCCACCTTTACCGTACCAGCCAATTGGTGATGGTGCAAAAGAAGTTAGAAATACTGATAAGCCAAATCTAATGGTATTTGTCTTAGGCGAGACAGCGAGAATGCAGAATTATCAGTATAATGGATATAATAGAGACACAAATCCTTATACTAAAAATCTTGGAGTTATTGCGTTACAAGATGTAGCATCATGTGGTACTTATACAGCATTGTCAGTACCTTGTATGCTATCTAATATGCCAAGAGTTGACTACAATGCAAGGCAAGCTGCTGCTAGAGATAATGTCTTAGATATCATGAAAAAAGCAGGTTTAGACGTCATTTGGTATAATAATAATGGCTATGATTGTAGATATACTGGGGTATGTAAGCGAATAGAAAATATCTATATCAATACTAGTGATTGTAAGGGTAATAGTGCAGGTGGATTTTGTCATGACTCAGTGTTACTAAAAGAGCTAAAAGAGAATCTTGCAAAAAATGATGATGGTAAAAGTAAGGTAATTGTTTTACATCTAGTTGGAAGTCATGGACCAACTTATTATCAGCGTTATCCTGCAGAGTTCAAGAAGTTTACTCCGACATGTGACCAGGGTGATATAAATGCCTGTAGCAGAGAAAAACTAGTAAATACTTATGATAATACTATACGTTATACCGACTATATATTATCAAAAGTTATTGATACTTTAGATAGCAAAGAAGTAACTACTAAATATGATAGTGCAATGGTCTACATATCTGATCATGGAGAGTCTTTAGGAGAGGACGGCTTATATCTTCATGCCGCACCTTATGGTATAGCTCCATTATATCAAAAAAGAGTGCCGTGGATTATGTGGTTCTCTAAAGATTTTTTAAAAGATAATAAGCTTAATAAAGCTTGTTTAGTTAAAGAAGCTAAGAGAGAAGACACTTTCTCTCAAGACAATGTTTTTGACTCATTCTTAGGACTTATGAATATCAAGACAGCTGCATATAGTCCAAAACTAGATATTTTTGCAAATTGTCGAAACGCTGGGTAGATTAGATGTTAAATAAGCCTAAATATACGCTTTTTAAAAATACTTCATATGCACTAAATGGCTTAGTAGATATTTTTAAAAATGAAAAATCTTTTCGTCTGCAGTTACTTCTTTTTGTGATTTTGACAGTAGCTATTTGGGTACTGCCTTTTAGTATAGTTTCAAAGTTTGTTCTACAGATTGTATCAATGTTGCCAATTTATGCAGAGATTATAAATAGTGCTATTGAAAGGGTAGTTGATTTAGTGACAACTGACTATCATATATTAGCAAAGCAGGCTAAAGATGCAGGTTCAGCTTTGGTCTTTGTATCTTTTGTAATAGAACTTATTGTTTGGATTATGATTATTTATCTGAATCTATGTTATTGAAGTTGTATAAATGCTCAGAAGTGAAGTATTTATATTTTTGAATTTTTATTATATAATACTAGCCTTTTTATAAAAAAGCTTGGTTTTTAGAATCAAGGGACTAATATTTTATTTTAGAGTTGTTGCAAAAGCAATGCTTATTTAGATATATTTTTTAAAGTGATTTCTTATTGCTATTCTTTGTTTTTTTATTGTAGACTTTGTGATGTTAAAATAGATGTTGAAACATTGTAGTTAGGGAGATCACATAAATGCTACGTAAACTGGTTAAAACTTTAATACCAAGTCAGGATAAAATTTTTTTTGATTTAATGATAGAAGCAACTGAGTCGGTAGAAGATTCGGCTAGAATTCTTGACAAACTTGTTAAAGAGGAAGATAACCTAACGATATCTGAGCTATCAGAAGAGCTGAGATTAACAAGAACTGTAACAGTTGAAGTAGCTAATAAAATGGATCATGAGTTGGCTCGTTACTTTGTAACCCCAGTTGATAGGGTAGAGTTACATAACATTACTACTTTACTTCTAAAGTTAAATAGAAGAATCGTTAAAATCCACAGGTATATGCAGATACTAATGGAAGAAGAGCGTGGCAACGTAAATATATATCTAGCAACTAGTGTCGAGACTTTACGTAAAATGACAAAAGTACTTGATGATATGATGAAAGCTTTTGTCAAAGGGGATAATAAAGAACTTAAAAACTTCTATATTAGAATTACAGCGTTAGATGAGAATGTACTTGAAGAACTAGGTCATGCGCTTAAGAAATTCTCTCACTATGATGAGGGGGATGTAATATTTATCATGAAAGTTAAAGATATTTATAAGGCTATAGAGAGTGCTATCTCTACGTGTACATCTGTAGCAGAATCAATTATGAGATTGTATGTAAAAGAAGTTTAACGAACAAGGTAAATAAAGATGATTACATCAGTGCTTATAGCCATCATTGTAGTAGCGTTGTTTTTTGAGTTTACAAATGGTTTCCACGATGCTGCAAATGTAGTTGCAACACCTATCGCAACCAAATCTCTAACACCATATCAAGCTATTGGTTTGGCAGCATTTTTTAACTTTTTGGGTGCTTTCTTTGGAACAGCTGTTGCTGCAACAATATCAAAAGGCTTAGTAGATACAAGTGTTGTTACCGATATTGTTCTAATATCTGCTTTATTAGGAGCTATTAGCTGGAACTTTTTTACTTGGAGTTTTGGTATACCGTCGAGCTCATCACATGCTCTGATCGGATCATTAGTTGGTGCTGTAATTATTAGCTCTAGTTACCAAGATGTTAACTATGTGACAGTAATTCATAAGGTCATTATACCAATGATAAGCTCACCTATTATGGCATTCTTCTTAGCACTTATAATATGTATTATTCTACTTAATATTTTTATGAGGTTCTTTATGGTTAGAACTACAAATAAATACATAAGAGAAATGCAGGTGCTATCTACCAGCTTATTGTCTTTTTCTCACGGCTCTAATGATGCTCAAAAAACAATGTCAATAATAACACTTGCGCTACTAAGTGCAGGAGTTGTGCAAACTACTCAGGTTCCTAATTGGGTTATCGTTTTATGTGGTGTTGCAATGGGGCTAGGGACATTATCAGGAGGTAAAAAGATAATTAAAACTTTAAGTGCAAAGCTATCAAAACTAGAGCCGGTTAATGCTGTTTCTGCAGAATTAAGTTCAGGTATATTAGTTTTGGGTGCTTCACATATAGGTTTGCCAGTTAGTACTACTCAAGTGGCATCGGGTTCTATTATGGGGGCAGGTTATGCCGATTCCGGTGTAAACTGGAAAGTTGTTAAGAAAATGGTAACAGCATGGGTTTTGACAATTCCAGCATGTATCGTTGTTACTAGTGTTATATATACTATTCTTTTCAAAATTTTTGGTACTTTCTAAAAGTTAATTACTATAAATCTCTTTTTTTAATAAATAAAAAGCCTATAATTCAAAGCAATTAAATTTACTACCTAATACTTAAATGCAAACAAAGATCAATAAGTTTATGGTTTATCTTCATTGGGCCACGGTTATCTTGATATTTCTAGCTTTTATATCAATAGAGTTTAGAAGTATATTTGGTAAACATTCTCTATTTCATGATGTAATGAAAACATCTCATTTATATATTGGTTTTTTGATTCTGTTTATTACTATTCTAAGGTTGGCTATAAGAAAGTTTGTAAGTTTTCCATTTATAGGGCAACGACTTGAGTATAATAAATTTAGGACTATGGTCGCTAATTTGGTACACATATTTTTATATTTTTGGTTAATTACTATGCCAATATTAGGTTGGTGCTTGATAAGTGCAAAAGGAACTTATGTTATTCCTTTTGGTTTGCCAGCTATTACAGATGTGCTCTCAAGAGCTAGTGTCGTCAGACTTAAAGAAATCCATGAAGTTTTTGCATATGTTGGGCTAGCTGTAATATTTATCCATGCATTAGTAGCAATTACAGAGTATTATATCATTCGTAGTAGAAGAGGTTAAAATCTACTGATATTGGACTTGTATTTTTTTGATACCTTCTCTAACAATTTTTAGAAGCTCGTCTTTATATTTAGAGTGCTTGTATATAAGTATCAGGTGAGACTCTAATGGAAAATCTATCTCAAAGCCTTCTATTTTGACAATATCATCACATTCCTTGAGGACAGCATCATAATAAAATTTTGGCATAAATCCTATAGTATTTTCACTCATCAGTAAGTTAGCTTTTTGAATCTCGTTATCAACCGTAAATTTAATTTTATCAAGATTAAATTTGTAACTTTTATTATCGTGTTTAAACTCATTTGTGCCTTGAGAAAAGTCATATCTGTTAAATACTAGAGGAGCTTCAAGAACCTTATCTGGATTATTATGTAGATCTTTTACAAACTCTTTGTTTCCGTATAAGTATGCAGGTAGCTTAACGGCATCTACAGATGTACAAACTATCCAATCATCTAAATCAAGAAACTCAAGATGCTTGTTAAATATTTGTATGACATTGTATGAATCAAACTGGAACTGGCTGCCATTAATATTATCTACCTGGTAACTATCTAGTGCAAAATTAAATGCTTCGTTATTAATCTGTTGTATCTGTGGTAATGCTAAATCAATAATGATTTTGATAAATAGGGGAGTACCAAGTACTTTTATAGATTGGCGTTGTCTGAAGCCACTTTGTTTTACATTTTGGATAGTATTTTCCAGATCTGTCACAATTTTATTGCAAGAGTGAAAATATTTCATGCCATCACTAGTTGGAGATATACGATTTTGTACATTTCTAATAAGTTTTAGATCTAGGTATTTTTCTAGTACATCTATCTTATTTTTTATAGTATTCAGTTCTACAGAGTAGCACTTTTTAACTGAGCTATAAGACCCTAATTCCACTAACTTTAGAAAGTAGCGTGTAGCTTCAATAATATCTTTGTTAATACCACTCATCTTATTAGAAAAACTTGTCAATCCTACTATTTATAATATCATTATGAGAAGTATTACAAAAGCACTAAAAGAATGTAACAAAACTATCTATAGACTCTCTTTCGGTACGATAGTTATTTACAGCAGCGTTAGTATCTTCATAACCAATTGCTATACCACATAGCAAAGTATAGTCGTCAAATCCTTGTAGCTCTTTTTTGACTATATCTGGATAGTGTCCTAGAGAGGCTTGAGGACATGTTGCAAGTCCTAAGTCTAGAGCAGCTAGCATTATTGATTGGATAAGCATACCACAGTCCATATAGCCACTAATTCCTGTATTGGGGTGCTTAAATATGAATATGGCTGAAGGTGAATTAAACGATAAATAGTTTTTTTTCCATTGCTCAATACGTCTTTCTTTATCTTCTCTCGCTATATTTAACGCATTATATAAGTCATGACCACACTTAACAGCACGTTCTTTAAGTTCTCCATCTAATGGAATATTGCTATCATAATCATACTCCATTCTTGGAGGTTCGCGGTTATCACATGCAGATAGTATCTTACTCATCAAGGCCATCTTCTTTTCACCGCTTACTATAGCAATTTTCCATGGTTGAGTATTTTTGCTAGAAGGTGTCCACCTTGTGGTATCAAAAAGATTTTCTAGTATTTTCTTGTCTATAGGCTTATCAAGAAACTCTCTAACGCACTTACGATTTTTTATAGCTTCAGATATTTGCATAAGTTTTACCTATTAATTGTTATATCTATAATTTAGACCATAAGCTTTGATGATACTTTATTTTTTAATACCTAAAAAGTCAAATGTTGTTAGGCAGGATACTATTGTAAACACTTGACAAAAGAAATTATTATTTGATATATTGATTGGTTCCCTATTTTCAAATCTGAAAAAGGCAATGAATGTATATAAAAAGGAGGGTAAGTATGAAGTTAGCGCGAGTCTTTACAAAAAAAGTTTCTCTAGCGAAAACTCTTAGCTCGAAACCACAAGGTTTTCAAGCTAGTACAAAGAATGCTGAAGAAAAGAAAATTAAAAAATGATTTTTACTATCAAAGCTATATAATAGTTTCTAAACACTAGAAAAGGAGATAAGAAAGTGTTTACTAAAAAAATGGCTTTCACTTATTTTATTACAGTTATATTGATTTTTAATTCTGGCTGGATTGATAGTATAGTCTTATATAATTCTTTTGGTGCCAGTGTGGCAGTTATGTCGGGTAACTTGAGGATTTTAGGACATAGTATTGCTGGTGGTGACTGGGTATTTATGTATAAAGTAGCTGTGCTTGTTTTTGGCTTTGTTGTAGGTGCTGCTGTTAATGGGGTCATTATGAAAACAGATGCCTATGTTATCTCTGAAGATCATACTAAGACACTAGTCCTACAAAGTGCTGTAATGCTTACAGGTACTTTATTGATAGATATTTTTAGTAATCATCGTGTTATTGATGATTTATTTTTAGCTATGGCAATGGGTATGCAAAATAGTTTTACTACACTATTTTTTGGAGGTTTTGCCCGAACAACTCATATGACGGGTACAACTACTGATCTGGGAATAGAAATTGGTAGAGCCTTACGAGGCAAAACAGATAATTTATGGAAAATACCATTTTTTGCTGTATGTATGACAATGTTTGTCGTTGGTAATGCTGTAGGTGTGATTTGGGTTGAGATTACGGGAGATTACTTCACCCTGATGTTATTCCCATCAGTCATATTACCAATTTTTGTTGGTATTGTGATTCTACTAACCTATAATATGAAGGTTAAAAATCATAGTCTTTAGTTTAAGGTTGGTAGTAAGTCCAAAGAGTTTAGAATCTGGAGAGCAATAATAATAATTGCAATAACCACAATTAGCATAGTTATTAGAGAAGAGCTAGCTAGAGCTTTTTGTTTACGGTAGTTTATAACCCATAGCATCATAACAGGTAAAGCAACCTGAAGTATCGCTACAAAAATACTTGCATAGCCAAGAGCTGTTTTAAAGCCATCTGGGTAGGCAATCGCATAAATATAAGCCGGTAAAAATGTTATTACAAAAGCAAGCGTTTTATGTTTGTGTAAGTTCTTAGCTATTTTATAAGTATTCCTATTAAAATCAAAAAGCCCTAGTGCAACACCAAGAAAAGATGTTGCTAAGGCAAAGAAGCCAAATAGAAAAGATATTGTCGAGATATATCCAGAGCTAGTACTGAAGTGATCAATAATAACGGATGTGATTTCACCAGATTGCTTACCTAAGATGCCAGTGGGTGTTGCAACTGGAAGTGAACCAAGAGTTGCAAAAATCCATAATATATAAACTATCAGCGGTATTGTGCTACCAATTACAATAGCTTGGCGTAGAGATTTTCTATTCGATCCCACATAGGTTCTTAATGTGGGGATTATATGATGAAATCCAAATGAGGTTAGAAGTATGGGAAATGCTGCCCAAATAAAATTAGGATTCTTGATTTGATAATTTAGATGATCAGTAGAAATGTGTGGGATAAGAACAGCAACTAGTAGTAGAAATGCTAAAAGTTTGCCTGTAAACATAATTTTGTTAACATGATCAACTAGCCTTGTACTGATATATATAAAAACTCCTAGTATTAGTATAAAAATAATGCCTGTGAGTTTTTCTGAGATATTAAAACCAAGACTTCCTAGTGTTGTTGAAATTAAGTATCCACCACCGACAGTATATGCGGCTACTAAAGAGTAGAGTAAAAGAACATAACAAATCCAAACTATACCGACACCAACAGGACCTAAGGTCTGTTTTGTCATTTCTACAAAATTAGCGCCATCTTCCATTTTTAGGTTAACTTCTGCTAATATCAGAGCTGTAAATGTCATCAAAGCCCATATACTGATAATTAAAATAGAACCTATAAAAAAGCCACAGCTCGCTACAGTTGCAGGAATTGCTAACATCCCAGCACCAATACATGTGCCGGATATAATCATTGCTGCGCCAAATTTTCTTGATAAAAACATATTAGATTGTATAAAAAACTGGAATTTTAAATCCCAACTCTACCATTTAAAGCTTATAATATATTTATTATAGCCGATAAGATTGTTATTTCTACAAAATGGATAGTATGAAGGATAAAATTAGGCAAGCTTTGGTTGAGCTTGATATTCTAGCAACAGAAGAGCAGGTTGAACAATGGCTAGAGTATTTAAAACTTCTTGAGAAATGGAATAAAGTTTATAATATGACTGCTATTAAGAAGATTGATGATATGCTAGTCAAGCACTTATTTGATAGTCTCGCTGTAGCTAAGTATATCAAAGGTAGCTCAACTGTCGATGTTGGTACTGGAGGAGGTTTGCCAGGAGTGGTTTTGGCGATACTATATCCGCAGCATCAGTTTACTCTGGTTGATAGTGTTGGCAAAAAAATCATGTTTCTCAAAAATGTCAAAAAAAGCTTGGGCTTGGATAATATTAATCCATTAAATATACGCATTGAAAACTTAGATGGTAGCTTTGATAATATTATCTCGCGTGCATTTAGCTCAGTTGATACATTTTATGAATTATGTAAGCATTTCTTAACTAAAGATAATCAAATGCTAGCTATGAAAGGCCCAGATCTAGAGGAGCAGAACTTAGCATCTTTGCCATTGGATATTGAAAAGCATAGCATAAAAGTTCCTTTCTTGAATGCTGAGAGAAACCTTATTATAATGAGAAAAAATAATGATCGATAAAGAATTTATTCAAAACTCATATACGAATATCATCAAAAATATAGACTCAAATGCTAGGCTTCTGGCTGTCAGTAAGTATCAGTCTATCGACAAAATAGAATATTTAGCAAGTCTTGGGCAATTAGATTTTGGAGAGAATTATTTTCAAGAATTAGAGCAGAAAGCTCAGCAATTACCAAATCTAAAATGGCACTTTATTGGTTCACTGCAATCACGTAAGATAAAGCATATTGTTAAGTATGCTGATTCAATTCAAAGTGTAGAGAAAATAGAACATCTTGAGAAAATAAGTAAAGCTGCTATTAATGAAAATAAGCATATAGATGTTTTCTTACAAATAAATATAGATGATGATGTCAGTAAATCTGGTTTTAAATCAACTCAGTTAGATGATGTTATTGAAGCTATAGTTAAAGCGAAAAAATTCAGTAATCTAAAGGTGGTTGGACTAATGTGTATACCTGCAAAATCAGACTCTCCAGAAAAGAGCTTTGCAAAAATGAAGGTATTTTTTGACACTATTAATGCTAGTTTAGCTTATGAATTAAAATTATCGAGACTGTCAATGGGAATGAGCGCTGATTATAAATTAGCTATACAGTATGGCAGTACAGATGTTAGGATAGGAAGTAGCCTTTTTGGTATTAGAGAAGCCTAGTTTATTATTTTCTTTATATATTTAGAAAGTAGTTTTTTATATATCTCATTAATTATTAAAACTATAAATACAGCTACAAATGTTTCAAAGGCTCTGTCTAGTGCTATTGTGTATGATGTCGCTGACGATAAAGTGATTATACTCCAACTAATAATCATACATGACACAAAAAGATTCAGTAGTAGATAATATGATATAGAACAATTAACTAAGAAAAAAAGAGCCAGTAGTAGAGCTATTTGTAAATAGTAATGATTTTTTAATGGAATCATTAGTATCGCGATTATGAGAGGACCTAGTATATTGGCAAAACCTCTTTTAAGAGCAGTTATCTTTACTTTTTCATAAGAGTAGCCAAGAACCAAAACTATAGTCATCATAATCCACCATGGATTAGTATTTGGTAGGTATATAGTCATAAAATTCGTTACCAAGTATCCTATAGCAAGTGACGCAAGAGCAATAATCATCACATGATGATATTTATCTCGAATCCTCTCGCGGTTAGAGTGTGGCTGATCTCTATATAGCAGTATATTTATCAAAGCATAATAGAATACAAGCAATACCATTACTACTATTACACAAGTTAGAGTTATACCTATACTGACATGACTATATCCGAAAGCACTTGAAACATATCCAATAAAACAAAACTTTGTGAGTATCTCTGGCATTATTCTAAATTTTGTTGGTAGATAAAAAGTCAAGCCACCCATTATGAGTGTACAAAAAGGTACAACTATAGGTAGTTGCGATACAACGGTTCCA
Organism: Francisella salimarina; assembly: GCF_007923265.1. Taxonomy (NCBI): domain Bacteria; kingdom Pseudomonadati; phylum Pseudomonadota; class Gammaproteobacteria; order Thiotrichales; family Francisellaceae; genus Francisella; species Francisella salimarina. The sequence continues at coordinate 164,714 of NZ_VOJA01000004.1, forward strand.
ATAATCATAGCGGCACTTATAGAGATAATAGCGATAATGATATATAGATAACTTTTCCTATATACTCCATGGATTGAAGCAGTACACAAGGCTGTAATACCTACTAGGCTATTAACAAAGGCCTTAGGTAGAAGAAGATAGCTTATGAGGGCAACTAAACCTAACAGTATTGTCAATAAAAAAGACTCTATAATTATTTTTTCACGCACTATTAGCTTTAATGTTGTATGTGATTTCATGGTTATTATTTCGTTAGAAAAGTACGATAAGGATAATTGATATAACAAAAGATATAAATACACATCTTCTTACATCAAGTAAAAATTTGACTATTCATAACAAGTTTTACAAACTCTTTAACTTTGGGTTGAACAAATTTATTTTTAGGATAGTAAATATAAATATCTTGATGATCTAAAAACTCGTCTTTAAGCAATTCTACAAGTTTACCATTCTGTATTTCATCTTTTACAATATATTCATGAAACTGAGCAATTCCAAGATCATTTAAGACACATTCTTTCATAAACTCCATGTTATTCGCAGATAAATCAGAAGGAGGCACTTGAGCCTTTACTTTGCTTTCTCTAATATTTACAAGAGCAGTAGCTCTAGAACTATGGGGAATATACTTATGATTTACTAGATCAGATAGGTTAGAGGGGATACCATAAAGTTCTAGATATACAGGACTTGCACATAATATGTATCTTGTTGTAGCTATTTTACGAGCAATAATATCTTCAGGAGGAGTCCAGTTAACTCCTAGAATTATATCTGTTTCTTGAGTTTTAAAATTAGGCATTCTCTCTTCAATATTTACTTCAATTTTAACCTTGCTAAATTTCTTGGAGTATTCTTTGATCAGACCTATCAGAACACTCTTGGCAAAAAATGAGGAAGTATTTATTTTTAGGATGCCTGATGGTTCGCTATGAAAAGATTCTGCTAGATCACGAATGTTTTCAATTTCATTTTGTAATGTTTTACAATACTCAAATAAAAGCTTGCCTTCATGCGTCAATGAAAGTCTACGTGTTGTCCTAATTAGCAAGTCAACTTTGAGTTCCTTTTCTAATTGCTTAATAGTGTGACTTACAGCAGCTTTTGTTATACCAAGAGCATCTGCAGTATTTGTAAAGCTTCCATAAGTTACTAATTTATAAAAAATTTCAAAAAAATTAATAGGTATATTTTTTTTATTTTTAATTGTCAAATTTTACTAAACATAAGTTTATTAATGATGATATTGTAAAATATATTTTTTAATTTACTATAGCAATAGTTAAATTTTTTGATAAAAAAGGAATGGCTATGAAAAATTATAAAATCATACTTCTGCTTAGTTATATAAGTATAGCGAGCGCATCAGCTGTGATACTAAATCCGGCTTTACCTCACATCAGTAGTGAATTAAATCTTGCAAATGGGCAAGTAGAGTGGATTGTGAGTATTTTTCTGGTAGGGTATGTTGTTGGACAACTTATATATGGCCCAATTGCCCGTAGGTTTGGTAGTGTAAGTACATTACGAATAGGCTTAGTTATTAATTTGATAGGTATTATAGTTTGTATATTTGGTGGGATTCACTTATCTTTTGAGTTATTGCTTTTAGGTAGATTGATTACGGCTTTAGGATCATCTGTTGGATTGGTTTGTACGTTTATTATTTTGAATCACTCTGTAGAACCATCTAGAGCAAAGACAGCACTGTCATTTGCTAGTATATCTTTTGCATTGTCTGTAACTTTAGCTATCATGATAGGTGGCTTTGTTAATTACTATTCACATTGGAACTACTGCTTTTATGTTCTATTAGCTCATGGGGTTGCGATGTATTTATTTACTTATTTATATCAAAATGAAACACCTAGTATTTCAAAGATTAATGTTGGCAATATTTTTTCAGGGTATATAAATGCATTATCAAGTCCAAAACTTTTGATTTTTGCTTTTATAATAGGTGTAATGTCAACATTTAGTTATTGCTATACGACAGCTGCGCCATTTATTACTCAGCAACTTTTTGATTTTAATAGTGCTGAATTAGGTACTTATAATGCTATGACTATAGTAGGTATTATAGCGGGCTCATTTGGCGCAGCAAAAATTATCAATAGTTATGATAATGTTCTAGTTTTGAAAATTGCAATTGCTACTTTGTTGGTTAGTTTTATGATTATAGCTTCTATGGCATATTTTGATATTATTACGCCGATTATGTTTTTTGGTATTATTACGCTGATGTATTTTATTACAAGTTTCATATATCCGGCAGCATCACATATAGCATCCAATGCTTTAGCTGATGACAAAGCGAGTGCTTCTGCAATGATGAATTTTATAAACATGGCAGTTGCAGTTTTATCGGTAAGCATCATGGGCTATATAAGCTTAGATTATATATATAGTTTTGTTGTTATTTGTTTAGTGGTGTCAGTTACTGCATTTTTCTTTTTGTTTCTAAAAGGTTTTGCTAAGGAATAATCTTGGTAATATCCTAGCTATAGGTTTTTATATATAGTAAAATCATAGCCATATCAATTAATTACTTTTTTGCGTTAATATGTCATCTTTAGAAAGGGTAAATGGTTTTTTTGAAGCAAGTATTCAAGCAAAGATTGAGACAGCAAATATTTTACCTCCAGCTATTGCACAGGCTGCAAAAGCGATGGTGTCTTGTTTAGAAAATGGTGGTAAAATTCTAGTATGTGGTAATGGCGGATCAGCAGCTATAGCGCAGCATTTCACCTCTAAGCTTCTAAATCATTTTGATATGGAGAGACCTCCTTTACCAGCAGTAGCCTTAACAGCGGATGTTGCAACAATTACAGCTGTTGGAGATCACTATGGATTTGCCCATATTTTCTCTAAGCAAGTAGCAGCATTAGGCAATGAAGACGATATTTTATTAGTTGTATCTGCAAATGGTGACTCACAAAATATTATCAATGCTGTTGAAGAAGCACATGACTTAGATATGAAAGTTGTTGCATTGACTGGTGCAATCGGTGGTAGATTGCAAGCTATGTACAATGCAGATGATATCGAGTTAAGGGTTCCTTCTGACAATATGGCAAATATTCAAGAGAACCATTTTCTTATAATTCATTGTTTGTGTGATATTATAGACCAGAAATTATTTGTAGGCTTAGAAGATTAATATAATGACATTTAAAACTATATTAAAGAATGTATGTATTGTTTTGTTCTTTTTAAGCTTATCAGCTTGTGGAGTTATTGAGCCTTATACGGCTCCTGTTCCTCAAGGTAAAGAGATTAAGAATAAAAAACTTTTTGATATCAAGCCTAATATGACTAAAGGCGAGGTTGTTTATATATTAGGCTCGCCAGATATTATCGATACATTTAATCCAAACCAGTATATTTATATAAATACATATAAAAAACATATGACTGATACTGATTATAGTGAGTCAAAACTAATACTAACTTTTAATAATCAAGATAGATTGATAGGTATATCAGGTAATTATGCTCCACCAACTGATGAACCAGTTTTCTAAATTAATAAAAATATGAAAAAACAAAATATATTCAATATCCTAATTATTAGTGCTATTGCTGTAGGATTTTTATTCCTCAACTTTTGTCAACCTATCTTTGCAGATGATTTTGGTAGATTATCTGCGTCAGCTTTAACCAAAGGCAATTTGATAAGTATAGTATATAACCAATATTTGAACTGGACAGGCAGGGTATCTGCAGAGTATTTGGCTTACTTGCTTTTCAATAAAGATCACCTTGTTATAAGCCTCTTTATTATAGATATATTAAACTCTATACTTTTTAGTATATTTATCATTCTCAGTTTTAAAATTGTAAGTAAGGATCAATATGAACTTAGCTCCAAACGCTTTGTGATTTTTTTCTTTTTCTTGAGTTTTATTTTTTTATACTCTGGGGTGATAGGTAATGCTTTATGGAAAACAGCGGCAATTCAGTACTTCTGGGGAATTGTATTGTTGGTAGGGTATTATTACTTTATTTTTATAAGGCAAAAAAACTCCATAACTTTTAGTATTTTTGTAGGAATTTTTATAGGTTTATATAATGAAATATATGTAGGAGTTTTAACTATCCTTTTATTAGCATATTTCCTTGACTGTAAATTGGACAATAAGAGTATCAATAGAAATGTAGTTTACTTTTTTGTCGCCCTTATAGTAGGAGGTATTATATTGGCAGTAGCTCCTGGTAATTATAAAAGACTAGATGTTTTAGCAGGTTCGAGAAATATTGATTTGTTACAGAATATAAAGTTTATGTGGCAACTATTGATTTATCATCCTTATGCGAAGCTTTTGCATTATATGTTGGCTTTTATAGGACTGCTTTTAATTTTGGATAAGGATATTAGGCTTAAAACAAAGTTTATTTATTTTGCTGCATTGATTAGTTCTTTGTTCGTTTTGACTCCGATTGTTGGCCAGTATGGAGGATTAAACCAAAGAGTTTTAATGATTTATTATGTACTATTTTTTATGATTATTTTTGGATTATTATATAATTCTAAAAATGTTTTTATTATAAGGTTTATTGAAATTCTTTGTAGATTATCCTGGCTGCTGTTGATTTTACTTTTATTTCAGTTATGGATGCTTTTCTCAGTTTACGATTCATTACATGATTATGAATCGCAAAGACAGCAACTAATACACTATTATCATGAGCATGATGTCAAATCTGCATCTTTTCCGGTAGATTATAGGCTCTATTTAGATAAAAATTATAGATTTGTCTACTTTGATGATATTACTTTTAATAAAAATGATTGGAGAAATAAGGGCTTTGCTAATTACTATGGTTTTGATAGTGTTGTATTAAAAAGATAAATTATAAACCAAAGTAAAACTCAGTATCTGTTTCATTTACGATTACACGATAATCTATAGAGACATCAGAGTCATTACACAAGGATTTCAAATCACTCAATAAAATATTTCCTAATAATTTCCTTAGTTTAGGACTTCTACCTGGTAGAATGTCAATCTCAAGTTGAATAAAGCCATCAAAGTTACTTGAACTGTCGCCAACTAGATAGGTTTTGCATGGGTAGATAAGAGTTCTGCATGTATGAATGTCTGTTTTAATCACTTCAATAAGTTTAGAGTGTAGGCTTCTAGAAAAGTCATCTAATTTATTCGAGATTTTAATATTATCTGTATAGTGAATTTTAATTGTAGGCACAAAATAACCAATTTTCTGCTAATACAGAAAATAGTAGCATAAATGAAAGTAATATGTTTATAGAAGAAACTTGATAAAAAGAAATAATTAAGCAGCTGTAGAAAGAGCTTTGATCTTAGCACTTAGACGAGACTTATGTCTAGCAGCTTTGTTTTTATGGATTAGACCTTTAGAAGCGTATTTATCTAAAATAGGAACTACTTTTGCGAAGTTCTCTTTAGCAGCTTCAACATCACCTTTCTCGATCGCATAAGCAGCTTTCTTTAAGAAAGTTCTCATCATAGAACGACGTGCAACGTTGTGTTGACGATTTCTTTCAGCTTGAATAATTCTCTTTTTTGCTTGTTTTGAGTTAGCCAATTTAATTCTCCAGTTTTAATTTTTTAACTTTTATAACCTTAGGCTTCTCTAGGGGGATACGTGAGAAACACAAATATATAAATTTAATAGCTAAAGTATTTTGCATACATTGTATATTTTTGTCAACAGAATTTGTAATATTATTAATGATTATTTCGTTATTTAAATATGGCAATCACTACATTTTAAAGTTATTTTATAGCATAATAGGTATCTAGATTTATTAAATAAAAAATTACTTCTTAGTAGCAACAGAGCTTAAATATTATGAAAAATATCAGAAACTTTTCGATAATTGCACATATTGATCATGGTAAGTCTACTCTTTCAGATAGATTTATACAGGTGTGTAATGGTTTGACTGAGCGTGAAATGAAAGAGCAAGTCCTAGACTCTATGGATATAGAAAGAGAGCGTGGAATCACTATCAAAGCACAATCTGTAACTTTAGATTATGTAGCTAGGGATGGTCAAACATATCAGCTTAACTTTATTGATACTCCTGGGCATGTTGATTTCTCTTATGAGGTATCGCGTTCATTAGCTGCCTGTGAAGGTGCCTTGCTGGTGGTGGATGCAGCACAAGGTGTTGAAGCTCAGACAGTAGCTAACTGCTACACAGCTATTGATCAGGATTTAGAGGTTATACCAATTTTAAATAAGATTGACTTACCATCTGCAGAGCCTGATAGAGTCGCAGAAGAGATTGAAGAAATAATAGGTATCGATGCTACTGGAGCAACTACATGTAGTGCTAAAACAGGTATAGGTGTTGAAGATGTTTTAGAGACAATTGTTGCTAAAGTCCCAGCACCAGAGGGTGATGTTAATGCAAAGCTGCAAGCTCTAATAATAGATTCATGGTTTGATAATTATCTAGGTGTTGTTTCTCTTGTGAGGATTAAAAACGGAACTCTTAAGAAAGGTGAGAAATTTAAAGTTATGTCAACTGGAGTTTCTTATCAAGCTGATAGAGTTGGGGTATTTACTCCAAAGATGAAAGATCTAGATCACTTGAAAGCTGGTGAGGTTGGTTTTATTATAGCAGGTATTAAAGATATTCATGGAGCTCCTGTAGGTGATACTCTAACTCATACGCATAATCCAACTGATAAACCTGTTCCAGGATTTAAAAAAGTCCAGCCACAAGTTTATGCAGGGATGTTTACTATAAGCTCAGATGATTATCCTGATTTTAGAGAGGCATTAGATAAGCTAAGTTTAAATGACGCTTCACTGTTTTTCGAGCCAGAAGTTTCACAAGCATTAGGATTTGGCTTTAGATGTGGCTTCCTAGGAATGCTACATATGGAAATTATTCAAGAGAGGCTTGAAAGAGAATATAATCTTGATTTAATTACTTCAGCACCAACAGTTGTCTATAAGGCAATCAAGAAAGATGGTGAAACTATAGAAGTAGATAATCCATCAAAATTGCCAGAGCCAGGTGCAATAGCAGAAATACATGAGCCAATTGTAAGAGCGAATATTCTTGTGCCAAAAGACTATGTTGGTAGCGTAATTACAATATGTGTTGAAAAAAGAGGAGTACAAGTCGATCTTAACTATGTTGGTAACCAAGTGTCTATAACTTACGATTTACCAATGATTGAGGTGGTGTCTGATTTCTTTGATACTCTCAAATCTGTTACGAAGGGTTATGGTTCATTGGATTACGAGCTAATTCGCTATGAAGCAGCAAATATGGTTAGGCTAGATGTGCTTATAAATGGAGATAAAGTTGACGCATTAGCAAGTATAGTTCATAAAGATCAAGCAAAGTACAAAGGTAGAGAACTTGTTGAGCGCCTTAAAGAGCTAATTCCAAGACAAATGTTTGAAGTAGCAATTCAAGCAGCTATAGGTGGGACTATTGTTGCCAGAAGTACAGTTAAAGCATTGCGTAAGAACGTTTTAGCAAAGTGTTATGGTGGTGATGTTTCGCGTAAGAAAAAATTACTAGAAAAGCAAAAAGAAGGTAAAAAGAGAATGAAAAATATTGGTTCTGTTGAAATTCCTCAAGAAGCTTTCTTGTCAGTTTTGAAGAAATAGTCTCTATAGTTATTACTATTTGTAGTGACAGATCATTGATCTGTTAGCCTATATTAATCTATCATAAGACAGCACACTGTGCTGTCACTACAAAAGGGTATAAAATATTTAAATATGCAAAATAAAAAAATAATAGTAGGTATATCAGGAGGAGTTGATTCATCTGTTTCTGCTTTGTTGTTAAAACAGCAAGGTTATGATGTAACAGGTGTTTTTATGAAAAACTGGGAAGAAGATGATACTGATGATTTTTGCTCAGCAGAACAAGATATTGCTGATGCTCAAGCAGTGTGTGACTCTATTGGGATACCTTTCAAAAAGATTAATTTCGCAGCTGAATATTGGGATAATGTATTCGAGCACTTTCTAACAGAGTATAAGGCTGGTAGGACACCTAATCCGGATATTTTATGCAACAAGGAAATCAAGTTTAAAGCTTTTTTGAGCTATGTGCATTTGTTAGGAGGTGACTATATTGCTACAGGACACTATGCTCGTACTAAAGTGGCTGAAGATGGTTCAGTGCAGTTAGTCAAAGGTCTTGATGATAGTAAAGATCAAACATATTTCTTATACACACTTGGTCAAGAGCAGTTAAAGCAGACAATGTTTCCTATTGGTGATATTGAAAAATCTAAAGTACGTGAGATTGCTAAAGAGAATAAATTGGTAACATTTGATAAGAAAGATAGTACAGGGATATGTTTCATAGGTGAGCGTAAGTTTAAAGACTTTTTATCGAAGTTTTTGCCAGCTCAAAGAGGCGAGATACATGATGAAAATGGTATCAAGATTGGTATGCATGATGGGCTTATGTATTATACGATTGGGCAAAGACAGGGTCTTGGTATAGGTGGTGTAAAAAATCGCCCTGAAATACCATGGTTCGCAGCCCAAAAGGATTTAGAAAATAATGTTTTAGTTGCTGTTCAAGGTCATGATCATCCAATGCTATTCAAAGATACATTACAAGCTATAGACCTTAGTTGGGTAGCTGGATCTGCTCCAGCAGATAGTTTTAGATGTAGTGCAAAAGTTCGCTATAGGCAAAAAGATCAGTCTTGTAATGTGCAAATAAATGAAGATGGTTCAGTTAATGTGGTTTTTGATGAGCCACAAAGAGCAATAACTCCAGGACAATCTGTAGTCTTTTATGATGGTGAGATTTGTTTAGGAGGAGGGATAATTATTTAGATTTTTGTTAATATTTATATGTTAATTATTATCACTTGCTAATGTGGTTTTCTGATTATCTGTTGAGTCAGTCTGTTTTTCTTGGGATGAGCTAGTATTAGAGCTACCGTTTGTAGCTATTTCTATAGCACTACCGCTATTTGCAATAATATCATCATTATCTTGATCAGCTTTTGTAATTAACTCATGATCTAGGGTTGCCGCATCACTAGATATTTCTTGACGAGTATAACTAGACTTCTTGGTAGATGTATCAACCACATCATTCAAGTAGACACCGACTTCTTTTTTGACATCTTTTTGGCTTTTCAAAACGTCTCTTTGCATAAATTGCGCTTCATGCACTGTATCAATAGTCATATGAGTATATAAAAACTCTGGATCAATAATATATGGTCTGAGGGATGTATTGTATTCTTTTTCTAGCTCAGGGAAATCAACAGTATAAGCTACTTTTATGCGCTTTGTACCATCCCTATCAGTTATTAACATTGCAACAAGATCTGAATCTATAGGGTACTGTTTTCTAACTAAGTGATACTGTTGTTTTCTATCGAGAACTATTTGTCTGACAGGAGTTGCGTATACACTTTCAGTCTTTATAGGCTTGTTAACAGTTGTTATTCCGGCTTTTTGAAGTTCTGCCATAGCACGATTACCATAATTGTCTTTAGCTAACTTAAGATCAATCTCAATCATCTTAGCAAGTACTTTCTCTCTAAACTCTCTAGTTTGCTTTAAAGTAAATGCAAGACAAGTTCCAGTATCATCTTTTTGGAAACAACCATTTCTTTTGTCAATTAGTACAAAAAGTTTTCTGGTTTTATCGTAGTATAGTTGGTAATCAGGAGTATTATCACCATGACCAAGATAAACAAACTGGTCATTTGATAGCATTCCGCATGAAGTAACAGTTAAAATTAGTAGTAATAGTGATATTTTGCTTAATATCTTGCGCATATTTCAAATTCCATAATTTAACAACAATTTCAAGACATAATTTTTGCTTAGTGACGCTAAAAAGTAAAGCTTTGATTACAGGAAAATACTAAAAATTAAGTTTTGGCATTTTCTTGCATCAGTTTTTTATATTTTTTCTCTATCATTTTACGTTTAAGTGAACCAAGATGATCAAAAAAGGTAACACCATTTAGATGATCTATTTCATGTTGGATACATCTTGCTAGGAAATCATCTTTTTCAATTTCAATCTCCTCACCGAACTCATTAAGTGCTTTTATCCTAACTCTTGTTGCTCTATTAACCTTAGCAGAAACTCCAGGAAATGATAAACAACCTTCTTCATCAATTATCTTACCACTCTGGTCGATTATCTCAGGATTGATGATTGTAATTGTTTCGGGAGTCTCACTCTCTAAGTTATCATACATGATAAAGAATCTTTTTTTGATACCAACTTGTACTGCAGCTAAGCCAACACCATTTGCTTCTATCATTAAATCGCGCATCTCTGCTATTGTTGCTCGGAAATCATCATTGATTTCTTCTGGTGTAACTTCTTGTGCCACTTCTTTGAGTATTGGGTGAGGATACTTTAGGATCTCTAAAGACATATTTTATACTCCTTGTTCTAATATATCTTTTTTCATTTTTGCCATAGTTAGGGCTGCTTGAACACAGTATTTGCCTTTGTGTCCTTTTTTGCCACCAACTCTTTCTAATGCTTGTTCTTTATTGTGTGTAGTTAATATACCAAAGATTACTGGAAGGTTATACTCATGCATAACTCTTTGCGTACCATAGCTTACTTGATCACAAACATAATCATAGTGATCTGTCTCGCCCCTGATTACACAACCAAGAAGTACAATCGCATCAACTTGGTTAGTCTCTGCTAAAAGTTTAGCAGCATAAGGCAACTCTACTGCACCTGGAACTTTTTTGATATATATTTGACTATCTTTTAGACCTTGAGCATATGCTTCTTCTAGGGCTCCTTCAAGCATTTTATCCGTTATCAATGAGTTAAATTCACTTACGACAATAGCTAGTTTTCTCATGCTCTATATTCCTTTGATTGTATGTTTTGCTTTATTTTTCTTGGTTATTAAGTAGTTTCTGTTATGTGAATTTACAAATGCTTCACAGTATACAGGCTCTGCATCTATATCTACATTTCTGAGGGCTGCTAATTTCTCAGGGTTATTTGAGATAAGCTTACACTTATTTACTTTATTATATTTTAGGACTTGTATAGCTAAGTCATATTTTCTTGCATCACTTGGCAAACCTAGAGCTAAATTGGCTTCTATAGTGTCCATATTTTCATGCATTTGTAAGTTATATGCTTTGAGTTTGTTTGTTAGGCCAATGCCTCTACCTTCTTGATTAAGGTAAATAAAGAAGCCACCTTCTTGAGCAATCATCTCAATACCTTTTTGAAGTTGATCTTGGCAGTCACAGCGTAGTGATCCAAAGATATCCCCGGTCAAACAAGAGGAGTGCATTCTAACAAAAGGTGTTTCACCCTGATAGGCTTTTGACAAGACCACAACTTCTTCATTAGAAAAGTTATCCCTATAAACACTCATCTCAAGCTCACCTATATTCTTAAAAGGTATAGTTGTTCCGACCAAGCGACTAACAAAAATTTCAGTTGCTAAACGGTACTGATAAAGTTCAGCAATAGTTAAAAGAGGTAAGCTATACTTTTTGGCAAATGCTTCTAATTCAGGTGCTTTCATCATTGTGCCATCTTTGTTCATCAGTTCACATAGGACACCTGCACTATTGAAGCCACTTAGCTTCATAAGATCAACGGTTGCTTCAGTATGACCATTTCTACCAAGTACACCTTTATCATTTGCTATGAGTGGGAAAATATGTCCTGGTCGAGCTAGCTCCTCGGCTTTTGCATCAGCTTTTGATGCTACTTGTATTGTGTGGGCTCTGTCTTTTGCAGATACTCCGGTAGTCACACCTTCTTTGGCTTCTATAGTTATAGTAAATGGGGTTGTAAAAGTACTATTATTTTGATCAGCTGCTACCATTGGTGTTAGATTTAACTGCTTTGCTTTTTTTGAATCCATTGCTAAGCAAACGATACCACTTGTGTATTCAAGCATAAAAGCAATATTTGCTTCTGTGGCTTTCTCACCTGGTAGAATTAGGTCTCCTTCATTTTCTCTATCATAATCATCGAGCACAACCACAGGCGTACCTTGCTTGAGAGCTTGTATTGCGTTTTCAATATTTTCTTTTATTTGTCTAAACATTTTCTTTAAATCCTTGTATATATTTGTAGATATACTTACCTGTTGCATCAGCTTCAAGATTTACAATAGAGCCCTTAGTATAGTTCTTTGCAATAGTGACCTCAATAGTATGCGGTATCAAAGTTACTGTAAAAGAGTCTTCAAGAGTATCGATTACAGTTATGCTCATACCATCTATAGTCACAAATCCCTTTGTGACTAGATACTTAAGTAATTCTTTGGATGCTGAAATCTCAACTAGCCATGCTCCACTGGCATCTGTGATATTTATGATTTGTCCAGTTTCATCAATATGACCTTGTACCATGTGCCCACCGACATGATCGCCATAGCGCATAGCAAGCTCAGTATTCACTAACTGATTTTCTACTAGGCTATTTAGATTAGTTCTTTGTAGGGTTTCTGGAACTGCGTCAAAATTCGCAGTTAAATTTTGTTTATCGATTTCAGTTACTGTAAGACAAGTGCCATTGATAGCAACGCTGTCACCAATATTGCAATTTGTACTATTATTAAACCTTATACAAAAGGTTTTTATATTACCTTTATCTATTATACTTTCTATTGTTCCTAGTTCTTGGACAATGCCACTAAACATTGGTAGTTTCCTTAAAATATGAATTTATTAGTAAATCTTCACCTAAAAAAGATACATCTTGAAATATGAGCTTCTCTTTAGGATTGCACCCTGCAATTACAACAGGCGATAAATATGTTACAAGTTCATTAATTAGTTTTTGATTTATAAAATTTTCTAGAGTTTTTTTACCACCTTCAACCAAAAGGCTTGTTATCCCTGTTTGTCCCATTTTGTTTAGAAGGCTGTCTAAGCAAACCTGATTCTGGAATGTTGGCAGTAGCCAGTATTCAATACCAAGATTATCTAGTTCACTGGCAACTTGAGCAGAAATTTTTGAACAAACAAAAATAGTTTTTGCATGATTTTGGTCTAAAACTTTCCAACGCTTATCTATTTCTAAGAGGTTGTTGGATATAATAAATCTAGTAGGGTGTTTCTTTTTGTTTAGCTGTATTCTTACATCAAGGCTTGGGTTATCGTTAATTAGAGTTTGCTTTCCTATAAGTATTGCATCACAAATATTACGTAGCTGGTGAGTGTTTACAAATGCTTCTTTAGAACTGATTTTTTTTGAGTCATTACCATTTACAGCTATTTTGCCATCAAGAGACATTGCCCATTTTGCATACACAAAAGGTCTTTGAGTTTTTTGGTAGTGGAAAAATATTTTATTTTGATCTTGAGCTTGTTTTTCTAAGACTCCAACTTTGACTTCTATTCCAGCATCTTTGAGTTTTTGTATGCCTTTGCCAGCAACTAATGGGTTAGGGTCAAGTGTCGCGACCACTACCTTTTGTATGCCCGCTTTAATTAAGGCATCCGTACATGGCGGAGTTTTTCCGTGATGGCAACATGGCTCTAAGGTTACGTATGCAGTAGCACCTTTTGCTTTGTCTCCAGCTTTTTTCAGTGCATGAATTTCTGCATGACCCTCTCCTATAGCTTCGTGCCAACCTTCTGAAATAATGGCTCCATTTTTTACTATTATGCATCCAACCATAGGATTTGGAGATACTGATAGCTTACCTCTATTCGCTAGCGTTAGAGCTTGTTGCATATAATAGTTTTCAATATTTTTCATTTGCCCAGTTAAAATTGTTAGTTACACTTAGGGCAGGGATAGCAAAACGAAATAATACACAAACAGCCAACAAAGCAGTTGCTATTACTAAGTTCTACTTATGAATTTCTTCAATCTTCTTTCATCCAGACTATACTGTCGGCTTTGGAGTTACACCAAATCTGCTTGACCTTTTTAGTATCTAAAAAGCGCTCGCGGGCTTCTGTGGTTAGACAGTTACCGCCGGTAGGGAATTTCGCCCTGCCCTGAAGATTATTTTGAAATTATAACACTTCTAAACTTTATATAGTAAGAAAGTTTTTAAATAAAATATGCAAAATCATGAATCAATATTATAATTGTAAAATAGCCGTTTATATGGAGCTGAAATGAATCAGTATTATATATTTGTAATATTATGTGTTATAGCAGCCTTCTCTAGTTACGTTAACTATAGGTATCTTAAATTACCCAAAGCTATTGGGTTAACAGTTTTGAGTGCTTTGATAGCACTTTTAATTGCACTATTACTTAAGATTGATCACAAATCTTTATTTCCTATTTATACTCTGCTATACAATGTAAATTTTAAGGAAGTGGTTTTAGAAGTCCTTCTTGGCTATCTTGTTTTTGCATCAGCGATGCACCTAAACTTTGTAGAAATAAAAAGAAACTCGTATGGTATATTTATACTTTCTAGTTTAGGGGTCGTAATATCTACTTTTACAATAGGTACATTATGCTGGATTGCTGCACCATATATACTGGGGATTCATGTTGACTATGTACGTTGTCTTATGATTGGTGCTATCTTCTCACCAACGGATCCTGTTACAGTATTTGACGTATTTAAGAAAAATACAAATGTACCAAAGAAAGTAAAAACGATCTTATCAGGAGAGGCACTATTTAATGACGTATTCTCGATTGTCTTATTTTTATTTTTTCTATCTATTGTTGTAGATGGTAAGCAAAATACAGGCTCGGTAACGCTTCTCTTTATGTTTGCACAAGATATTTTGGGCGGTGCTTTACTAGGTGCTCTTCTAGGATACTTAGCAAAAACATTAATGAGTAGATTAGATGATGGATATACACTTATTATAGTCTCTCTTGCATTTGTTAGTTTTGGCTCTTGGTTTGCGACATACTTAAATGTTTCCGAGGCTGTAGCTATGGCTATAACAGGTATTGTTATAGGGAATTCTCGACCACAAGAACGAGTGTCTGTAGAGTCAAAGGCTATCCTTACTAACTTTTGGATGGTTATCGACGAGCTTCTTAATGCTTTTTTATTCGTATTAGTTGGTATCGAGATACTTGAGATGAATCCTTCTTGGTATTTTATCGCGGCAGGAGTTGTTGTTTTCGTTATCTCTGTTATTGCTAGATACAGTAGTGTGATTATTTCTCTATTTCTCACTGAAAGGAAGAAGCATGTAGACTTTTGGAGGAATAATCTTATTATCACATGGGCTGGGCTGAGAGGGGGAGTTTCTATAGCATTAGCCTTATCTATACCGTTAGCCCATAGAGAGACAAATTCATTCTCGATTGTTTATATTGCTGTTTTCTTATCAATATTTATACAGGGAGTGACCTTTAAAAAACTTCTTGGTAGATTGTATAACAATAAGGTGGCTTACTCAAAATCTTAATATATTACCTTTTTCTAAGGGGCTTTATATTTGGGGATTAAGATACATATGAGGCTAATTAACAAGTATAATAAGTTGCAAAATTGTTAGTTGTTCAACTAGAGAGGTGCTTGATTTTGAGCTTATATTCATTGTTTGTTTTGCTTTGTGTTATAGCAGCATATTCAAGTTATTTTAATTTAAGGTTTTTAGGCTTACCTAAAGCTATAGGTCTTACAGCCCTTAGTGCTTTTATATCATTATCATTATTGGTGTTGATAAAACTAGAGCCAAATTTCTTTTCACCGGTATATGATATGCTTGATAGTGTTAATTTTAAGACATTGGTGTTAAAGGTACTTTTAGGCTACCTTCTTTTTGCATCAGCAATGCATTTGGACTTTTCAAAAATTAGGAAATTTTCATTACCGATAGCTGTTTTATCTAGTCTTGGTGTCGTTGTTACGGCCTTTATAATGGGTACACTTTGTTGGTTTATGGCTCCTTTAGTTGTAGGTGTTAATATTAGCTATGTGCATTGCTTGATGGTGGGGGCGGTATTGTCACCTACGGATCCTGTTACAGTGTTTGCTGTATTTAAATCAACAAAGGCTGTTCCTGAGAAGGTTAAGGCGATACTATCTGGCGAAGCTATATTCAATGATGTGTTTTCTATAGTACTATTCTTAATTTTGCTGTCGATAATCACCAACTCTAATCAAAATGTTAGTATCAGTGAGTTCGTAATAATGCTTTTTCAAGAAGGAGCTGGAGGTATTGTTTTAGGTATGATACTTGGCTTCTTTGGTGCTCGATTGATGTCTAATTCTGATGATACCCATACGCTTATAATCATGTCATTAGCAATAGTTAGTGTGGGTTCATGGCTTGCAACTAGAATAGAAGTCTCTGAGCCTTTAGCAATGGTGGTTTGTGGTATAGTGATTGGCAACTCTAAGCCCCGGGGTGAGATTTCTGAAGAGTCAAGAAAGGGGCTCTCAAGTTTTTGGGCAATTGTCGATGAACTCTTGAATACCTTTCTGTTTGTGTTAATTGGAATAGTAGCTCTAAAAATGTCTTTTTCAGTTAATGTTTTAATAGCAGGAGTTATATTGTTTATTATAGCGCTTGTTGCTCGCTATTTGAGTGTTATTTTTTCTATGTTTTTGGTTGATAGATCTACCAAAAATCAATTTTGGAAAAATGGCTTTGTTATAACGTGGGCAGGTCTAAGAGGTGGGGTGTCCATAGCTTTAGCTTTGACAATACCTATTGAGTACAGGAGTGATCACGCATCATCAATAGTTTATATAGCAGTGTTACTATCAATATTTATACAAGGAGTTTCTTTTAGAAAAGTTTTAGATAAAGCGTATGCCAAAAAATAACTACTAATTTAGCCGTACATTTCTTTTAAGTGGCTGTTGAAGAAATCAAGTGCATTACCATAATCATACTTGCCTATAATAATTTCTATATATACACCGCTCTTATGTTCTCTAGCTTCTTTGAATGCTTGTGCTAGTTCTTCACCTGTTTTCACTTTGATTGTTAGCCAATCACTACAGCCAAAAGCTTTAGGTAAATCTTTATAGTTTAATTGAGCGAGATCATCATAGCTTGGATCAGGGTCTAACTCTAACGCTCTTTCGACCATAAAACCATCATTGTTTATGCATAATATAATAGGGTTTATTTTATATCTTCCCATTACTCCTATTTCATTAAGTGTTAGTTGATGAGATCCCTCACCTGTAATTAATACTGTTCTAGAATCAGGATTAGCTAGTGCTACGCCAAGAGTAGCTGGTGTTGCCCAACCAATAGAGCCCCATAACGTTTGATTATGATATTTTACACCTTCAGGTAAAGGTAATTTTGGCATATTAAGAGAAGATGAGCCCGTTTCTACCACAAGATTATCTGTGTTTTTTAAGAATTTTAGAACTTGAGTGTATAGCACGCTAAGCGTTAGGTTTTCTTGTGTTGTTGGAGTATCCTGTATTGTCATTCTGGAGTATTTAGGACGATAGTTTATGCTATCAGCTTTTTCTAATAAAGCATCAAGTAGCTCTGATAAATAGATATCAGTTAGATAAGTCTTTTTATCTTCGACAAATAAAGGGCCTAAATTCAGAACCTTATCTAAGTCCAAATTATTAGTAAATCCAGCAGTGTTAAAGTCAGACCATAGTGCGTCGCCTAAATTAATTACAAGATCAGCGTCTTCAAGTATCTCGGCTGTATTTGTGTCTGATAATAAACCAGCATAGAATCCTATATAGTTAGGATGTGTTTCAGATATCACGCTCTTATCATGAGGCATAATAGCAAAAGGGATGTTTAACTTTTCTATGAGTTTGATAGCTTTCTCGGTTACACCAAATCTGTCTAATTTAATAGCAGGGATAGCAACAACTTTTTTAGCCTTATTTAGGCGCTCTAACACTAGGTTTACAGCTAGCTCAAGCTGCTGAGGATTGGTCTTTAGATAACTGCAGTCTATATTATCTGGTGTTATGTCTGTGACAGGACGATTGCCACCATCTAATGAAACACTTATATAGGCGGGTTTACGGTATTTGAATGCTTCTGCTATGACTCTATTCATTTCTCTGCGAGCGTTTTCAGGGGTGATGACCGCTGAGACACAGGCTGCAGAAGCTGATAAGTCAAAGAAGTTTCCAAAAACGCCATCTCCCAATGTATGGTGAACTTGCTTTTTCTTTCCAACCGCTGCATCATTTGGACTACCAACTAAGTGAAAAACAACTAAGTTCTCTGCTTTTGAGCCCATGACACCATTTAGAGCGCTCAATTCACCAACAGCATAAGTAGTACATAAGATAGCGGCTCCATTAACTCTGGCAAAACCATCTGCAGCATAGCTAGCATTAAGCTCGTTAGCATTTACGATATTATTAAGTTTTGGATTATTGATAAGTGCGTGGTCTAGTGCAAACGCAAAATCACCAGGTACGGAGAATGAATGATCTATTCCCAAATCGACTAATCTAGATACTACATATTCAGCCACATTAGTAGCATCTTTAACAGTATCGAAAACTTTTTTACCATTAATATTCATACTCATAAATCCCTCTTTTAGTTAAAATAAATTTTGAAATTACTTTCAGCATATCTTTTGCTTATATGTATAGCAATAATTTGATAACTATATTTTTTAAAAAAACGGTAACTTGAATTAAGATGTGATTTTAGAGTGATTTTTGTGCAAGATATTGACTTGGTATTTTAAGATTCTCTTTTTGCAAAGGTGTATTTTTTGACTATTTTGCCACCAATTAGATGTTTTTGAATGATTTTTTCTAGAACCTCTGGAGTGCAGGAGTGATACCAGACATTATCAGGTTGTACTACTGCTATTGGGCCATTTTGGCAAACTCTTAGGCAGTATGTCTTTGATCTATAGATATGGCCATTTTGTGATAATTTTAGCTCTTGGAGTCTCTTCTTTAGGTATTCCCAAGATTTCAGTGAAACATCGCCGGCACAGCATTTTTGTCTTTCTTGATCACAACATAGGAATATGTGTTTTTCAATATTGTCTAAGCCTAGTTTTTTTGCTTTGGTTTCAAGTGATACTGACATTTTAGTTACCCTTAAATTTAAACAGTATAATTTTATTACAAATAGATTTAAAATTGTTGAGAAAATATTAACAAATATGGAGATAAAATGGAAAATAACATTTCCAAAGAGACGCTAGAAAAGTTAGCTCAAGCTTATCTAAAAGATATCAAAAGTAAGAGACGTTGGAAGTTTTTTACTAGAGCTCTAGTTATTTTGGTTGTTTTAGTTATGATTATACCTGGCTTATTTAGCTCATCAAAAGAGCTTACATCTCACATAGGGTTAGTCAAAGTTGATGGTGTAATAGCCGAAGATGCCGAGGCAAATGCAGAAAGGATTAATAAAAGTTTAGATGATGCCTATGCTAGTAAGGCGGTTAAAGGTGTGATCGTTGAAATAAATAGTCCTGGAGGCTCACCTGTACAATCTGACGAAATATATTCTCATATGAGGTATCTGCAGAAAAAATACCCAAATATACCTATGTATGCTGTATGTACAGATGTTTGTGCAAGTGGAGGATACTATATTGCTGCCGGTGCAAAAGATATCTATGCTAATAAAATGACAATTGTTGGTTCAATAGGTGTTATAGGTAGTGGTTTTGGCTTTACTGGGCTTATGGATAAACTAGGTATAGAGCGTAGAACATACACATCAGGCTCTAATAAGGACTTTCTAGATCCTTTTTCTCCAAAAAGACCAGAGCAAACAGCACAATTTAATAAGCTCTTGGATGAAACGCATCAAGTATTTATAGAGGCTGTTGAGCAATCAAGAGGTGACAGATTGAAAGATAAAGCTATGAATACAACATTTTCGGGAGAGCCTTTTAGTGGTATTCAAGCAAAAAATATGGGGCTGATTGATGGTTTTGCGTCAGTCAGTCAAATTAAACGTGATAAGTTTAACAATATAGATATTGTTGACTATACACAGCCATTAGACTTTTTGACAGCAGTGTCAAATAAGTTGGGAAATAGTGTTTATTATAAGGCGCTTTCAGAAACAAGCTTTAGTCTAAAATAAATACATTAAGTGTTGAAACATATAATAACCATGATTATAATCGATATTATACTAAGTTTTCTAAACTAAACATAACTAAGGAATGGAAATTATGAAAAAGACTATATTAGGTGCAATGATCGCTGGTGGTCTAATGGTATCTGCAACTACTGCTATGGCTGGTGGAGTAGGTTTTGCTAATGTTCAAGATATCTTTGAGACTTCACCTTTAGGTAAAGCGAAAGTTACTGCTGATGAGAAGAAATTGAAACCACAAATGGATCAACTTAAGCAAAACATCACATCTTTACAACAAAAAGTAAATGCTTATACTGAAGAAAAAGATGATGTTCAAGCAGATGATTCTAAAGGTGATACTAAAGATGCTCAAGCAGCTGATAAGGTAGAAGGTCAAGATAAACAACAAGCTCAGGCTGATCTTGAGAAAGCAATGAGAGAATACCAAGATCTAATGAATCAAGTTCAAAAAATGGCTTCTGATGATGCTGATGCATTCAAAGATGCTTTGACTAAAGCTTCTGCGCAAGTTGCTAAAGATAAGCAATTAGATGCTATCTTACCTGCTGAAATGAGCCTATATAATGTTGATAGTATTGATGTAACTAAAGATGTTATTGCTAAAATGCAATAATTTAGTCTCTGTAATGTAATTCTAATATATTTTTTCTGGTATCTCTTTTAAACTTATAACAATTAAAAGTCGCTTTTTTTTAACTATAAAGCTATGTATAATCTTAGCTTAGATGTCAATAATATTTAAATAAAAAAGAAAATTCAAATTATGGAAAATTTAGGCTATTTTGTATCGCAAAACTTATTGTTTTGTTTGTCTTTTATACTTCTGTTAGCAATTTATATAATTTTTGAGCTGACTCAAACTAAAAAAGCTCAATATACTTTGTCTGTTGCGGATGCTGTTATTACTGTAAATAGAGGTAAAGGCGTATACCTAGATACAAGAGATCAAGAGAGTTTTACGAGTGCTCATATAATTGGGGCTCATAATATCAAGTTAGAAGAAATTGCTCAAAAGCATAAAAAGTTAGCTAAGTACAAGTCTAAGCCTATAGTTATATATGGAGACGGTGCCGAAAAAGCAATGCATGAGTTACGCAAAGAAGGCTTTGAACAAGTTTTTGTACTTAAAGGTGGTCTATCAGCATGGCTACAGGCAAGTTACCCTGTTAAATCATTATCAAAATAAAAATATTAAGGATCATAGAATGGATCAGCAAGCACAACCACAGTTTCAAATTCAAAAAGTTTATGTAAAGGATATGTCTTTCTCTATTCCTAATTCTGATAAAATCTGGACTACAGCATGGAAGCCAGAGTTGCATACAGATCTGAAAATCGAAGCGACACAACTACCAGAAGAAAATACTTATGAAAGTATTTTAACTCTTGAAGTGAAGGTTGAAAATGAAGGTGTGGTTGCTTTTGAGGCAGAGGTTAAGCAAGCAGGTATTTTTACAGTATCAAATATGCAAGAGGCTCAAATTGAGCATGCAAAAAAAGCATTTTGCCCAAATATTTTGTACCATTATGCACGTGAAGCTATTTCTGATTTAGTCAGTAGTGGCGGTTTCCCTCAGCTTTGTTTATCAGCTGTGAATTTTGATGCTATGTATCAGGATTCATTAGAAAAGCCTGTCGATGATAAGCAACACTAAGATTACAATAGGAGTTTGAGTTAGTTATGAGTAAAGAAAAAGCTCTAGAGTCAGCGCTCTCACAGATTGAGAAGCAGTTTGGTAAAGGCTCTATTATGAGATTGGGTGATCAAGAGACAGCTCATGATATAGATGTCATCCCTTCAGGTATTATTGCTCTTGATGTTGCATTGGGCATAGGAGGATATCCTAAAGGGCGTATTATTGAAATATATGGACATGAATCATCTGGTAAGACTACGCTTACTCTCTTAGCAATTGCACAGTGCCAAAAACAAGGTGGTACAGCAGCCTTTGTTGATGCAGAACATGCTCTAGATCCTAAGTATGCTAAGCTTTTGGGTGTAAATGTAGATGATCTGATAGTTTCTCAGCCAGATACCGGTGAGCAGGCATTAGAGATTGCAGATATGTTAGTTCGTTCTGGAGGAGTTGATATTGTAGTAATAGACTCTGTTGCAGCACTCACTCCTAAGGCAGAGATTGAAGGTGATATGGGAGACTCTCACATGGGCCTTCAGGCAAGACTAATGTCTCAAGCGCTTAGAAAATTAACAGCAAATATCAAACGCTCAAACACTTTGGTAATGTTCATTAACCAAATACGTATGAAAATCGGGGTAATGTTTGGCAATCCTGAAACTACCACTGGTGGTAATGCTCTTAAGTTTTATGCTTCTGTTAGGTTAGAAGTTAGAAAGGGTGGAGCTATTAAAGATGGTGTAGATGTTAATGGTAATGAAATAAAAGTTAAAATTGTTAAAAATAAGGTTGCTCCTCCATTTAAGCAAGCTGAGTTTGAGCTCATTTATGGAGAAGGTATCTCGCTTGAAGCAGAGCTTATTGACCTTGGTGCTAAACATGGAATTGTAGAGAAGTCTGGCGCTTGGTATAGCTATAAAGGTAAAAAGATTGGTCAAGGTAAAGAAAAATCAAAAGATTACCTTAAAGAAAATACAGTAGAACGTGATGAGATAGAAAAAGCTCTTTTGGAACTTTTATTGCCACATAAATATGCTGTAGAAGAACAGCCTCAAGAAGAGTCTAAACCTGCAAAGCAATCTAAGTCGAAACAAGCTACACAAGATGAGCTTATCTAAAGAGAAAAATTATCTTTTATATCTACTTGCTAAGCAAGATTATTCCCGCAAACAACTTTCTGATAAGCTTACGACTCGTGATAATATTTCATGCGATCAAATAGTGGCTCTATTAGATGAGTTTGAAAAGAATAAGTGGCTATCAGATGAGAGATTTGCGCGAGTGTTTATAATGAGTGAAATTGCTAAGTATCGAGGCAAACGAAGAATTATAAATACAGCTGTTTACCAAAAAGGTTTGTCACAAGAATTAGTAGAGGTTTTTTTACAAGAGGCTGAGGTCGACTGGATTGATATTTGTCATCAGTGTTTGCATAAGAAATATAAAGATCTAAGTAAGCTACAAAAAGATTTGAAATTAAAGCAAAAAGCGATTAATTATCTCTTATATAATGGCTTTGATTTTGATGAGATAAATTTTGTAATTAGTGGGAAAATTTAAGTAGATAAGTTTTATTCTTAAACTTTTTTACTGTAAGCTTTATTATTAGAAATATTAAAAAATATAGGAGTTAAAGATGGCCAAAGGAACAGTAAATAAGGTTATTTTGTTAGGTAGATTAGGTAATGATCCAGAAGTTAGAACTACTCAAAACGGTACTACAGTAGCTACACTAAGTATCGCAACTAATGATGGTATGGGTGAAAATATAACCACTGAGTGGCATAGAGTTGTTGTGTTTGGTAAGTCTGCAGAGGCTATCCAAAGATATGCAAATAAAGGTACACAACTTTTTATAGAAGGTAGGCTTCGTACTAACAAGTGGCAAGATAAAAACGGTAATATGCAATATACTACAGAAGTTGTTGTTAGTAATTTCCAGTTTGTTGGTGGTGGTAATTCTCAGGGTAGTTCAAACTACCAAAACAACCCTAATCCCAACTTTAATCAACAGCCTAATAATAGTTTTGCTCAAAATAATCAGCAACCAGCACCAAAACAAGATAAAATGCCTGATTTTGCTGAGATTAATTCATCAAACTTTGATGATGATATACCATTTTAATCATATATAGAATCATATCGAAATATAGTGTACTAACTGTCACTACTCACAAGATTATTATATAATATAGTTACTTCTTATTTTATTCTTCAATTCATTTATGTCATATATATTAGTCTTAAATTGTGGGAGCTCATCAGTCAAATTTGCGCTTATGAATCCCCAAACATCAGAGTCACTTGTTACAGGTCTTGCCGAGAATATCGGAGCTAGTAATTGTAAGATAACTTTTAAAGCTCAGCAGAAAGTTCATAAGCTTATAGAAAATGGTAAGTACAAAG
Source organism: Francisella salimarina (assembly GCF_007923265.1). Lineage (NCBI taxonomy): Bacteria > Pseudomonadati > Pseudomonadota > Gammaproteobacteria > Thiotrichales > Francisellaceae > Francisella > Francisella salimarina. The sequence continues at coordinate 188,728 of NZ_VOJA01000004.1, forward strand.
ATATTTTTGAGCTTTTAAAAGATTTTTTGGTAGAGAATAATTATTTAGAAAAAATTTCTGCGATTGGTCATAGAGTAGTTCATGGGGGTCAGTATTTTTCAAAATCTGTAATTATAGACAAAGATTCATTACAGAAGATAAAAGATTGTATACCTCTAGCGCCTCTACATAATCCGGCGCATATTGAAGGTATCACATTTTGTCAGCAGATTTTTCCAAATCTACCTCAAGTAGCAGTATTTGATACAGCATTTCACCAAACTATGCCTGAGTATGTTGCAGAATATGCGATACCTAGAGAGCTAACGTGTGAGCATAATATACGTAAATATGGCGCCCATGGAACTTCACATAAGTACGTTTCTCAACAAGCTGCAAAAATATTAAATCAAGATGCTGCTAATGTGATAGTTGCTCACTTAGGCAATGGTTGCAGTATTACAGCTGTTGTTAATGGTAAAAGCATCGATACAAGTATGGGGCTTACTCCATTAGATGGGCTTGTCATGGGAACTCGTTCTGGCTGTATAGATCCTAGTGTTTTTGCATATATCTCAGATAATCTTGGCTGGAGTATTGCAGATATCACAAATATGCTAAACAAAAAAAGTGGTCTATTAGGAATCTGTGGTCATAGTGATATGCGAGAGGTTTCTGAGCTTGCTGATAGAGGTGATAAACTAGCTAAGCTAGCTATTGAAATATTTTGTCATAGGATTGCCAAATTTGTTGGTAGCTATATGATCTATTTTAAAGACTTTGATGGTTTGGTTTTCACAGGGGGGATTGGTGAGAATGCCATTAATATTCGCGAAAGTGTAGTTTCTAAGTTAGCGAATATAGGTTTTGAGATAGATGATGCTAAAAATGTGAAATCAGAAACATTTATAAGTACAGGAAATAGTCATAATATAATGGTTATTGCAACTAATGAAGAGCTTATGATAGCTCAAGAAACACAAAGTTTGATATAAGAGTTTGCTATGAAAAAATCAATATTTATCCTTCCAACATCAAAACATACGGGTCTTAGAATTTTGGCAAGTAGCGTGGTATATGCATTACAGCAGAAAGGATTAAAAGTTGGCTCATTTCATCCTATTTACGATATGGGTATGAGCATTGAACAGATAGAATCGTATTTGCTTAATAATCGTGTAAAAGACTATGTTGAAATCGTCATAAGTAAGTTTTATGAGAAGTGTCAAGATTCGGATTTTGCTGTAATATCGGGCCTATTTAGGCAAGGTAATAACTACCATAGGTTATATCCAATAAATGCGGTTGTTGATGAGTTGAATATAGAGATTATAAAAGCTCTTGGTTTGGAAGTGATAATAGCTTCATACCATGGTAATAAGCCTATAGATGATATCAATGATGAGCTTGATTATGTTATGCGAAGCCTGCCTAAGCAAGTTAACATTATGGGTGCTGTAATTACAAAGTTAAATGCACCTTATGATGATGATGGAAGAGTTAGTTTTAGTTTGACTGAAGAAGATATTACCTATGACAAACAACAGCATGTAAGTATAGAGGAGCTCAAAGAGTTATCAGTATTTAAACAAAAAGGGTTAGCTCTTTTGGGTGTGGTTGAGTGGGATAAAGAAAGAACTTCGCCAAGAGTGTTAGACATCAAAAATATTCTTAAGCTGAAGCACATATCAGAGGTTGGCTTAGAGGCTCGAGTTGAAAGGGTAATGATGTGTTCGAGAGGAGTTGATAATTTTATAAGTGATTTGACTCCAAATTCTCTGGTTATAACTGCTGCTGATAGATCTGATATCTTAGTTACAATTTGCTTAGCTGCGAAAAATGGTATGAAAATAGCAGGAATTATCTTAACAGCTGAAGAATATCTTAATGATAAAGTCAGGGAGTTATGTGTAGAAACTGCTAAAAAAGCAGGTTTAGCAATTCTGACAACAAAAAATAAAAGTGTAAATACAATTTTAAAACTTGCAAATATAGACCTAATGGGAATACCTATTGATGATAAAGAGCGTATTCAAAAAGTTAAAGAAGTAATATCTTCATCTCTAGATAGAGATGCGATAGTTAATTGTATTACTTCAGATGTCACTGAGCATCAGGTGATGTCGCCTCCAGCATTTAGATATCATCTTTTGAAGATGGCGCGAAAAGCTAAAAAGAGAATCATTTTACCAGAGAGTTATGAGCCAAGAACTTTGCAGGCGGCTAAAAACTGTCATGAACAAGGCTTAGCGGAGTGTGTACTTATCGGTGATAGAGAGAAAATCTTTAAAGTTGCTGAGATGAATGGATTTAGTTTACCTGAGAGTATCGAAGTTGTAACTGTTGTCGATGAAGCTGAGGCAAAATACCTAAAAACATTGATGGAGCTTAGAAAGCATAAAGGTTTGTCTGAAAGTATGGCTCGAGATGCTCTGAAAGATCCAATAGTTGTAGCAACACTTATGCTTTATTTGGGTGAAGTTGATGGATTAGTGTCTGGTGCTGAGCATACTACTGCAGCTGTTCTTAGACCAGCATTACAATTAGTCAAAACTAAGCCAAATTCATCATTAGTATCATCAGTATTTTTTATGTGTATGCCTGATGAAGTTATAGTATTCGGAGATTGCGCTGTTAATCAAGATCCTACAGCAGAGCAGTTAGTTGACATCGCGATACAAAGTGCTGAATCCGCTAAGAAGTTTGGCATTGAGCCTCGTGTTGCGATGATTAGTTATAGTACAGGTTCATCAGGTTCTGGGGTTCAAGTTGAAAAGGTGCGTAAAGCAACAGAGTTGCTTAAACAAAGTGCACCTGATTTATTGGTAGATGGACCACTTCAGTATGATGCTGCTATGATCGAGAGTGTAGCGAAGAAAAAAGCTCCAAATAGTCCAGTTGCAGGTAAAGCTACTGTACTAATATTCCCTGATTTGAACACAGGTAACACTGTCTATAAAGCAGTTCAACGAAGTGCAAATGTATTAAGTATTGGTCCTGTATTGCAAGGTATAAATAAACCTGTTAATGATTTATCTAGAGGTGCAACTGTAGATGATATAACTTATACAATTGCGATAACAGCTATTCAAGCAATATAAAACTAGGAGGCAAATATGTCTAACAAGCTTCTAAAAAAAGTGATAGATAAATACTCTTTTTCTGGTGCAAAAAGTTTTGATGTAGTTAATCCTGCTACAAATAAGTCAATTTGTCGTTTAGAAGAGAAATCCTCAGAGTATGTTGAGGATAGTATTCTAGTAGCTAAACATGCACAAAATATATTTAAAAATATTCCTTCAAGTGAAAAGTCGAAGTTATTAGAAAAATGGTTTGATTTGATAATAGAAAATTCTGATGATTTAGCAGAGATTATCACACTAGAGAGCGGTAAGTCTCTCACTGAAGCAAAAATAGAAGTTCGATATGGAGCTAGCTTTATCAAATGGTATGCAGAAAAGGCAAAAAGAATAGATTCACGTGTTTTTGATCCAAATATTAGTAATTCTGAGGGAAGGGTAGATTATTATCCTGTTGGTGTGGTTGCTGCAATTACACCCTGGAATTTTCCTCTTGCGATGATTACTCGTAAGGCAGCCCCTGCAATAGCTGCTGGTTGTAGTGTCATTGTCAAACCTTCTGAGTTAACGCCTTTGACAGCTTTTGCTGCGCGCGAACTTTTTGTTGAGGCTGGAGCTGATGAGAATCTTCTACAGATAGTTTGTGGGGATTCAAAGGTCATAGGTCATGAATTTCAGAAGAGTAATTTAGTCAGAAAAATCACTTTCACAGGATCAACAAGAGTTGGCAAACTCCTAATGCAGCAAGCAGCGGATACTGTTAAGAAAGTTTCTCTGGAGCTGGGAGGTAATGCACCATTTATAGTCTTCAAAAGCGCTAATATCGAAAAGGCTATCGAAGGTTTGCTAGCATCGAAAATAAGAAATGCTGGTCAAGTATGTGTAGCTCCAAATCGTGTTTTTGTTCATCAGTCTATAAAAGAAGATTTTATTGCTAGATTGAAGTCAGCTGTCCTTGATCTTAGGCAAGGTAATGGGTTAGATGAAGGTATTAAAGTAGGACCTTTGATTAATGCCGCAGCTGTCGATAAAGTACAGTCTCATGTTGATAATGCTTTAGATAACGGAGCAAAGCTAGTTTGTGGTGGTAGGATAAATCCAGAGCTAGGAGGCAACTTTTATGAGCCTACTATCCTAGATAATATGCAAGATAGCATGGTTATCAGTTGCGAAGAGACCTTCGGACCAGTTATAGCTATTTTTAGTTTTGAGTCTGAAGATGAAGTTATCCAAAGGGCCAATAATACCAAGTATGGTTTAGCAAGCTATTTTTTCAGTAGTGATATGAATCAGATTAGAAGAGTAAGAAATGCTTTAGCTTATGGAATGGTAGGTATAAATTCAGGAGCTATCTCAAACGAGAAAGCACCATTTGGTGGGGTTAAGCAATCAGGTCTTGGTAGAGAAGGGTCTGATGATGGTATTTATGAGTTTTTGGAGGCTAAATATAGCTTACAAAATTTTATCTAATTATTTTATTATCTGTTCTTATTTTCCTAAATATAAGTGTTTTTTTACTGTAAAATGTTGTTCTTGTATTTAGAATCATGTAATTTAGTTTCATAGCGCTGATTTATTTCAACTTGCGAGCGCTTTATAAGTCCTGCTAAAACGAACATTTCTTTTAAGTTTTGTACCCCCATCGTTTTAGTAGGAGACTTTTTGCAAATAATCAAAAAGTTTGTTTATTAACTAAAAACATGGAGATTTCCAAAAATGAAAAAAGAAAATCTACTTGAGAGGCTAGATAAAGGTCCTGTAATCTGTGCAGAAGGTTTCCTATTTGAGATTGAGCGTCGTGGCTATATGTCATCAGGCGAGTTTGTACCTATGGTGTCATTGGAACATCCAGAAGTTTTAGAGAATTTACATAGAGACTTCCAGCATGCTGGATCAGATATAGTAGAAGCTTTTACCTACAATGGTCATCGAGAGAAGCTTAGGGTTATAGGTAAAGAGCATTTGCTTGAGAAGCTAAATAGAGAGGCGCTTAGAATCGCTAAAAAAGTTGCCGATTCAACACCTGAGGGAGTTCAGCCGAATCTATTGGCAGGTAATATCTCTAACTCAAATATTTGGAAGCAAGGTGATCAAGAGTCTCAAAAAGAAGTAACTAGAATGTTTGATGAGATGATTACTTGGGCTACCGAAGAAGGTGCTGATATTCTGATTGGAGAAACATTCTATTATGCAGAGGAAGCTTTTAGAGCTCTAGAGATTATGAAAAAAGCAAACCTTCCAACGGTATTAACTATAGCACCAATGGCTCAAAATACTATGCGTGATGGTTGGAGTATTGTAGATACTTGTAAAGAGTTGGAGCAATTAGGAGCTGATGTTGTTGGTCTAAATTGTTTTAGAGGTCCGCAAACAATGCTTCCTGATCTAAAGAAAATTCGTGAGGCTGTTAAGTGTCATGTCGCAGGGCTTCCTATTCCATATAGAACAACCGATAGTCATCCTACATTTTTTAATTTGCCAGATAATAATGGTTGTGGTTGTCCAGCACCTCATGGAAGAACTTTTCCAACAGCACTAGATCCTTTGTATTGTAATCGCTATGAGATTAGAGATTTCGCCAAAGAAGCTTATGACTTTGGTGTTAATTATTTAGGAGTTTGTTGTGGAGCAAGCCCTATGTTAATTAGAGAAGTCGCAGACGCTGTTGGCTTAACTGTTCCAGGTAGCAAATATAAAGAAAAAATGGAAAACCACTTTATGTATGGTACTAATAAACGTATTGCAAAACATATGCAAGAGTATGGCAATAAAGCATAAGAGAGTGACAAACTAGTCTAAAGAGCGCTGATTTATTTCAAATTGCGGGCGCTAGATAAAATCTGCTAAAGCGAAAACGTTAATAATATTGTTCTCATCGTTTTAGCAACTAAAAATTATGGGAGCAAAGAATGACCATTATAAATTCTAAAATCGATACTCTAGCTGTTCATGCAGGTAACCCAGGTGATTCAGTAACAGGTGCAGTAACCACACCTATTTATACATCCTCTGTTTATCGTCAACAAAGTCCAGGAGGTGAAAAAGTTTTTGAATATGGTAGGGTTGGTAATCCTACTAGATCTAGTTACGAGCAAGCTATAGCTGAGTTAGAGGGAGCAAAAAAAGGCTATGCTTTTTCATCAGGAGTTGCTGCAATTAATGCAGTATTAGATATTTTAGGTGTAGATAGTCATATAATAGCTACTGATGCATTATATGGTGGTACTTATAGACTATTTGAAGAAGTTAAGAAATATTCATCAGGACTTCAAGCAACATATACGAATCTAAGTGACTTAGATAACTTGGAAGAAAATCTTAGAGAAAATACCAAGATGATATGGGTTGAAACACCATCTAATCCTTTATTAAGAGTGGTCGACTTAGAAAGATTAGGTCAGTTTTGTAAGAAACATGGTTTGATACTTGTTGTCGATAATACTTTTGCTACCCCTTATAATTTAAAACCTATATCTTTTGGTGCAGATATCGTTATACATTCAGCATCAAAGTATATAAGTGGACATTCCGATGTAATTAGTGGAATTGTTGTTGTCAACGATAATGATAAGCTGATTAAGAAGTTAGATCTTATTCATTTAGCCGGTGGAGCAGTATCAAGCCCATTTGATAGCTTTTTAGCTACTAGAGGACTAAGAACATTAGCTTTAAGAGTAAGACAGCATAACTATAATGCTTTAACTCTAGCGAAATGGCTTGAGCAACATCGGTTAGTTAAAAGGGTATATTACCCAGGATTAGAAAGTAGTCCAGACTATCATCTTGCAAAAGCGCAAATGAATGGTTTTGGAGGCGTTTTAAGTCTTGAGCTTAATGGTAGTGATAACTTAGCAAAAGCATTTTTAGAAGAGTTAGAGCTATTCGCGATAACAGTAAGTGCTGGTGGGGTTGAAAGCTTATCATCAATTCCTGCTTTAATGTCTCATTCATCAATTCCTAGAGAGGTTAGGCTTGAGCAGGGTTTAAGTGATGGTTTAATTAGACTCTCAATAGGTATAGAAGATGTAGAAGATCTTAAAAATGATATCGAACAAGCACTTATAAAAGCAACTACAAAGAAAAGGGGTGTAGATGAAGTCACTGACTATAGCCAAGCAGTCTAAATACCCCCAAGGAATGGCTTATCTTTTCTTAACAGGCCTGTGGGAAAGATTTAGTTACTATGGAATCACAGCATTACTAATTCTATATTTATTAAAGTTTTTTGATATCTCTGATGCTAAAACTTATCTTATTTATGGGGCATATGCTTCGATGGTATATGGTACACCAATTATTGGCGGGATTATCGCAGATAAATATATAGGTCAATATAGATCTATAATTATTGGGGCTTCACTAATAGCTTTGGGACATTTTGTGATGATTGTTCCTAATTCACAGCATATTTATTTTTTTCTAGGTTTGAGTTTTGTCATAGTCGGTACAGGTTTGTTCAAGCCTAGTATTGGCGCAATAACAGGGGCATTGTTTACAGATACTGAATACAAAAGAAATGAGGGCTTCACCTTACTCTATATAGGTATGAATATTGGCGCAATAACCGCACCTATTATTTGTTCATATATAGCTGTGACAATTAGCTGGAACCTAGCATTTGGTATTGCTGGGATAGGAATGTTAGTAGGTCTATTTATATTTATAAAAGGTTCAAGATACTATAGAGATGTCAAAGAAAATAAAAATTCGTTAGTAGAAAGATACAAGTTTACAGTAACGATAGTTATGGGTCTGTGTATCTTGACTGGTTTTATTTTTGTCTTACTTGCTTATCCTATCTGGGCAAGTAGAGTTTTATATCTAATAGGGATTACTACATTACTAATAATCCTATATTTTGTGAGAATTTCGGAAGCTAACGATAGAAGTAGGATATATATCACAGTTACACTAACTATTTTCTATATGATATTTATGGTTCTGCTTCAGCAAAGTGGTGGTATGATGAATGTTTTTACAGAAAGGAATGTTAATAGAGTTATATTTGGATTCGATATTCCTGCTAGTGCTTATCAGTCTATAGAGCCTTTCTTCATAATTCTTTTTGGTCCTTTGTATACCTATCTAAGTCGTAAATATGAAGCAAATCCATACACATACCCAACTAAATTTGCTAAGGGACTGTTTATCATGGGACTGTCATTTTTCATTTTAGTTGTAGCGATTCCTTTGACTGCTGAAAATGGTGTAATCTCATCTTGGTGGATAAGTTTAAGTTATCTTTTTGAAGCTTTAGGTGAATTATTTATAGGACCAATAGGCTTGGCAATGGTTAGTGTAGTATCTCCTAAAAGAATGGTAGGGTTTTTTATGGGAGTATGGGTCTTAAGCTCAGCTTTTGCTAACTTCCTAGCTGCAAGTTTTGGTATATTAATTAGTGGTGATGGTAAATCAGTTGCACTTACTCCTGTAGAGACAATTCATATTTATTCAAAAGCATTCGGTTATTTCACTTTGTTAGGATGTGGTGCAGCAATTATTTTATTTATATTATCGCCATTTCTAAATAGAAGACTTAGGCAGTTAATAGTTTAGATTTTTAATTAACCTCGACGCTTTAGTGTGTATAAATCCTTACGTCTATCTCTTAGATTCTTGACACTACCAAATTGATTCAGCTCACGAAGTAGATTGATATCAACATCTGCAATCAGGATCATCTCAGTATTTGGAGTGGTTTCGGCTTTTATACCTGTAGCTGGGAAAGCAAAGTCACAAGGTGTAAATACCATTGATTGAGCATATTGAATATCCATATTGTGAACATTAGGCAGGTTACCCACGCTACCTGCTATAGCAACATAACACTCATTTTCAATAGCTCTTGCTTGTGCACAGTTTCTGACTCTTGAGAAACCATTTTGAGTATCTGTCAAAAATGGTACAAAGAGTATATCCATACCATCTTCAGCGAGTATTCTACTTAATTCGGGGAACTCTGAATCATAGCATATCAATATACCGATTTTACCACAATCAGTATCAAATACTTCTAGCTTGTCTCCACCTTGTAGGCCCCAAACCATTGCCTCATCTGGTGTAACGTGCAATTTTTCATATTTCTCAACAGTACCATCTCTTCGACATAAATAACCAACGTTGTATAGTCGCTCGTCTTTCATCTCAGGCATGCTTCCTGTGATAATGTTGATATTATAAGTTACAGCAAATTCTGAAAATTTATCAGTAATGGTTTGTGTATGTTTTGCTAATTCTCTGATAGCTTCAGGCTCTGATAAATGGTTGTTTTCAGCCATAAGCGGGGCATTGAAAAATTCAGGGAACAATGCGAAGTCAGATCTATAGTTTGATACGGCATTTACAAAGTATTCGGCATGTTGCATTAGCTCATCTAGATTTTTGTAAGATCGCATTTGCCATTGAATTAGTCCAAGACGTACATCTTTTTTGATTGGAGCTGCTTCTTTTGCCTCCTCTTCATAGTAGATATTTGTCCACTTTAATAGTACTGCATAGTCATTAGACTCTATATCACCTTCTAAATATGATTTAACAACTCTGACAGGTTGAAAGTCATTACTCATCTGAAAGCGTAAAACAGGATCGTGTAGCTCTTGTCTTTTTAGTTTGTTGATGTATTGCTGAGGAGTCATCTTATTTGCATACTCATGGTATCCAGGTATTCTGCCCCCAATAATAATGCTTTTTAAGTTTAGTCTCTCGCACAGGTCTTTTCTATAATCGTAAAGCCTACGGCCTAGACGCATACTCCTAAATTCAGGTTTAACGAATAGATCAATACCATATAGAACATCACCCTCATCATTATGAGTATTAAAAGTATCATTACCTGTAATTTCTTTATAAGTATGCTTATGACCAAATTTTTTATAGTCAACTATGATCGACAAAGCACAGCCAGCTAGTTGATCATTAACTTTTATGACGACTTGCCCTTCAGGGAACTTCTTTATTAGAGTATCGATTTGGTGGTCTTCCCAATAAGGATTTCTAATATTGTAAACCTCTATCATAGCCTCTTTGAGTTCTTGATAGTCATCGGAGCTTAGGTAGTCAAGTTTGATATTTTCTACGTTTATCATGTTTATATTTATTTGTTTAAATTAAAAAAAGTAGTAAAAAATATAATACTATAATGCTTTATGCTGTAAAAGCTTTAATAAAATTTAATTTTATATTCTTAGATTAGTAATTTTGTATAATTATCTGACATTTTATTTGTATCAACTTAGTCTTCTTTATTATTTCTTGCTATAATATCGTGATTAAATTTTGTCTATTTATTTTTTAAAAACTTTTAAAGGGTTGATTTAAATGAGAACACATTATAGTTCAGATGTTAATGAGAAGTTACAAAATCAAAAAGTAACAATTTGTGGTTGGGTGCATAGACGTCGCGATCATGGTGGAGTTATTTTTCTAGATATTAGAGATAGAACTGGGTTGGTTCAGCTAGTTTTTAATCCTGAAAGCAAGGCTTTTAAAATAGCGGATAGCTTGAGAGGCGAGTTTGTAATTAAAGCTACTGGTACTGTCAATCTACGTCCAGAAGGTCAAGAGAACAAAAATCTTGCTAGTGGTAAAGTAGAAATCATTGGTGAAGACTTAGAGATAGTAAACAAGTCTAAAACAATTCCATTCCAGTTAGATGATTTTCAAGCAACAGGTGAAGATGTCAAGCTTAAGTATCGCTATATTGATTTACGCCGACCAGAGATGCAAAACAAACTAATTACACGTTCTAAAGCTATTAGATATGTGCGCAATTTCTTAGACGATAATGGTTTCTTAGATATCGAGACACCATTTTTGACAAAGGCTACACCAGAGGGCGCTAGAGATTATCTTGTACCAAGTCGTAATTTTAATGGTAAGTTTTATGCTCTTCCTCAGTCTCCTCAGTTGTTCAAGCAGCTACTGATGGTTTCTGGATTTGATAGATATTATCAAATTGTTAAGTGTTTCCGCGATGAAGATTTGAGAGCGGATAGACAACCAGAATTTACACAGATAGATATTGAGGCTTCATTTATCGATGAAGCTTTCATTATGTCAACTATGGAAAAAATGATTGCTGGATTATTCAAAGAAACTATTGGTGTTGAGTTTAAGACTCCTTTCCAAGTTATGAGTTTTGCTGATGCTATAGATAAGTATGGCTCAGATAAACCAGACCTTAGAATCCCACTTGAGTTTGTTAATATCAAAGAAGATATGGAGAACGAAGAGTTCAAAGTATTCTCTGGTCCAGCAAATGATCCAGAAGCTCGTGTTATTGCAATGAGAATACCTGGCGGAAACGATAAACTTAGCCGTAAGAAAATTGATGAGTATACTAAGTTTGTTGGTATTTATGGAGCAAGAGGACTTGCTTATATTAAGATTAACTCACTATCTGAAGGTAAAGAGGGATTACAGTCTCCGATCGTGAAAAATATTTCTGAAGAGACACTATTCAACGTAATTGAAAAAACTGGTGCCCAAGTTGGTGATGTATTATTCTTTGGTGCAGCTAAAGCCAAGATTGTGAATGATTCAATGGGTGCTTTGAGAGCTAAAATTGGTGAAGACCTTGGCTTGTTTGATAAAGAGTGGGCACCATTATGGGTTGTTGATTTTCCTATGTTTGAGAAAGATGAGAATCGCTTATATGCTATGCACCATCCATTTACAGCTCCCAAAGTTGAGTCTGTAGAAGAGCTGTCAAATATTAATCCTGAAGACTTAAGCTCAAGAGCATATGATATGGTTATTAATGGTTATGAAGTTGGCGGGGGATCTATCCGTATTCATAAAGAAGATATCCAAGCAAAAGTATTTAGTTTACTAGGTATTGCTGATGAAGAAGCTCGTGAGAAATTTGGCTTTATGCTTGATGCTTTATCGTATGGTACTCCTGTTCATGGAGGTATTGCATTTGGTGTTGATAGGTTGATTATGTTACTAACTAATACTACAAACATTCGTGATGTTATCGCATTTCCTAAAACTCAGACAGCTAGCTGTTTGATGACAGAAGCGCCATCTAATGTTTCTCTTGAGCAATTAAATGAGCTTGGTATAGCTGTTAAGAAAGAAGATAAATAATATCTAAGTTAATTCTATTTTTCTCAAAGCCAGAATTATTCATTTTGCTAGTTATCTACTAAGATAAAGTTATTAAGTAATTTAAGATTCTAAAATATCTTTATTGTCGGTTTTTGTCCAGTGAGCATTTGGTTTGTCAATATATTGAAAGTAATCACTAGTGAAAGCTCCCTGTATACAAGTTTCTCTACTATGTCTAAAAGTAGTATTTTCATTACTCATGATTGCTTCCATCACACCAGGACCTGTTAAATACCAAACACCTAAATCAGATCTGTTAGCTTCGATATTTTTAAGAATAATATCAATATATTCTTTGATTTTTGAGTTATTAGGAGCGGCTGCAAAAAAATAGTTAGTTGCGTAGTACTTTTTAGACTCATCTGTTTCTTTTCTGTGCTTAGCTTTTATAAACATTTCGTTATTTTCTTTCAAAAACTTCTCAGGTCTAGCAACAAGACAGCCATCCATATCTATATATAGACCACCATTTTTGTAGATAGCCAATAGTCTCCATAAGTCTGCTTTAGCTGCTCCGACTGTTAGCTTTTTATATGCATTTAGAGCTTCTGGATGATTTTCGGTAATATACTTATCTGCAGCATCATTATCCATGAATCTATACTCATAGCGTGGAGCCATAAAACGATTAAACAGATAGTTTACATATAGCGGTAGCGTTACCCTATTAGTGAAATTTGTTTGCCAAATAACTCTAGGAACATTTGACTCTTTGTTTGTTTTTATAAGTGGTTTGCTGTAGCTTGGAAGAGTAAATCTTTTTTTTGGGAAGATCTTATGAAAAAGCTTGGATACCAGTTTGACTATATTTCCTATAATTCTGATAAATCTACTGCGTATAATATCGACATTTAGCATAAAAATATAAACTATTGAATGTTATAATCTCATCATTATAACATCCGAACTTTTTTTATGTTACTTGAAAATCAGAGCATCAAAAATGCCTTAGTAATTTTTAAATCAAAACCTGCAAAGGTTGTAGAGATATTAGATAAAAAAATAGAAATAGAAACTTTAGACAGTAAGAATATAAAATTACCTGCAAAAAATGTTCAAATACTTACAGTTGTAGACCATGATTTCGATTTGGATAAGCTTGAGAGATTAGAAATTCCTGAGTTAGAGTTAACATGGGAATTATTGCAAGAACAGCAACAAACGTCTATTGATGAATTAAGTGAGCTTCTTTTTGAATCCGTAGGAGCTAATCAAGCTTATACTGTATGGCTTTTGGTTTCAGAGGGAGAGTATTTTAGCTTTAATGATGACTTTACTATCAATATTTATACACAAGAGCAAAAAGATCAAGTAGTCAGGGATAAACATGAGAAGCTCAAAAAAGAGCAAGAACTAAATGATTTTATAGAACGTCTAAATGATAAGACTTTTAATGTCGAAGACACAAAGTTCCTTAAAGAGATAGAGGCTTTAGCAACACTTAAAAGTACAAAATGTCGTTTCTTTAAATATTTAAATATGGAAGAGTCTGAGAATAGTGCGTATAAGCTACTCTTGGATATTGGTTATTGGGATGAATTCTTTAACCCTTATCTATATCGATATGGTGCGGAATTAGAAAGTAATACTACTGACTTTAAGTATAATTCTGAGTCAGATAGTCAGCGTGTTGATCTAACACATCTGACTGCCTATGCTATAGATGATGAGGGTAGTAATGATCCTGATGATGCAATTAGTTGGGATGCTCAACAAAATAAAATGTGGGTTCATATCGCTGACCCTTCTTCTAGCATTAGTTTTGGAGATGAAGTAGATCTTGAGGCTAGAGCACGAGGTTCTAACTTATATGTGCCAGAGCATATAATTACGATGTTGCCACCTCAGGCAACACAAAAGTTAGGTTTAGGTCTACAAGAAATTTCTCCAGCTTTGTCAGTAGGGTTTAGAATTGATGAGTCAGGTGATATTCATGATATTGAGATATGTTTTAGTAATATAAAAGTTACTAGATATTCTTATGAGTTCGTTGAAGAAAATATCTCTAATCTAGAACTTGGAGAAATAGAGGTTTATGCTAAATATTTCACTGATAAGCGTTTGGCAAAAGGAGCGGTAGAACTTGATTTTCCTGAGATAAAAATATCATTAGATAATGATAAGAATGTCAAACTAACTGACTTACCACGCTTAAACTCAAGAACATTGGTACGTGATACTATGCTGATGGCTGGAGTTGCGATTGGACAGTTTTGTAAAGAAAATAATATTTGTGTACCTTTTTCGACACAGCCAGAGCATGATCTTAAACAAGACGATTTAGAGAATATTGACTCAATAGCTGATATGTTTGCAACACGTAAAAAGCTCCAAAGAGGTAAGTACTCTACAGAACCTGATGTTCACGCAGGTATGGGTTTAGATTCTTATGTACAAGTGACGAGCCCTCTAAGAAGATATTTAGATTTACTTGTTCATTATCAATTACGTAATTTCTTAGAAAATAAGCAAATGATTAGTGTTGATGATGTTGATAATATAATTGCTCAAATAGATATTCCTATTAAGTCAAATAGACAAACGGAGCGTTTTTCTAATTCTCATTGGAAATTAGTCTATCTAATGCAGAATCCTAATTTAGAGTTCCAAGCAGCAGTTATTGAAAAATTAGATAAAGGTCGCTTAATGGTTTCTATCGCAGATTTAGCGATGACTAAAAAACTTGCTGTTAGTGGTAAGTACGATTTAAATGATCAAATAAAATTACAAAATACCTCTGTAAACCTTGTTACACAAGAGGCTTTCTTTAAGGTTATTGAAGAGAATTAACCGAGTTCTAACAATAAATCAACAGTTTTATCCACAGGGTGTGAGAAATAGCTGCAAATAAAAGAGCGATTACTTCTTAAATTGTTTAGCCTTTGTATATCAATGGTTTTAGACCTGTATCAAATCTTTACTAATTTAGTAAATTAATATTTTTAACAAAAGTTTCATATAGATATGAACAAACTTATCCACAATTGGTGTTAATATTATTCTTTCACAGCTTGAATTACTTAACGTGTAATGCTTTGAGGATTGTTTAACTTTTTAGATATTAATAAATTTTTCAAATTAATGTATCATTCTAACTAATATTAGAAGAATTAGAATTTTTATGAATTACGAGCTTATTGAGTCGCCAAAGCAGTCTAAGTTTTGTGTTATTTGGTTGCATGGTCTGGGCGCAGATGGACATGATTTTGTTGATGTCGTTAATTACTTTGATGTTTCATTAGATGAAATTAAATTTGTTTTTCCTCATGCTGATGTTATGCCTGTAACTATAAACATGGGGATGCAGATGCGTGCTTGGTATGATATCAAGTCACTTGATGCTAATAGTCTAAATAGAGTGGTTGATGTTGAAGGTATAAATAAATCAATTGCAAAAGTTAATGAACTAATAGATAGTCAAATCAATCAAGGTATTGCTAGTGAAAATATTATCTTAGCAGGCTTTTCTCAAGGGGGGGTGATCGCGACTTATACAGCTATTACGTCTCAAAGAAAGCTTGGAGGTATTATGGCTTTATCTACATATTTGCCAGCATGGGATGATTTTAAAGATAAGATTACATCTGTAAATAAAGGACTACCTATACTAGTTGGTCATGGTACAGATGATCAGGTATTGCCCGAAGTTCTTGGCCGTGATTTATCAGATAAGCTAAAAGCCAGTGGTTTTGCTAATGAGTATAAACACTATGTGGGTATGCAACACTCTGTATGTATGGAAGAAATAAAAGATATCTCAAACTTTATCGCAAAGACATTTAAAATATGAAACAAATAGTTGTAGCTAGTCGTGAAAGTAAACTAGCATTATGGCAGACAAATTTTGTCAAAGATCGTATCCAAAATGAGCTAAATATTCCTTGTCAAATAAGCACTATGAAAACGCAGGGCGATATTATTCTGGATAAACCACTTAATAAAATTGGTGGTAAAGCACTGTTCATGAAAGAGCTAGAAATAGCTATGCTTAATGGTAAGGCTGATATTGCTGTTCATTCTCTTAAAGATGTACCTTATCAATTACCAGATGGTTTTTGCTTAGCCAGCTTTATGCCCAGGGAAGACCCTAGAGATGCCTTTGTATCTAATAAATATAGTTCTATAGATGATTTACCGAAAGGTGCAATCGTTGGTACATCAAGTTTACGCCGTAAGGCTCAACTTTTGAATTATAGAGATGATCTTATAATTAGAGATTTAAGAGGAAATGTTGTAACAAGGCTATCGAAACTTGATGGTGATGAATATGATGCAATTATCCTAGCGAGTGCTGGACTTATTCGTTTAGAGCTTAATGATAGAATAACACAGTATATTCCGGTAGAAATATCTTTACCAGCTGTAGGTCAGGGTATAGTAGTTGTAGAAGCTTTGAGTGAAAATAGTGAGCTTTTAGAAAAATTACAAAATCTAAACTGTAGTGATAGCTTTTGTGTTGCTACTGCTGAAAGAGCATTCAACCAAGAGCTAAAAGGTGGTTGCCATGTTGCAATTGGTGCATATGCAGAGTTACAAGGTAATCAGATAACTCTCACAGCAATGGTTGCAAGTAGTGATGGTAAGAACATCTTAAAAAGAAAACTTATAGGAGAGGATCCTATTAAACTTGGTAAATCACTAGCTCAAGAAATGATAGAGCTAGGAGCATATACAATATTGGAGAAATAAGAAATGGGACTTTTATTAGTATTGGTTGGTATCGGTGGTGGCCTTGGTGCCATGTCAAGATTTGCGTTGACTCAAGCAACAGCAAATATTTCTAAGCAAATTCCTTTGGGTATATTACTATGTAACGTTATTGGTTCTCTAATTATTGGAATGATGGCAGCTTTTTTGATAGAGACTAAGCTCTTTAATGAAGATATTTCGACATACGTTCGATCTCTTTTTGTTACAGGTTTTCTTGGAGGGTTTACTACCTTTTCTAGCTTTAGTTTAGATATCCTCAACTTACTACAACGTGGGGAGGCATTATTAGCTATTGGATATATCCTTGTTAGTGTAATTGTATCTTTAATAGCCGTTATTTTAGGCTTTTATTTTATAATGGGAGTATATAGATGAAAAGGCTAGTATCTTTGGTTTTAGTAACTTTGCTTATAGCTAGTTGTATACCTTTCCTTGGTGGTGATATGGTAGTTCAAGATAATAGATTTGAATCTGATGGCGGTCGATATGGTCTTGAAATGCAACAAGGAATTTCTGTTAAACAGGTATATGCTGCAATCAAAGAGGCTATAAAACAGCATCCTAAACAGTTTGAAGTAAAGGGTGATGACTATAGTGAACAAAAATCTACAGTATGGACCTATTCTAATAAATATAAAGAACTTGTTACATTTGAAGCAACCCAAAGAAATGACAGAGTATACTTAGAAGTCAGTATGGGCGAACAAGGTCAGTCTAAGCAGGATATGCAAGCTATATATCATATTCAAGATTTGGTACTAAATAATTTACAACAGACAAAATAGTTAGAGCTATTTTTTCAGTATTTTCCAATATCTTATAGTCATATTTAATCTTATTTTTAATCAGCAATAGTAACTTTTTGTCATATATGTATCAGTAAAACTTATATGCGAAATAAAAAATATCAATTTGAAGTAAAGTAAAGTTTAGTTTTTAATATGTCAAAATTTATGGCTATCTCGGGGCTTTTGCCAAATTGATAAATATGGGGTGATAAGTTATGAAGTTTATAAAAAACCTATTTGTATTAGTATTGATAGTAACTATCACATCATATGTAACTATAAGTAATAACTCAAATGCTAAAAATGGAATATTAGTAGGTAGTATTGTAGGAGCTATTTTAGGACTAATCTGGGGTGTCATAACATTAAGTATACTGTATATCCCATTATAGTAGTCGACATTTATGGCGGAATAGTAGCTAGTCAAGATATAGCGCAAAATTGGAGTTGTTATTGATCGTAATAAATAAGGAGCATCATGAAGAAGTATTCGGTAATAGTTTTGTCAATATTGTTAACAGGATGTTCAAGTAATCCAAAAATTACAGAAGTAGGACCTGGAGTTATCTTATCTGAGAAGCAACTATTAACAAAGGAAGAAGTAAAAAAGCAAGAGACCAAAGATGATGTCCTCACTGGCACAGGTGGTGGTGCCGCTGTTGGTGCTGGTACAGGTGCAGCAGTAGGTGCTGGGACGGGAGCTGTATTTGGGGGAGTGTTTGCAATAGCAATAGGTACTGCAGTATGCACGATTGTTACTTTAGGTTTAGGGATTGTTCCATGTGTTGCTGCTATGGGAGGAGTTGCAGCTGTTGGTGTGGGGACAGGCGCTTTGATGGGAGCTGGAGCTGGGGCTTTGATAGGAGCAGGAAGTGGAGCTCTAGTAGGAGCTGGTGGTAGCTACATCTACGCATCTACTAAAGATGTAGATAAAATAAAAGGTAAATATCAGTTTGAGGTTTTAGAGGATGGTAAATCTTCACCGATAACATTTGAGCAGTTTACAGATGTTGAATACGCTTCCGGAGATAAGGTAGATATTTATCAAAGTGAGTATAGGGATGTAAAGACATACTTTATAAAGCAGTTAGATCAAGATAGCAATGAAGATGCAAGGATAGAAAAAGATTAATTATTTTTCTACTTTAAAAACGGTACCACAGTATGGACAAGTATTAGTTTTCTTATCTTGAAGGTCAATATAAACTCTTGGGTGTAGATTCCAATTTTCATGATATTTTGTTGGACAAGATACTCTTTCGCCAGGTTTTACTTTTATAATTTTTTGTTCTTTTTTCATTTTTGCAATTTAGTAATGCTTATAGTTACCTTGATTCTAGCAAAATATTATCAAATTTATAATACAAAAACAAAGCTAAATAGCATATACTAAAAGCGTTGTTGAAAAAAACCAAAGGGTTTTGACATATGAAAAGATTATATAATTCTAATATGTCAGCAAAGGTTTCTCGCACTAAGTGGGATATTTTAGCGTTATCAATTATACTTTTAGTATTAAGTATATTTGTGTGGTCAACTTCAGGTTTGGGCGGGAATATAGACTATACAAATCAAACAAGTGTTCAACAGTATTCGGAAGTTTCTTTAAACCTTTGGCTTTTGCCCTACTATACAGCAGAAACAGTTATGCGGATGTTTATTGGTTTAGGTATTTCTTTATTGATTACATTTATATTTGGAGCATTAGCAGCAAAAAGTAAAAGAGCAGAGAGTATAATTATTCCTGCTGTAGATATTTTACAGTCCATTCCTATTTTGGGCTTCTTTGCTATTACAGTTACTGGATTTTTAGTTTTATTCCCAAGCTCACTATGGGGAGCTCAATCCGCTGTGATATTTGGGATTATAACAGCTCAAGTATGGAATATGATATTAAGTTTTTATCAGTCTCTTAAAACTGTACCTAAAGAATTGGCTGAAGCAGCTGATATGTATCAGCTTTCGGCATGGCAAAGATTCTGGAAAGTTGAGGTTCCCTTCTCAATGCCAGGACTTGTTTGGAACACTATGATGTCAATGTCAGCTTGTTGGTTTATGATAGTTGCATCAGAGACAATAATTGTTAATTTCAGTGCTTCACAGTCAATACCTATTAACTTACCAGGTATAGGATCATTTATAGATGCAGCGAACAATGCTCAAGATTTTGGAGCAGTTGGTGCAGCAATAGTGATGATGTTAGTCACTATTATTTTGTATGATCAGCTACTCTTTAGACCTCTGGTTGTGTGGTCAGAGAAGTTTGTTTTGGGTGAGAATCAATCAGAAGTCTATAGTAAATCATGGTTTTTGAAGATATTGCAAAAGTCTGCAATAACAAAGCTTTTTTCGAATATGTTTGGAAGTATAACTTCAACTTTGGTAAATATAAGATTTTTTAAGAAAAATTTAAATAAAGTCTATAATCAACCAAGACACAGAAAGCAAGAAAGACAAGAAACATTGCTACAGAAAATATTGTGGACAGTATTTACCTTGATGATAGTTATTGGATTGTTCTACTTTGCTTATCAAGCTGTGTATGGTAACAATTCTGATATTGGTCTATCAGAGACTTTTAAGGTTTTTGGGTATGGTTTACTCACAGGCTTTAGAGTTGTTGTGCTTATTATAATTACATCAATAATCTGGGTGCCGATAGGCGTATGGGTTGGTATGCGACCTAGGATTGCTCAAAAAGTACAGCCTTATGCACAGATGGCTGCAGCATTCCCAGTTAACGTTCTATATGGTATCTTTGGGACTTTAGTGATAACTCTGGGTCTTAACTTTAATATTTGGTGTATTTTATTGATGGCCCTTGGGACACAGTGGTACATATTGTTTAATGTGATTGCTGGTGCTTCAGCAATTCCGGACGAGCTAAAACTAGCTGCTAAGAATATGCAACTAAAAGGTTTTATGAAATGGCGTAAGTACTTGTTCCCAGCAGTTATGCCATACTATGTTACAGGCGCAATTACCGCAGCTGGTGGAGCATGGAATGCAAGTATTGTGTGTGAATATATCAACTGGGGGACTGGAGATCAGTCAATAATTCAAGCATCAGGTCTTGGAGATTATATTACTTATTATACAAACCTACAGGGCGATCATACGGCAAATGTATTGCTAGGTGTGATAGTAATGTGTGTATTGGTTGTAGCATCTAATAAACTGTTCTGGCGCAGATTATATAACTATGCAGAAAATCGCTTTAGTATGAATATGTAAGCATAGGAGATTTTTAGAAAATGAGTTCAAAAAAAATTTTTACAGTAGAAAAAGTTAATAAGCAATTTAACATCAAAGGTGGTCATACACTTAAAGTATTAGATAATATTGATTTTACTTTACATGAAGGTGAGATTGTCGCACTACTTGGTAAATCTGGATCTGGTAAGTCAACTTTACTTAGAATTATCGCAGGTTTGTTAAGTCCAAGTTCAGGTGAAGTAATGTATAGAGGTAAGAAAGTCTCCGCACCTGTTCCAGATATTTCTATGGTTTTTCAAAGCTTTGCGCTTATGCCATGGCTTACTGTTTTGCAAAATGTTGAGTTAGGCCTTGAAGCGCGCAATATTCCAGCTAGAGAGCGTAAAAAAAGAGCATTAAAAGCGATTGATATGGTAGGTCTTGATGGATTTGAGAATGCTTATCCGAAAGAGCTCTCTGGTGGTATGAAGCAGCGTGTTGGTTTTGCTAGAGCCCTTGTATTAGAACCAGATGTTTTGTTAATGGATGAGCCTTTTTCTGCCCTTGATATTCTTACTGCTGAGAACCTTAGAGAGGATTTACTTGATCTTTGGGAAAACAATGAAGCAATGAAAGGTATTCTGTATGTTACTCATAGTATTGAAGAAGCAGTTTTAACAGCAAATAGAATTATTATATTTGGTAGTAATCCAGGATTCATACGTGGTGAATTAAAAATAGATATTCCTCATCCAAGAAGCTCTCAAGATCCTGTAGTAGCAGATTTGGTTGATCAGGTTTATCGTATGATGACTACTGCTCAAACTAAAGAGTTGTCTGAGCGTATGAACAAAAAGACTGCTATAACTATTGGGTATCGCCTACCAGATGTGGATATTTCAGAGATGAATGGTCTTTTAGATGAGATGGCTGAGATCAAGGATGTTGAAGCAGTAGATCTACCTCAATTAGCGGATGACTTGCATCTTGATATTGATGATCTATTTCCTATTATCGAGATTTTATCAATCTTACGATTTGCAGAAGTATCTGATGGTGATATCAAAATGACTGCGATGGGGCGTAAGTTTATTGATTCAAATATTGATGAAAGAAAGTTTATTTTTGGAAGATTATTCTTAAAGTATATTCCATTAGCTCGTCATGTTGTCAAAGTTTTGAGTGAAAGAGAGAGTCAATCTGCTCCTAGAAGTAGGTTCTTGGCAGAGTTGGATGACTATTATCCAATGGAAATCGCAGAGCGTGTATTTGATACTTTTATTGATTGGGCTCGTTATGCTGAGCTTATCTATTATGATGCAAATACTGGTATTATTTCTTTGGATGACAATGCTGCAGAATATATCAAAAAAATGTAAGAGTAAATTCTTTTTCCAATCAATAATTAATATCTGCCATTAAATATTAATATTTAGCGTCCATTAGAAATAAAGTAATCTATCTCAACTTTTATTCAAAGATTTGATTATGTGAAACTATTTTCTAAATGGATATTTATATTATTTCTTTTTACCACAATAAAAGTATATGCTGGCGAGTCTGCTGAGCAAGCAAGCCTGTCAAAACAGGAGATGCAAATAATCTCTGATCTTCAACAGCAAATATCTATACTTAAGCAAGAAATAGGTAAGGTGCAGTCTCAAAATACAGGTGTTAATAATAAGTCACAGTTTAGTACGTATCGCCAGAAAATAGCTAATGAAAATTTCAATCAACTTGGGCTAGATGGAGTAACTCCACAAGATATTGCTTCTAATATAGCAAGCGATGGTAAGTCACTAGGTGATAGTACAGGTTCTCAAGGAGTCTTTGTATCAAATGGTAGAATTGATGTTGGTGGGACACCTGCAATTACGACTCAAGGTCAAATAACTTATTTGGGATCATATTCGGGTAACAACAGTATTCCGATAGGAATGATTTCAAGTAATCTTTTTGCATCGACAATATTGGGACAAAGAGATACTTTTGATGATTACTCAGTATTTTTTGGTGGGTACATAGAAGCAGATGCTCAAACATGGTTTGGAAGTCAGATAAGTAGAGCAGGTGGAGCTCCAAATTTCCCAGCTAATGGACAAAATATTTATTTAACTAATTCAAAATTATATTTTTTATCTAACTTAGGTCATTATGTAACAGCTCAATTTGATTTTGATACGGATGAGACAGGAGGTTTTGGCTTAGGGAATGCATTTGTTATCTTTGGTAATTTAGATACATCACCATTTTTTGTTACCGCTGGTAGAAGTAAGCTTTCAGTAGGGTCTTATGGTGGCGGTGGACCATGGACTAGTGGTATTATCGATGAGTTTTTATCGCCTGATAAGGTTACTAATGTTTCGCTAAACTATAAGAATGATATTATAAACACTAATATAACAGTTTTTGGCTCTGATGATAAAAGAGCCAATTTTTCGGCTGGATTTTTCTATACGGATTCTTGGACTCAAGACTTATCTGTTGGTTTTAATGCTGGATATGTTTTTAATATTGCTGGTGCTGGTAATGATAGTATCTCTCAATTTTTGGATAATATAGGAGAGAATGAAAAGAATATTGGTGTGTTAAACTTTGATGGTACTTTGGCATATTCAATGCTTGGGGGTATCTGGCAATTACAGGGTGGATGGTCAGCTACAACCAATAAGCAGGATTTCCACCAAAATGGTTCTAGCGTAAATACTGGGGCATGGTATTTAGGTGTAGCTTATGCTCTTACCTTAGGTGGGAGAGATACAAACTTTAACGTTACTTATGGGCAGTCATATAATGCTGAAAATATACCTATGCCAACATCAAATGCATCTCCAACATTTGGTCTTACATCTTCAGGAATTAAGAATCAAATTATTGCCTCTGCACAGAGGGCATACTTTGATGATAATGTCTTATTTGGTCCGGAATATTCATATCAGCGACTATATAATGGAGAGCACATGAATACATTAACGTTGGACTTATCTGTATATATATAGACTAAAAACTATAAAGTGTTTTAGCCTGTCAAGATCATAGTGTGTTTATGATAAAATACTGTTAATGTATGTTTCATTATTTTTATTTTCCAAAGAGATTTATTCTATGTGTACTAAGAATTATTTAATCACGGGCGCTAGCTCGGGTATAGGCAGAACTGTTTTAAAGCAGTTAGTATCGCAAGGCGATACTGTTTACAATATTGATATTGTTACTCCAGAAGAAGTTCTTGAAAAAGAGGTATTTATTAAATTTGATTTGTCTAACTATAAGGGCATTGATGTTATTTTGCCAAGCGGTATAGACTTTGATGGGGTATTCTTTAATGCTGGAATTCATCAAAGTGGGTCGATATTTTCTCAGTCTTTGGATGAAATAAATAAGTGTATATCAATTAACCTAATGTCTAGTGTGGTAATTTTGAAATCTTTGGCTGAGAGTATTAAATCAGGGGCTTCTATAGTTTTTAATGGTTCAGATCAGTGCTTTGTTGGTAAAACGAATAATTTCGCGTATGGTTTGACTAAGGGGGCAATTGCTCAGATGACAAAATCATTGGCACTAGATTTAGCACCTAAAAATATAAGAGTAAATACTGTTTGTCCTAGTACTACAGATACTCCACTGTATAGAAAGGCAATAGAAACACACTCTTTAGTAAGTGGAATTGATTTAGCCGATATCGAGAAAAGTGAGGCAAAAGAAATACCTATTAACAGAGTAGCCACTGCAGAAGAGGTTGCTAATGTTGTGATTTTTCTTCTGAGTGACAAAAGTTCATTTATGACTGGATCTTTAGTTCCGGTAGATGGGGGCTATACGGCGAGGTAAACTTTATGCAAAAAATAATAGACTCACACATTCATTTTTGGGATATTGATAATGGTTACAATAGATGGGTCAAGGATACCGATTTGCCTACAAAGGTATTACCGTCTGATTTTAAAATAGATAACTTTGTACATATAGAAGCTCATACTGAAGATATTGATCATTTATGTGAATATAAGTGGTTAGTTGCTAATTTTAGCAACAAAAATATAAAAGTTATTGCCTTTGTAGACTTTACACAGGATGAGCAATCATTCGAACAAAAAATAATTGAATTATCATCTTGTAAAGATATAGTAGGTGTTCGACAAATAATGTCTAAGGATTCTGGTGCTAAATATAGCCCTTTTGATAAAGAAATTCCATCAGACTTGTTTGAAAAATTAGTCATCTTAAAAAAATATAATATGATATTTGAATGTCAGATGTATCCTCAACAGTTTGTTAGTGCTGTGTCAGATATTCTTAGATCAAATGTGACTTGTTGTGTTGAGCATTTTGGGCTACCTATAAAAACAAGAAAAGACAATCTTCTGTATTGGAGAGATTTGCTTAGGTATGTTGATAATAATCAAAATCTATATCTAAAGCTGTCAGGAGGAGATCTAAATAATGACGAGG
Source organism: Francisella salimarina (assembly GCF_007923265.1). Lineage (NCBI taxonomy): Bacteria > Pseudomonadati > Pseudomonadota > Gammaproteobacteria > Thiotrichales > Francisellaceae > Francisella > Francisella salimarina. Next base: position 214,043 of record NZ_VOJA01000004.1, read on the forward strand.
ACGATATTAAAGAGATCTTAAATGAGGTAAAAGATTGTGTTGCTACATCAAAACTTTGTTATGGTTCTAATTACCCTGTATCAAATAAAGATAATTATAATAAATGGTTTAATATAGTTTATAGCACATTTGCAGATGCTAAATCACAGCAAGATATATTCTTTAATACCGCTAATAAGTTGTATAGATTTAACCTTTAGTAGAGACTTTTGTTGAAGTATAGATATTTTTGAAGAAGATTAGATATATGCTTGTATAAGCTGTTATAAATATCATATTAATCGTGAAGTTTGACCAATACATAGTCCATAGAACACTTTTGTCTTTTATCATAATTGGGAGCATTACTATATTGTTTATTAGGATAACTATCGCAACACTTATTATAGTTGAGAAGAAGATATTATTTTTTAAGAGTTTCTTATAAATCCAACTAAAAATTGAGACTTCTGCTAGATTTGTCACAAAGGTGCTTAACATTCCTGATAAAAATAACAGTATCGTCGGCTCAGCGATTTGGTGTATAGCGCTTGATCTTATGTGATTATTATCTCCGATTATAGATATATCAGCCAAATGAAAAAATGATGATGAATAAACGCCAAAGGAGTATATGCCATCCATTACCATAGCTAGAATTATTAATTTATAAGTGTTTTTTAGGCCATAAATTATTGAACAAACATCTAACACGACAAAAATTCCTGCATATACCAAAGATGATTGTGTTATTACTAGGTGAATACCTAAAAAATTAATATTTATAGTGTTAAGAAAAAGTGGGTCACATAATATTTTCAATGTGATAAAAAGAGCAGCAGGAGTGATATATTTTATAAATTTATTTGACTCTAAATTATTAAGGTTAGCAACTTCCATGGTAATGATATTTGTGTTAAAACGCTATAAATTGTATATTTTTTGCATAAGAAATACGACAAAAATATTTGGTGTTTATATTTTAGAGTTGGGCATAGCGTGTTATCACATTGATAAAAAAACTAATATGGATATAATGTTTAAAACTATATTATTAAATATTCAATTAAGGCTATATTTTGGATAATAGTTTGGAGCTATTTCTGCATTCATCTAATTACATCTTATTAGCATCTGGCTTAATATTGTTTTTTGCGATTGTATCTCAGTTTTTATCATGGAGGCTAAAACTTCCTTCAATACTATTTTTGATCCTTAGTGGTATTATTTTAGGACCTTTATCTGAAGCTGTATTTCATGGAGGCTTTAAACTTGTAGATGGTACGATTATTTTTGGAGAAGCATTATCTCCATTTGTATCAATTTGTGTGGCCATTATCCTCTTTGAGGGGAGTTTATCACTTAATTTTAGTAAGATTAAGAGTGTCAGTAGTGTTGTAATACTTTTGACTACCGTAGGATTAGGGGTTACAGTGATACTCACAGCAATGTTCTGCTATTATGTCATTGACTTGAACTTAGAGCTATCTATGCTAATAGGCGGTATTACATGTGTTAGTGGTCCAACTGTTGTACCTCCATTAATGAGAACTGTTAGACCGAAAAGACATATTGCAAGTATCTTGAAGTGGGAATCTATACTTGTAGATCCTATAGGAGCTTTAGTAGTTGTATTCATGTTAGCATGGTTCGTTATAGGGGGGAATTATGCAAATCAGCCTAATGGAACAAGTATATTCATAGCTTATATAATCTTCGTATGTATTTTGGGAATAACTTCGGGCTTTATTTTTGGCTACTTGATAGGACTAAGTTTTAGAAAGCATTATATTCCTGAATATCTAAAAAGTTTTTTTGTGTTAGCTGTAATAGTTGTAGGTTTTATAATAACTGACGCTACTATGCATGGTGCAGGGCTTTTAATGGTAACGGTTGCTGGCCTTGTGATGGCTAATATGAAAGATATTAAGATGTCTGATATTTTGTCATTTAAAGAAAATCTAAGTATAGTTATTATTTCAGTTCTTTTTATAGTGCTGGGTGCAGAGATAGATTTTAGTTTGTTCAAAGACTATTGGCTAGATCTAATAGTACTATTTTTATTTTTACAATTTATTTTGCGCCCAATTGTAGTTCTATTATGCTCTATTAAATCTAAAACAACTTTTGCAGAAAGAATTGTCATGGGTATTATTTATCCACGAGGTATTGTAGCAGCATCTGTAGCGGCATTGGTTGCTGTAAGAATTACTAAATCTCATCCTGAATTATACGATGAGGCTAACACTTTAGTATTCTTTGTATTTATGATAATTGTTTTTACTGTGGTTTTTCAAAGTATATTTACTCCTTATATATCAAGACTTCTTAAAGTTACTGAACCTGAAGGTAAAGGATTTTTGATAATCGGCGGGAATAGGTTTGCACGTGAACTAGCAGAAGTGTTTGTCAAAAATGATATTGAAGTGGTTGTTACTGATTCATCTTGGGTAAATGTCCAAAAATGTCGTCAGTTAGGCTTGAATACATATTATGGTAGTCCTGTATCAGCACACGCTGACTGGAGTATTAATTTGGTGGGTATTGGAGCTATGCTAGGATTATCAACTAGCGAATATGTGAATGCTGTATCAGCCATGAAATATAGGTATGAATTTGGTTCAAATAATGTTTTTGTGTTAAGAGCATCTCAGAAAGAAAGCTACAAAGGCATAGGGTCGATAGAAAATAATCTAGCAAATCTGTTGTTTGAAGAGGGTACTGATTTCAACGTTTTAATAGAGAGACTGAATCAAGGTGCTACTATCAGGAGTACAAACATTACACCTAATTACCCACTCGAGAAATTCTTTAAAGATAATCCTAATGCTATAGCATTGTTTATAATTGATGATAATGGCTATGCTCAGCCTTTTGATAAAGATAAAAGGTTAAGATTTGATAGCTATAGTTTGGTATCATTAAGAGATGATGTTAGTAAGACTAGAGAGCAGCTATGTCTAGATGTGTAAGAGTTTTTAATGATAAAGTACCAAATATTGATGCTTCAGCCTACGTTGATGAATCAGCCGCAGTGATAGGAGATGTGATTCTAAGTCAAGATGCATCTATATGGCCTCAAGTTAGTGTGAGAGGTGATCTCTTAACAATAACTATTGGAAAAGGGACCAATATTCAAGATTGCAGTACATTACATACTACAGAGTACCCAAAGGATTCGGGTCAAGGATATCCTCTAACTATTGGAGATGATGTGACTGTAGGACATGGTGTGATATTACATGGCTGTGAGATCAAAAATAATTGTCTAATAGGTATGGGATCTATAATTCTTGATGGAGCTGTTGTTGAACCTTGGGTCTTCTTAGGCGCTGGAAGTTTGGTTCCTCCAGGTAAAGTTTTAGAGTCTGGTTATATGTATTTAGGGTCGCCGGTCAAAAAGATTAGGCCAATTAGTGATCATGAGAGACAAATTATTAAAGAAAATGCTGAGCATTATGTTAAAGTCAAAAATAGATATAAAGCACAAAATTAGATTGGTATTAACTCTGATTTTCGTATCGTTATTAGTATCGTGCACTAGCGTGCAATCTAGTATTGCTCCAATAAATGATAATATGAAATTTGATCAGAAAGCAACATCTGAACAACTTTTGCAGTTAAACAAGTGGCAAACAAAAGGGATTATAGGAATTATCTATAATAATCAGGCGGAATCTGCTAACTATATATACACTCAAGATGGTGATAAATTTAGTATTAGCTTATATGGTCCTTTGGGTATAGGTAGTGTTGAGATAAAAGGAGATACTGATGAGGTATCGCTTGAAAATAGCAAAGGGCAAAAAATAGTAGCTAAAGATGCCAAAACCTTAATGTTGGAGCAGTTAGGCTGGTATGTTCCCGTTGATGGGCTTAAGTATTGGATCAAAGCTGTAGCTATACCAAATATCAAATATAATACGCAACTGAACTCGCAAGGGTTGCCACATAAATTATCTCAAAATGGTTGGAATATTTCTTATCAGAATTATGAACTAGTTGATTCTAAGTATCCGTTACCGGCTAAAATTAGAATGTCTAGAGAGAATATAACGTTAAAGATTGTTATAAAGTCATGGCAAATATAGAACCCAAAAATTATCAAAGTTATGCAAAAATTAATTTGTTTTTGCATATATTAAATAAGCGAGATGATGGGTATCATAATTTACAAAGCTGGTTTACATTTTTGGATCTAAAAGATCATCTTAGCTTTAGGTTTAATAATTATAGTAAGATTGAAATTACAAGTAATATACAAATAGCTCCCCAAGAAGATAATTTGATTTATAAAGCTGTTAAAGAGTTTCAAGAGGCTTATAATATTGAGAATATCGGAGTTGATATTGATATTATCAAAAATATACCAATGGGTGCTGGTCTCGGTGGTGGAAGCTCAAATGCAGCAACCACTTTAATAGCATTACGAGATTATTACTTACCTGAGCTATCAAATGAGGAGATGATACCTTTAGCTAAAAAGCTTGGAGCAGATGTGCCGATATTTCTGTATGGCAGATCAGCATGGGCTGAAGGGATTGGGGATATTTTATACTCTAAGGAATTTGAGCAACAATATGCACTATTAATTAAGCCTAATATTCATATTAGTACCAAAGAGTTTTTTGAAAGTGAGAATTTAGCTAAGACAAAGGATATATTATCAAAAGATCTGAGCTTTGATACTAACACTATGCATAATGATTTTGAAAATGTATTCTTTACAAAGTATCCTGAGTTTAAACAATATTTGTATAGTATTGATGATGGTTTTAGAATGACAGGAACTGGATCATGCTTTTATCTACTTTCTAATAATATTAATAAACTACAGCAACTTACAAGAAAATTTGATAAACCTCTTGACAAATGGGTGGTCAAGACATTAAACTATGCCTACTAACTTTCGTTAGTGCTTATGTTGGGCTATCGCCAAGCGGTAAGGCAACGGGTTTTGATCCCGTCATGCGCAGGTTCGAATCCTGCTAGCCCAGCCATAAAAATTCAATATTGTATACTTTAATTGTTCTAGTCAAAAATATCAGTACTATACATTGATCTAATAAATAATATATAAAAATTTTGCAGAGATGGCTTATTAATCGTTATACTATTTGCATAGATAAAATTTTTATATGGAATTAATATGTCTACACAATATCATATTGGAACACTTGGTAAGAAGTGGGACTCTGAAGAAAAAAAACAATGGTTATCTGAGCAAAGCAAAAAAAGATCGTATCAAGAAGAAGCTGAAAAAAAGATTTTAGCATTATCAAATGATTTTGATATCGATGTCTATGGAGAATTAGATTATTTAGTAGGCAGCTATAAGTTGTATGCACTTAAAACTAAAAACTGGGATGCTAGTAAGCCTTATGTTTTAGTTACAGGTGGAGTGCATGGCTATGAAACAAGTGGTGTACAAGGAGCTATTAGTTTTGCTGCAAATAGAGCTAGAGAGTTTGCCAGTGATTATAATATCTTGATCTTGCCTTGCTTAAGTCCTTGGGGATATGAAACAATTAACCGCTGGAATCCTAATGCTATGGATCCTAATAGATCATTCTATCTGGAGAGTGGTTGTGATGAGTCGGTTCTTGCAATGAAATATATTAACTCATTGAACATTGAACTTCTGATGCATATAGATTTGCATGAGACAACAGATACTGATGATAGTGAATTTAGACCAGCATTAGCAGCTCGTGAGGGTATAACTATAGATAAGTGGGGTATTCCAGATGGATTTTATTTAGTTGCTAATAATAGAAATCCACACTATGACTTCCAGAAATATATAATTGATGCAGTAGCTAAAGTTACTCATATTGCTCCTACTGATCCTAGCATAAATATATTAGGTGATGATATTATCAGAGATGGAATTATGGCTTGTGATTCAGACAAAGAAAAATTATGCATGTCTTTATCAAATGCTGAGTATACAACTACGACTGAGGTTTATCCAGATAGTCCAAGAACAAATCCTCAAGAATGTATACTTGCTCAAGTAGAGGCGATAGCTGCAGGTTTGAACTTTATTAGCCAGCAAAAATAAAAGGAAAATATAAATGTTAAATGGTTTGATTAATGTAGCGACTTTTTTGATAGATATTGTCTTTGGCATTTATGCTTTTATACTACTGTTCAGATTTTTCTTACAGTGGGTAAAAGCAGATTTTTATAATCCAATTTGTCAGATGATTATGCGTGCGACAAATGCTGCTATATTACCTCTCAGAAAATTTATACCAGGATTTTTGAATCTAGATTGGTCATGTATAGTAGCTGTGTATATTGTATTTGTGGTGCAGGATTTACTTGTAGGCTTATTAAATGGTATTGGTCTTAGTTTGATGTTTATTTTCTTTAAACCGCTGATTGATATAGTTTTTGCAGTTATTAATATGTATGTATATTTGATAATAATAAGAGCAATATCTAGTTGGTTTGTTCAAGGAGGCTATAATCCAATTATTATGGTTATATATCAAGTTACGGAGCCATTATTATCAAGAGCTAGAAATATAATCAAACCAACTAATTCAGGATTTGATTTTTCTCCAATTATTGTATTAATTGGTCTATTTTGTATTCAGATATTCATACAAAGCATTATTGCACAGTTTTTTCATTACTGATTAATAGCATGTAGAGTCGAGCTAATATCTTTAATAACTATTCTAGTTGAATCACATTCGAGATCACGAGGATAGTTAAGTTCTATAGTTTTTTCTGATGCTATACGTCCTGGATTACTATCGAGAATTATTACTCTATCTGCCATATTTACAGCTTCTTCAATATTGTGTGTAACAAGAACAATGGCTTTTGTCTTAGCCTGACCAGTATGCCATAGACGCATAATGTCATCTCTTAAAGTTTTAGCAGTGACTATATCAAGTGATGAGAAAGGCTCATCAAGAAATAGAATCTCTGGCTCAATCATTAGTGCTCTAGCAAATCCTACTCGTTGTTTCATGCCGCCAGAGAGTTCGCTTACATAGGCATCCTCAAAACCATTTAAGCCAATCTTTTTGATAATCTCTAGAGCTTTAGGTTTGCTTTGTGATCTAGGTATACCAAGAGAGTCTGCACCAAAAAGAACATTTTCTAAAACATTTAGCCATGGTAGAAGGGCAAAGTTTTGAAAAACCATGCCGATGTTTTCTAAAGGACTATCAATAGCTGAACCCTTATAAAAAAGTTTTCCAGAAGTTGGTTTTAATAGTCCGCTTAATATTCTTACAAGACTAGATTTTCCTGCTCCTGATTTGCCAACTATAGCGATTATCTCATTTTCTCTTACTTTTAAAGTTAGATTTTCAATTACTCTTTTTATATTCTTTTTATCTTGCTTATAATCTAGGCAAATATCGTAGCAATTTATTAACGTGTTATTTTTAAATTCGGTCATGTTCATTCTCCTTTTAGATATTTATGGATTAGTTACATTTGTATTTTGTTTCAGCAAGTTTATATAATGGCTTCCAGATAAATATCACACACAAAGCCACTAATGAGCACAGTGCAACTACTGCTAGGGCTGCTTCATGAAGTTGGTTATTGCCTGTTGTGGTAGATACCAGTGCGCCAATTCCATCTACCTTAATAGTATTTGAGCCCCATATTACCAATTCAGCTGCAATTGCCGAGTTCCAAGCACCACCTGCAGCACTAATAATTCCGCAGACTATATATGGAAATACAGCAGGTATTGCAAACTTAAACCACCATTTCCAACCTTTTAGATGGAAAGATTTTGTCATTTCTATTATTTCTGTAGGCAAGCTAGAGACACCAGCTATGACATTAAATAGTACATACCAAGAGGTTCCTGTCATTATTAATGGAATACACCAAACATTTAGCGATCCACCACCACCTAATATAAGTACAGCAACAATCGGAAAAAATATTGGTTGTGGTATTGCTGCACCTATTTGTATTATTGGTTGAATAGCTTTTGTACGTTTGCTCGACATACCTATCCATATACCTAATGGTGTGCATATAGCGACACTTATCATCATGGCGATAGTCACACGAACAGTTGTCTCTATCATTAGTGGTATCAAATAACTCATATCACCATCTGGGAAGAAGTGCCACAGAGCATTACCTGCCCATACACATGCTGAGATAATTACTATATACCAAACAATACAGCTAAGCTTTTTCAATATCTTGATATCTCTAATCGGTGATTTGAGATTAATTTTTTTATTTAAAAAGCTAGCGCCATTAATTAACCAAAATACAATAGTGCTGAAAATTGGCTTTATAGTATTTACAAGTTGAGATTTTTTATATGAGCGATAAAGCCAAGGGCTATCTGTAGTTTTATTGTTGATAGATTCGTATTTGAACTTCTCTGACCATTTGACTAAAGGTCTAAAAAGTAGCTGATCAAATAGAGCTATATTAATGATAATGGCCACAAGAGCATATAAGATAGCTGTTATATTTGAGTCAGTTAATGCCAGTGCTATATACGAGCCTATACCAGGTAAGTTAACATCGCCTGTGATAGTCGGGATAGCTTCACTAGCTGTGATAGCGAACCAAGCAGCTGATTGAGAAACCATAATATTCCAAAGTAAACCAGGTACCGAATAAGGTAGTTCAATCTTCCAAAATCTTTGCCACGCATTGAGCTTGAAAGCAGTTGCAGCTTCTGTTAGCTCTGCAGGCACTATTCGTATAGTTTGGTATAAGATTAGTGCCATATTCCAAGCTTGAGATGTAAATATCCCAAAGATTGCTGCAGCTTCTAAACCCATAATTGAGTGTGGAAATAGAAAAATAAAAAACGCGGTGGTAAATGTCAAAAATCCTAATAAAGGCGCAGATTCTAGGAAATTTATGATTGGCAAACAAACTCTAGCAAAGTGTTTATTCTTAGCGCATGCATATCCAGCTATCAATGCAAAAGCAAATGAAAATATCATACCTATAATCAATCGCATAGTAGTACGCAACATATAGTATGGTAAGTGGCTTGGATCAAGTGATATTGCTGAAACTGATGAAGCATCAATAAATGATTGATGCATATCATTCCAAGCATAATAGGCTAGTGCGCTAACAACTAATATTAAAGCTACTATAATCACATCAGCTTTATTTGGTAGAAATCTCTTTTTTGTTATTGTATAACTTGCGAACATTATTATTCTCCTTAGTAATCGAATCAAGTTATCTTAGAGTTACTAATTTTGTGATTATATGAACTTATAGGGCTTATATATCTTAATGGCTATAAAAGTATTACAAGTCTATTTCTAATTCATTATCTTGAATTAAATAAATAGACTATTTTTAAGTAATTTAGCTTTAGATACAACTATCCCTATACAGACAGTTTAAGGATATCTTTGGTTGAAAATAGCCCTTAAACTGGTTACACAAAATTAGTTATATGAAGTTAGTTGTGACTAACAACTCGGAGGTTGTAGTGTGTGAGTTATAAACATTTGATGCCTCCTTGTGAGAGGTTGCTACTACGGTAGCGCTTATTTTGCGAAGATTCTAGCGCTATAAATCATATTTTGCAATATGTTTTAGCAGATTTTATAGTAATTATCTTAGAAAGAGTCGATTAACTTGAGTTTTTTTATAAGAATCATTTTAAGAAGCATCACTATCATGATAAATTCTTATCAGTACTATGATTTTTAAATGGTTTTTATTAACAGTAAGAGAGTATATTCTAATAGCTTTTTTATATTCAAAACATAGAATATAACTAGTTAAAAAAATTGTATCTTGGTAGTAAAGAAATATTTTTGTTTATTGATGTATAAGTAAGTTGTTTTTTTGAAATTTTATCATGACTAAGTTTGGTATTTTTTCAGCTATTAGTTATCGTTGAATTAAGCTAATATAAAAGCAGGAGAAGAGTCGTTTAGCTGTTGTATGTTATACAAAAAATGTTTACTCATAATGCTTTTGTTTGTAAGTGTTTGCTCTTGCTATTCATATGATAGGATTGAGGATTTTAAATATAACCAAAATATTCTTCTCACTGGTGTTATAAGTAGTATTCCCAGACTAGAAGGTAACGATTATAAGTTTATTTTTCATAGCTATAAATACGGAGATGTCTTACTAAAGGTTAACAGATCATATCGCCATTATTTAGTACCAGCAAATAAGTTAGAGTTAGAAGCAAAAGTATATAAGCCTCATGAGTATGATAATGTAGAAGCTTTTAACTATTCTGAATATTTAGATCATAATGATATCGTTGCCATAGGGCGGATGGTGGATAATACGGATATTATCTATAAAGGTACTGCAAGCTTATACTTGCCCGAAAGGATAAGGTATTACTTATTTAATAAACTAGAAAAAGATTTGCAAGGAAATGAACTTAAACCTTATATTCTAGCATTACTTATTGGCGATAAAGAATTTAGTCAATCTCAGCAAAATCTATTGATAAGCTCTGGTACATCACATCTAATGGTAATTTCAGGATTACACATAGGACTTTTGGCTTTTATTACTTTTGTTATTTTTAGAGGCTTATGGTCATTATCATCACGCTTATGTCGCAAGCTGCCAGCACAATATACCGGTGTTATTGCCTCTGTGGTAGTAGCTTTTATATATAGTTTATTAGCGGGCTTTAGTTTGCCAACACAACGAGCATTGATAATGCTTCTAGTGGTAGCATTATTTTGGCTTTTGGGTAGGCGTATTTCGATAGTTAAATCACTGATTGTTGCTTTAGGCATTATAATGTTGGTTAATTTTGAATCAATATATAGTGTGAGCCTATGGTTGAGTTTTTCAGCTGTTGTGCTCTTGGTTATTATTTCTATAGTGTTACAACAATATAAATCAACATTAGCAAAAACATTACTTGCACAAATTTATCTAGCAATCTTTTTAGTACCAATTTCAGTTTATTATTTTGGCGGTTTCTCAGTTATTTCGATTTTAGCAAATATCGTTGCAATTCCTTTGGTTAGTTTTGTTATAGTGCCATTACTGTTAGTGTGTTTACTACTATCTTATGTTGGACTAAGTTTGTGGATCATTCCTAGCTTAATTATTAAATTATTAATTTATTATTTAAGCTTTTTGACGGGTTATGCTGGCTTTATTGAGTATTGGAGTTATTTTTCATTTTTTAGTCTTATAATTATTATTTTTGGGACTGTTCTAGTTATTTTCCCATTCAGTAATTCAATCAGACTGCTTGGATTAGCTTTATGCTTAGTGTTTTTGCAATCTTCAGAAAATACTTCAGAGAAATATCAATACTTTAGGATACATATTTTTGATACTAAAAATTTAATGATATTAATTGAAGAAAATGGTAAAAGTCTTCTATATATTTCAGCTGAAAACTTAGAGAATGAATATGTGTTGGCAAATATTTTAGGTAACTACATTAAGCTAGTAGGTATTAAACAAATTAATTATTTAGTAGTGGTTGGTTCAAGTGATAATGATTTGGTTTTTAATTTTATTAAACAAATAGTCTCTGTTAAAAAAGTTGTTACAAATTTAGAAACTAACAGAAAACATCAAAGCTGTAGCTATAAAAATAATTTTAACTTAACTGGGGATACAAAAGTAAAGTTTCTTTCTAATGATGAAAGTTGCTTTATAACTATTGGACACGGAAATAAAGAATTCTTAATTGTAGATAACTCAAGTACTAAAGATCAGCAACAAATTTACACTTTATACAATAGAATTATTAATCCAAATATAGTGATTAGTCCTTTAATCCTTAGTACTAAATTTTTAAAATCAAATACTGATTACCTAGTATACATATCTGATAAGCTATTCAATAAACAGGTTTATAAAAGTAGTCGGATAAGGATATTTGACACATATAATAATGGAGCTATAACCGTTATGATAGATAGTGATAGTCACTTAATAATAAAGTCTTTACTTAAGCAATATTAGTTAAAAACGATTAATATCTTTTATAGTCTTTCAAAAAAGTTTTTATTAATGATAATATTTAAGCTAACAATCAGTAATTTTTAATAATCTTTGATGATAAATGTTATTAGGTATGCTTACTATGGACTATTCTCGATAGTATGTTTGATGTCTACTGCTATAATTACTTTTATACCAGTATTTATTTTTTCATTAATTAAGCTTTTGGTGCCGATAAAGGGTATAAGGTATTTTTGTACTTCAGCAGTTCAATATTTTGTGAGTGTATGGGTAAGTGTTGTTATTTTTATTGCTCGATTTTTATCACCTACTGAAATTGATGTTGATCAGAATAAAGAGTTGGATAAAAATGGCTCTTATTTAATTATATGCAATCACAAGAGCTGGCTTGATACTTTTATATTAATGATGATTTTTCATAAGAAAATAGCCTTTCCTAAATTCTTTATGAAGTTTCAGGTATTCTTTATACCTGTATTAGGGTTGATTGCATGGGCTTTAGAGTTTCCAGCGATGAGACGCTATAAAAAAGAATATCTCAAGCAGCATCCAGAGAAAAAAGGCGAAGATATTAAAAAAACTGTTGAGTACTGTAAAAAGCTATCCTCTAGACCAACGACTATAGTTAACTTTGTTGAGGGTACTAGATATACCTCACAAAAGGCTGTTAAGAGTAACTATAAGAATTTACTTAATCCAAAAGCTGGAGGTATAGCAGTTATTCTAAAAAGCCTCTCAGATAGGGTGGTAGGGGTTCTAAATACGACTATAGTTTATGATAATCCTAAACAGACTTTATGGGATTATATGACTAGAAGAACTAAGCAGATCAAAGTGAAAGTAGACTTAATCCCTATATCTGAAGTACCTATGGGAGATTATTTTAGTAGCGAAGCTGATAAGGAGCACTTCCAGACTTGGTTAAATCAACTTTGGCAAACTAATGATGAATATATTTCTAAGGAGGCAAAGAAAATTACTTGCTAGCTATCAATCCCCATTTTTATTAAATTCTATATGATCACAACTATAAAATACTACGCTAAGTTTACTTCAGTAACTTTTACATGATTGTACTAGTTTTAAGTTATTTTGTTACTATGAATATAGTTAGCTGACTAAAAGAAACGACAGGCAATCTAATAGAGTAGTTTATTTTGAGAAAAGTTTTTAGAAATAAAATTAGTTTAATGTATGAGGAAGCCAGTTAAGCTCAACAAATAAGAATAGTGCTGAATAAATACCCATAAAGATGAAGGGCATATATATTTCGAGTATTCTGATAGGTTTGAAAGATCCTTTTTGTTCAGCAATATGCTCCTCAGTCAACCATACTTTTGAAGGAAGACGCTTCTCAAGAGATGGAACAATACTGTTTTTTATTTGTATATGATGTCTAAAGAATCTTATAATTTTCCACCAAGCATAGCAGAATACTAATCCCGCAAAATAAGGTATAGTAACAAGTATGCCTGATGGTGGGTTCTCAACATTAATGTTATTACTAATTGCCAAAGCAACAGTACCTACAAGAACAAGGTTGAAAACTAAGAAGAATAAATTAATTACAATTCTTCTATAGCTAGTTCTGTCGGTTAGCTCAACATATATTCTATATTGCTCAATTAGCAGTTGATTATACTGCTCATTAGATAAATTACTTTCATCTTCATTGCTCCATAATTTATCTTGTATATCTTTATGATTAATCTTTTCCATTTTATTCCTTTTTTATCTATAAGCTTAAAAGAATTCAGCAGTCTTAATGCTATTATATTTTGAGATAATTAGCAAATTTTTAGTGCCTGTGCTTACCTATATCTATCTCTAGTGATTATATCAATAATTCTTGACGGTTGTGAAGAGTTAACTTCTCTTTCTAAGATATAAATATTGTTAAAAGTTTTATTAATTGAATGAGAATTGTTGATGAAATCTTGTCCAGATATATTTGCACTAGTTGAAATAATAGCATCATCAATTTTAGTACAAATATTTGTTATGATATCTGTTGTTACTAAGCGTATAGCAATAGTTGGTTTCCCTCCTGCTAACCACTGTATGCTTTCTTTGCCTGGCACAATCCATGTCGTGGGCTGCTCCTGTACTGAACATATTTCTTTGATTTGCTGTGCTGATAGCACAGCAGTATTTGTATATTTTAACAAATGCTTGTAGTTATGTGAGATTATTATAAATCCTTTGCTTGAGTCTCTTTTTTTTAAGCTGATAATTTTTGCAACAGCATCTTTGGATATCCTGCAGCTTAGACCATATACCGTATCAGTTGGAATGCTAACAGCCTGGTTATCAGAGATTTTCGATATGATTTCATTCAAATCTTTTGTGAGCATACTATTTTTATCAGATTTATAAATTAGGGATATTTTATTATATTTTATGAATAAAAAAACCCCATAAGCTATAAATAGTCTATGGGGTCTAGTTAGATCTAGATTTTAAAAGATTGAAGAAGTATTACTTCTTATTTAGTTGCTCTTTGATTAAGTCACCAAGAGTTGTAGGAGTCATTTGCTCTACTTTGTAATTAGACTTAGCTCCAGCCGTAGTATCTTCATCAACAGCCTTGATAGAAAGAGCAATACTTCTTTTCTTAGTGTCGATGTTTATGATTCTAGCCTCAACTTCTTGTCCTTCACTTAACTCATCACTAACATTTTTAGTATGCTCAGCAGAAATCTCAGAAATTCTGATGAAACCATCAATGTTATTGTCAGCGTCAAGCATAACTACAGCACCGTTATCTTGTAGTTTAGTAACGTTACCTTTCACTAAAGATCCTTTAGGGTGGATATTTATGAAGTTCTTGAACGGATCTTCAGAAAGTTGCTTCATGCTAAGGGCAATTCTCTCAAGATCAGTGTTTACAGAAACTAATACTGCTTCAACTTCATCACCTTTTTTAAGCTCTTTAATTGCTTTAGCTGGGTTATCCCATGCAACATCTGAGATGTGTACAAGACCGTCGATACCACCTTCTAGTCCGATAAATACACCAAATTCAGTAATTGATCTGATTTTACCAGTCACTTTATCGCCAGGCTTATAGTTTTTCTCAAACTCATCCCAAGGGTTAGCTCTACATTGCTTGATACCTAGAGAAATTCTGTGATTATCAGCATCTAGTTCAAGTACTATAACTTCAACTTCTTGACCGATAGATACAGCTTTATGAGGATTAACGTTTTTGTTAGTCCAATCCATTTCAGATGTGTGAACTAGACCCTCGATACCTTCTTTTAACTTAACAAAACAACCGTAGTCAGTTATGTTAGTTACTGTACCCATAAGCTTAGCACCTACAGGAAGCTCATTAGCGATGTTTAACCAAGGATCTTCACCAAGCTGCTTGATACCTAGAGAAATTCTTTGCTTCTCTTTGTCGAACTTGATTACTTTAACATCGATTTCTTGACCTATAGATAATACATCTGTAGGGTGGCTAATTCTGCTCCAAGAGATATCTGTGATGTGTAGTAGACCATCAACTCCACCAAGATCGATAAATGCACCGAAGTCGGTGATGTTTTTAACGATACCTTGAAGTACGCTACCTTCAGAGATTTTCTCTAACATAGCATCTCTATCACCAGAGTTATTTTCTTCGATTACAGCTTTTCTAGAAACAACGATGTTATTTCTTTTAGTATCGATTTTAACAACTTTTAACTCGATATCCTTGTCTTCTAAATGAGCAACATCTTTGACAGGTCTTGTATCAACTAGTGAACCAGGTAAGAATGCTCTTAGACCCTCAACATCCATAGTGTAACCACCACGAACATGATTAGTGATTCTACCAAGAACAGTTTCATTGTTTTCGAAGGCATTTTCAATTCTATCCCATAGCTCGATTTTTTTAGCTTTATCTCTAGATAATCTAGTTTCACCACAGCTATTGTCCAGTGCTTCTAATACAACGTTGATTTTATCACCAGCAGCTACTTCTAGTTCACCGTTATTATTTTTCAAAGAAGATACAGGTATGAAAGATTCTGATTTAAGACCAGCATCAATCATAGCAAATTCTTTGTCTATGCTTACTACAGTTGCTTCGATGATTTTACCTATTCTCATCTCTGTTTGCTTCAGAGACTGCTCAAATAGTTCTTTGAAATTTTCTGACATTTTTTGATTTCCATTTCCAGTGTGGTTGGTTATACATAGTTTGACAAGTACCCACTGGTTTATATATAAAAAGTACTAGCAAACAATTATGTAATGTATTATCTTATCTAAGAGATGTAAATTCTTCAAGAAGAAAATTCTAAAACTTTATGCCTAATTGTCCAGATGAAAATATTTTCTATATGCGAAAGGCTTATGAGCAAGCACTGTTGGCTTATGATGCCGGTGAAGTTCCTATAGGAGCAGTGCTTGTCAAAGATGATCAGATAGTCACACAAAATTTTAATAAAACGATAATGATGAACGACCCAACAGCACACGCTGAGATTTTAGTTTTACGTGAGGCTGCTAAAAAACTTCAAAATTATAGATTAGTTAATACAAAATTGTATGTTACTTTAGAGCCATGTATAATGTGCTTGGGTGGTTTAGTTCAGGCTAGAGTATCTGAGTTGATTTATGCTTGTTATGATACTCGTGTTGGGGCTTTTTCTCATGAAAAGCTGCATCAAAACAAGAACATCAATCATAGCCTTAAAGTAACATCTGGTGTGATGACTGAAGAGTGTAGTACGCTCTTAAGGGATTTTTTTAAACAAAAAAGAAATTAGGTACTTATGCAAAAAGAAAAAATTGTCGTTCTATATGGTGGGGACTCTCCAGAAAGAGAAGTATCTCTGAAATCTGGTAAAGCAGTTTTGGATTCTTTACTAAATCAAGGCTATGATGCGTCTGGCTTAGATGCAAGCTCAAAAGATTTAGTTACTAAACTTATAGAGTTAAATCCTGATAAGTGTTTTATTGCATTGCACGGTGAAGATGGCGAAAATGGTAGGGTAGCAGCATTGCTTGAAATGCTAGGCATTAAGCATACTGGCTCAACTATGAAATCATGTGTCATAACTATGGACAAAATGATCTCGAAAGAAATATGGATGCACCATCGTATGCCTACACCCATGGCAAAGTTCCTTACAGATAAATTAGTGGAATCTGATGAGATTAGTTTTCCTGTTGCAGTTAAACCAAGTAATGGTGGATCTAGTATAGCTACTTTCAAAGTAAAAAAATTTAAAGAGCTTGAAGAGGCATATAAACAAGCTTCAGAGCATGGTGAGGTAATGATTGAGCAATGGGTTACTGGTAAAGAAATAACTGTAGCTATTGTTAATAATGATGTTTACTCATCTGTCTGGATCGAGCCATTGAATGAGTTCTATGATTATGAGTCAAAATATAGCGGTAAGTCAATATATCATGCACCTAGTGGATTATGCGAGCAAAAAGAGCTAGAAGTTCGTCAGTTAGCCAAAAAAGCCTATGACCTATTAGGATGTAAAGGACATGCTCGAGTCGATTTTATATATGATGATAGAGGAGATTTTTATATTATGGAAATTAACTCATCACCAGGTATGACAGAGAATAGTTTATCTCCAAAGTCAGCGGCAGCTGAGGGGATTGATTTTGATAGCTTTGTTAAATCAATATTAGAACAGGCACAATGCTAAAGATTTTTAAAAAGTTTTTTATACTAAGCTTTATTTTCGTAATAATTTTTGGTGCTGTGATTTTTATTGCTAGTAAGACAGATAAAAAAATCTCAAGAGTGGATGTGGTTTCTAATGATGGTTTGGTATACATTTCAAAGCAGGACTTAATTAATAAAATAATAGGTTTAAACGATAAAGAGTGGTTTGATCTTAATATTGACACGGTTGAGAAGTATTTTTATGATATGAAAGGGGTTGACTATACCCTTGTAAAGAAAGTCTGGCCTTCAACTTTAGTTGTATATGTCTATGATCATAAGCCTGTCGCGTATTGGAATAATAACCAAATTCTGCTTGATAATATGGATATTATCACTCCAGTTGTTTTTAATTATGATCAAAATTTACCATACATAGATAGTAATGATGATGCTGGTAAGGACTATATCTATGAGACTCTACAAGAGTTAAATAAGGTAGCTGAAAATAATAATATGCAAATAGTCAAAATATCCTACAGAGGTAATCAGTTTAGTGTCTTACTTACAGATGATATTGAAGTTGTCCTAGGTTCTATAAAATTAAAAAAACGACTAAATCTGTTTTTTAAATCATATAAAGATGTTAAAAGCTACAAATCTGTGAAATATTTTGATATGAGATACAGTGATGGTTTTGCAGTAAAGTATAACTAGAAAAAGATTTATTTTATTGGTTTTCTATGATAATAAGCATATAATGTAATGTAAGTGTATGAAAGTAAGAAAATATCTGTCTTAGATTGGGGCTATAATAAATGGGTTTTGGGAATAATAATTTTTGTGCGGTAGATTTGGGATCTCACAAGATAACCGTTGCGATTGGACAACTTGCTGAAAACAACAGTATAAAAATATTAGGTGTAAGCCAAAAGCAGTCAAAGGGCATTAAACAAGGTTCTGTTATTAATCTTGAAATGGCTATAGAAACATTAAATGCAGCCTTAGATGAAGCAAAAAGCATAGCAGGAGTCGATATTAAAGAAGTCACGTTGGGTGTTAGTGCGCCTAGTATTAATGGCTTTAATTCTTATGGTTTAGCAGCTGTCGAAAATGGAGAGGTGAGCTTAGAAGATTTGGCTATGGCTATTAAGACAGCAAAAGCTGTGCCGATGTCTGCTGATACAGAAATGCTTCATGTTCTTCAGAGAGACTACATAGTTGATGGTCAGCCTGGAGTCACTGAACCAATAGGAATGTTTGCAGTAAGACTAGAGTCTAATGTACATATTATTGTTGCGTCATCTAGGATGTTACAGAATGTACGTAAATGCGTTTCAAATTGTGGTTATGCTATAGAAAACTTAGTAGTAGAGCATTTAGCAGCAAGTAGTGCGACTCTTACTGACAATGAGAAAGAAATGGGCGTTTGCCTTGTGAATATTGGTGCTGACTCGACAAGCTTTTCTGTCTTTGCTGATGGCGGTATATGTTATACATCAAGTGTTAAAACTGGTGGTAGTAGTATCTCCTCTGATATATCGAAAGTGTTTAGATTACCTATCGAGGCTGCTGAAAGCTTAAAGCTTCAATTTGGCTATGCAGCAAGTAAATATCTTAAAAATCCGGATGAAAAGATAGATATACCGAATTCATTAGGGAATGCTAAAAAGAGAATATCATTACAAGATTTATCACTTGTAATAGAGGCAAGAGTAGAAGAGATATTTGAGTCTCTATATCGTGAGTTGGATCAGAACCGTTTATTAGAGGTTATTTCTTCAGGTATTGTCTTTACAGGCGGTGGTGCTAAGCTAAAAGGATTAGCAAGACTTGCAGAGGATATGTTTAAGCTTCCTGTAAGGGTTGGTGGTCCTATAGAGGTTTCTGGTGCAAGTGAAGTTGTCCATAATCCATCATACTCCACAGTAGTTGGGTTATTGAAGTATGCTGCAGAAAATAGTGATGTAAGTAATGATCAAAATATTGATGATGATGTTATGGAGATTGATGAAAATACCACTAAGTCGAAGAAGAAAATAATATCATCAGTTAAAGGTTGGTTTTCAAATAATTTTTAAGTTAAGCAATAATGAATCGAAAGTAAAGGAGTAAATATATGTTTGATTTTAATGATTCAATGGTCTCAAATGCCATAATTAAAGTTGTTGGAGTTGGTGGCGGTGGCGGTAACGCTGTTCAGCACATGTGTGAAGATGTTACTGATGTTGAGTTTTTTGCATTAAATACAGATGGTCAAGCATTATCAAAGTCGAAAGTACAAAATGTATTACAAATTGGTACTAATCTTACAAAAGGTCTAGGCGCTGGTGCAAATCCTGAAATTGGTAAAAGAGCAGCAACTGAAGATAGAGCAAAAATTGAGCAACTTCTAGAAGGTGCTGATATGGTTTTCATCACAGCTGGTATGGGTGGTGGAACAGGTACTGGTGGTGCTCCTGTAGTAGCTGAAGTGGCAAAAGAAATGGGTATACTGACTGTAGCAGTAGTTACTAAGCCTTTCCCATTTGAGGGTCCTAGAAGGATGAAAGCTGCTGAGTATGGTATAGATGAATTAACTCAACATGTTGACTCAATTATTACAGTACCAAATGAAAAGCTTTTAAGTGTTCTTGGCAAAGGAGCATCTCTTTTGGATGCATTTAATGCAGCAAATGATGTATTAGGAAATGCTGTTAAAGGTGTTTCTGAACTTATTACTAAGCCAGGTCTTATTAACGTTGACTTCGCTGATGTTAGAGCTGTGATGACTGATATGGGTCTAGCTATGATGGGTATGGGTGAAGCTAATGGTGAGAATAGAGCAAGAGAAGCTGCAGAGGCTGCTATTTCTAGCCCGTTATTAGAAGATATTAATCTTGATGGTGCAAAAGGTGTTATTGTAAACATAACGGCTGGTATGGATATGTCAATTGGTGAGTTTGAAGAAGTTGGTGAAGTAATTAGATCATTCATTTCAGATGAAGCTATTGTGATTGCTGGTACAGTTATCGATCCTGATATGACAGACTCTATGAAAGTAACAGTTGTAGTTACTGGTATTGAAAAAGTTGCTATGAAAAGAGGCTTTGGTGTAGAAAAGACAACTTCTAGTCAACCTCAAAGTTTCTCAAGTAAACCATCACCATCTTTCTCTAGGAATGATGATGTATCTAGCTCTTCTGCTAGTACTCCAAAAACAGAATCTGAAGATGTTAATAAATCAGATATTCCAAGTTTCCTTAGAAGAAGATAATTTTTCTTTATAACTCTAGTAATTTAAATATATTGATATAGTCTTAAAATCTCAGTGATTCTATATCAATATGATTTTTTGATATATATAATTTAATTTATCGATTACAGTAATTATATTTTTGTAGTATATGATAATCTGCAAGGTTGCTACTGTCCTTGCTATATTATGTTAGCTAAATTGAAGTGTTAAAATTTAATAATAGAGAGTAAATATGAAGCAAAAAACTATAACAAAAGAATTTTCGGTTACGGGTATCGGTCTGCATTCCGGTATTGATGTTTCTATGGTTGTTAAACCTGCAAATGTCGATACCGGCATAGTATTTCGTAGAGCTGATCTTAGCCCTGTAGTTGATATCAAAGTAACTCCATCTAATATTAAAGAAGCTATAATGTGTACTTTATTAACAAAGGATGGTGATCAGAGCTTATCGGTATCGACTATTGAGCATTTAATGTCTGCATTTGCGATGTTTGAGGTTGATAATGTCCTCATTGAAGTTAATGCACCAGAGTTACCAGTGATGGATGGAAGCTCTTATGAGTTCACTCAGCTATTAAAAGAAGCTGGTATCGTTGAGCAAGAATCTAATCGTAAAGGTATAAAGATATTAAAGCCTGTTAGAGTTGAGCATGAAGATAAATTTGCAGAAGTTTTACCTAGTGATAATCTTAAGTATGAGTTTAAGATTGAGTGGGATCATCCTGTAATTGCTGCGACAAATGATCATATACTATTTGAGTATAACCTAGATGAGTATATTAAGATGGTTTCAAAGGCTAGAACTTTTGGCTTCTACGAGCAGCTTGCATACTTACACCAAAACAATCTTGCAAAAGGAGCCTCACTTGATAATGCTGTTGGTATTTCAAATGATGGTGTACTTAATGATGGTGGTTTGAGATATGCAGATGAATTTGTAAGACATAAGCTGTTAGATGCAATTGGCGACTTTTATGTTGGTGGTTATATACTAGGACATTTTAATTGCTTTAAATCTGGTCATACCCTTAATAATAAACTCTTACATGCTATTCTTGCTGATAAAGATGCGTGGGAATATATCTAACCCTTATAAGATTTTCTTATTATTGTTATCAATAGTATATATTTAGTCTTATTGATTCATTTTTGTATAATTCCTGAATATTTATAAAAATAAGGAAATACAAAAATATGAAAAAAATAATAGTATTGCTTTCTTTTGTTTGTGCGACTATAGCTTTCGCAGCAGGGGATGGCTTTTTAAGTGGAGATAAGCTTCCTAATGGTTTAGCAATATTGCCACCTCCTCCTGAAACACCTAATGAACCTGCATCAAAAGTACCTGTTCCAGTTTCAAACTTATTACCATCATTTGCAGAAGATCAGAACATATCAAATCAAATTTTTGTAGAGAGTCGTTTTTTTAATGCAAAAGAAATATCTAAAGAGAGATATAGTCAAGCTATTAATGATGCTAATACAGATCCAGATAATTTTATTAACATATTTATAGATGCTTTGCCTTTGGATTCAAATATTTCAGAAGAAAAGAAAGAGCAACTTAAGCAACTGTTAAAGAGCCATTCTGACTTTTTCCAAAAGGTTATTCATGATGGAAAAAACTCTACAACAGAGGCAAAAGACCATTATCAAAGACAGCGTCCATACGTTTATTACAGTAAGAATGTTTGTACTCATTCTGATTCTGATCCTAGCTCTGACCCTGATCCACATCATTCATATCCTTCAGCACATTCAACAAGGGGTATGGTTGTTGCGTATACGATAGCTGATCTTCTACCTAATTATAGGGAGCAAATTTTGGCTAGAGGAGTGGACTATGGAGATAGTAGAGTGATCTGCGGTGCTCATTGGAGAAGTGATGTGCAGGCTGGGAGAGTGATGGGTAATGTTGTATATAGTGCATTGAAACAAAATAGTGACTTTAAAGCTAATTTTGATGCAATAAAACAACAGGTTGATGCTTTGATATAACTTCTTTTAATCAGTTAAAATTATATCTTCATTTTTAATATCTATATTAAGGGCTTCCTTAACAAGTTTGACATTTTCATCATTATGAATTTTTTTAATAGCTCTTTGAGTTTTTATTTCAGCTGGAGACTTGCTATTAGAGTTAGCGTTAATGCTTGGTAGGTTTTTAATATCTAATCTAAAGCTTGGATTATTCAAATATTGGCTAATAGCTGATTGAAGTTTAGCTAAACTTTGAGGGTCAAGCTCAAGAATTTTTTTTGCATCATCATTTAGCTGAATTTCATAAGATTCATCAGACTCGTTAAGTAAGTGACTATTGTATGCCAATGTTTTAGTGAATCCTTTTAGCTTAATTCTTGTAAGTTGATTAAACCATTTCTTATCTAAAGATTCTTCTTGTACATTCTCCATATATGGTTGTTCAGAAGAGTTGTTTTTACTAGTTGGTATGCTATGCTGCCTTTGTGGCTGTGGCTGTGG